>JAHCJH010000003.1 GCA_026126345.1 Phycisphaeraceae bacterium | reverse complement strand
TGGCGCGGGAGATCGACGCGGCGTACGCGCCGCTCGCCGGGGGCGCCGAGGCTGTCGGCGCGCCCGTCGCGGGAGACGAGACGGGACCGGCGATGCCGGATGTGGAGGCAAGCCTGGTCGGCGCGCTCCGGGCTGAGGAGAGCGAGCTGCTGGCGACGGACGGCAAGGGCCCTGTGTCGCGTCTGGTGGACGCGATCATCTTCGATGCCATCGGCCGCAGGGCGAGCGACGTGCACGTCCACCCGGTGGCGGACCGCACCCTGGTGCGCTATCGGCTTGACGGGGTTCTCACGACCGTGCGCGAACTCCCGATGCGGCTGGCGGGGCCGATGATCAGCCGAGTCAAGGTGCTCGCGAGCATGGACGTCGCTGAGCGGCGCTCCCCTCAAGACGGCAGGGCGACGGTGACGATCGGCCGAACGGTTGGCGCTGTCGGTCGGTCGATCGATGTTCGAGTGAGCAGCATACCGACGTCGTACGGCGAGCGGCTGGTGCTTCGGTTGCTGGACACGGATCGTGACCGTTCGCTCACGACGCTCGAAGCGGTGGGCATGCCACCGGAAGTGCTGGGACCATTTCAAGATCGATGTGGCCGAACCTCCGGAATGGTCCTGGTGACTGGGCCAACCGGTTCCGGCAAGACGACCACGTTGTACGCGGCGTTGCGCTGGATCGTCGGTCGGCCGGACGCGATCGGGCTCAACGTTCTGACCATCGAGGACCCGGTGGAGTATGACCTGTCCGCGCTGGGCGTGCGTGCGGACGGGGGGCCGCTGCCGATCAGCCAGACGCAGGTGGATCCGAGAAAGGGACTGACGTTTGCATCGGGGTTGCGGCACATGCTCCGGCAGGATCCCGATGTCATCATGGTCGGCGAGATTCGCGATCAGGACACCGCGCGGATCGCGCTGCAGGCGAGCCTGACGGGGCACCTGGTTCTCTCGACCCTGCACACGTCGGACTCGGTTGGCGCCGTGACGCGCCTGGCCGACCTTGGAGCGGAACGATTTCTGATCGCGTCGTGTCTCTCGGCTGTCCTGGCGCAGCGGCTGGTGCGCCGCGTGCACGCGCCGTGCGAAGGTCGCGGGTGCGCCGGGTGCCTTGCGACAGGGTTCCGCGGCCGGACGGGGCTGTTCGAACTTCTCTGCCTGGATGCGGGCCTTCGGGCGCTCATTTCGGCGGGATCGGCGGAGGCTGATCTGCGGGCCGCTGCCGCCGCGACGGGTCTGCGGACGCTTGCCGAGCACGGTCGCTCGCTGGTCGAGGCGGGCTGGACGACGGCCCGGGAGATCGCGCGGGTGTGCGACGGGGGTGAAGCGTGATGCCCGCGCCCGATCGGATCGCCGCTGCGTCGCGGCTCCGGGCTCGTCGGCGAGCGGATGTCTCGCGGGCCGCGGTCGCAGGCTGCGGCGTGTTCCTCGGCGTGGCCGGGTGGTGGGCGCTGCGACCGTTGGAGGCGCCGCCGGTCGAGCCGATTCCGGATCAATCGGTGAGCGTGGTCGTGAGCGAGCCGAGGTCTGCCCCGCTTGAGCTTCGTGGCTTCGGCGCCGATCTTTGGCCGCGCCCGGCCCGCACCGCCGCCGAGTCACAACCCCCGCCGCCCCCGCCGCCACTGAGGATTCAGCTGCTGGGCATCACCAGCGACGGTCCGAACCGCTGGCTGGCGGCGATCTACGACCCGGACACCGATCGGGTGACGTTGGCGCGCGTCGGTGACCGGATCGGCCCGCGCAGCGTGACACAGATCGGACCGCAGGGCATTGGGATTCGTGCCGAGCACGAGTCGGAGCGCACTGTTCCGCTTCGTCGCTGGGGCGAGCTACGAGCGGGAGCGGGGCCATGAACGACTCGGCAGTCGCGGCGGCGACGATCTGCTCACTGCCGCGTTCGAATTTGTACTGGGCCGTGCTGGAAGTCCCGGCAGGGTGCTCGGTCGGGCGCGTCGCCGGCAGGCTGGTCGCTTCGCGTTCACCGGTGCTGGAGTTGATGCTTGCCGACTGGGTGCCGATGGGCACGGACGCTCTGGCCGGCGCGTTCGTAGCGATCGACGACCGACGGGTGGTCGCCTGCTGCTGTGATCGCTCCGTGGCGGTCGAGGCGCTGCGTCGCGGCGTGCTGGAGCTGTATCCGGACGAGATCCCGGGGTTCGTGGCGGAGGCGGCCCCTGGAGTCTGTCCCGAGGAGTTCAATCTTCTGATCGGCCCGTTGGAAGCTCCGGCACGCAGGGCGTCGCGGCGAGCATGGCGCGTCGTGATCGCGGCGACGGGGGCGGTCGCCGCCGGCCTGGTGTGGCTCGGCGTCGAGCGGCGATTGGCGCGTGACGAGCGGATTCAAGCGGACGTCGCGGCGGCGGCTGGCGGGCGTTCGGTTTCGGAACTTCGTGCCGAAGTGTCGCGGCTGGAGCGTGTGACGGCGGCTCGGCCGGAGTTCGCAGGGGATCGGGACGCCGGTGTTGCGCTCGCGACGCTGCTGGCGAGTTGGCCGAGCGGGACTGCGGTACGAGTCGAGCTCATCACCGTCGGCCCGGCGGCGATCGCCGTGAACGCGCTGGCGGCAGGATCATCGGATGTTGAGGCTCTGGTCGCGGCGTTGCGGGACGTATCGGGTTGGACGATGGTGCAGCCTCAGGCCAATTCGGTCGGCGGGCAGACCCGGTTGAGTCTGCGGTGGCTGAGGTCCGCGTCGAGCGTTGCCGACGGGGGGGCGCCGTGAACGGGCCCGGCGTCCTGGCGTGTGGTGCGGCCGTCGCGGCGCTTCTGACCAGCGCCGTGGTCGGGGTCGGAAGGCTCGGGGCGTCCTCGGCGCTCGTGGAGGAAAGACAGGGCGAACTGGAGGAACTGCGGCGGCTCGAAGTCCGGGCGGCCGAGCTTCGTGGGCGGCGACCCCGGGCAGTCCATGGAGGCCGGCCAAAGGACGACCTGGTCGGCCTGGCCAATCGGGTGCTCCGTGACGCCGGGCTCCCGGAGTCGGCGCTTCGCGAGATCGTGCCCGAGGCCGAGGCCCCCGCGCCGGGCCGGACGGGGTCTGCACGCGTGCAACGGGCGCGGCTGTCGTTCGATGGTCTGCGCGTCACCGACTCGGGTGCGTTGCTCGATCGATGGAGGTCGCTCGCGGCACCCTGGACGATCGTGAGCCTCGAGCTTCGGCACACGGGCTCGGAACGCGAACCCGAAGCTCGGTTCTCGCTGCGGATGACTGTCGAAGCGGTGTATCTCGACGGCGGCGCGGATGGAACCCTGAACCAAGGAGTTCGGCCACGATGAAGCCGATACAGTGGTCCGTTGTCTGCGTGGCAGGCGTGTTGGCCGCTTGCGTCATGCCGCTGACCGGCGGGTGCGAGTCGAGCGGTGAAGCACTGGGTTCTGGTGCGGCGATGGTGCGGAACAGCGCGGAGGCGCAGCGCCTGACGGACCTGGCCATGGAGGAGGTGGATCGGGATCCGGCCGCCGCCGAGCGGCTGCTGCGTCGGGCGATTGACGCGGACGCGTTCCACGGTCCGGCGCACAACAACCTGGGCGTGCTGCTCCTGCGCGGGCCTGACCCGCGCTTGTACGAGGCCGCTCAGCGTTTCGAGTGGGCGCGCAAGCTGATGCCCGGCAACCCTGACCCGAGGGTGAATCTCGCGCTCACGCTGGAACGGGCCGGGCAGAGCGACGAGGCGCTGGCGTGCTACCGGTCGGCGCTGGATGTTGCGCCGGAACACGTGCCGGCGCTTCAGGGGCTCGCGGCCATCCAGATTCGCGCCGGTCGGCCGGACGCAGCCACGCGGCGGGCGCTGGGCATCATCGCGGTGCAGGGGACCACAGAGCATTGGCGCCATTGGGCCCGCTTGCAGGCGGCGAAGATCGACGGCTGACGACGCAGGGGTTGGACGGCTTGGGTGTTCGGCAGGTGTCGGGGTGGGCGAATGTGCCGGCGCGTCTAGACTTGCGGTTCCCGGTACGCCGCGGTGCGGCGGGTTGACTTTCGACCGGGCTTGGCGCGGTTGCTCGCGTCCGGCCTTGCGCGGGAAACGACTTGTACCCCGAGCACCCCATGGACCCGACCACGACGCCGAATCCCTCGCCTGAATCTTCCAGCCAGCCCGAAGGGGTGCCGCAGGCGACGGGCGGAGAAGGGGCGACGGCGGGCGCGGCATCGCCGCAGCGCGACCCGATGAAGGGTCTGCCGCCGATCCGGCGTGCCGAGGTGGTGGGGTCCGAGGGAACGGACGGCGGGCGGCCGGGCCGGCCCGGCGGCTTTGGCGGGCGGGGCCCGCGCGAGCGCAAGGGCCCGAACCTGTCGGGCGAGAAGGTGCCCGACACACGGAGCACGCTGCGCGACATCAACGACGAGCAGAAGTCCGGCGGCACCGGGTTCGACGCGGAGCTGAACGCCGAGATCGAGGCGATGATGGAAGCGACGGCGGCCGAAGAGACCGGCGGCGCTTCCAAGGGCAAGAACCGTCGGGCGGTGACGCCGATGGGCGGTCCGGCGCACGCGCACATCCGCGGGCCGCGGCTGGTGGAGGCCGGTCGCGAGCGGCGGACGGGCACGGTGGTGAGCGTGGGCCCGCAGGACATCTTCCTGGAGTTCGGGCCGAAGGAACTGGGTGTGCTGCAGCGCATCCAGTTCAAGGATGACGAGCTGCCGGCGGTGGGCTCGGATCTGGAGGTGGTGGTCGATCGGTTCGAGACGGCCGAGAACCTGTTCATCTGCTCGCGCCCGGGGGCGGTGGTGAAGGCCGAGTGGGAGCTGCTGGAAGTGGGGCAGGTGGTCGAGGCGCGGGTGACGGGCGTGAACAAGGGCGGGCTGGAGCTGGAGGTGGCCGGGCACCGCGCGTTCATGCCCGCGGGGCAGGTGAGCCTGGACCGCGTGGCGGACCTGTCGGTGTTCGTCGGCGAGAAGTTCCCGTGCACGGTGGTGCAGATCGACCGGCGCGGGCTGGGCAACATCGTGCTGTCGCGCAAGGACGTGCTGCGTGAGGAGCGCAAGCGCAAGGGCGAAGAGCTCAAGAAGACGCTGGCCGAGGGGCAGGTGCTCGACGGCGTGGTGCGGAAGATCATGCCGTTCGGCGCGTTCGTGGACCTGGGCGGGCTCGACGGCCTGCTGCACATGAGCGACATTTCCTACGACCGCGTGCTGCCGGGCGAGAAGAACATCGCCAAGCACGTGCAGGAGGGCCAGGCGGTCAAGGTGCAGGTGCTCAAGGTCGATCTGGAGAACAACAAGATCAGCCTGGGCACGAAGCAGCTCATGGCGGATCCGTTCGCGACGATCACCAACGACGTGCGCGAGGGGGCCGAAGTGGCCGGGCGGGTGGTGCGGCTGACGGAATTCGGCGCGTTCGTCGAGTTGGCCCCGGGCGTGGACGGCCTGGTGCACATCAGCGAGATCAGCCGCCGGCGCATCAACAAGCCCGAGGACGTGCTGAAGGTCGATCAGGTGGTGCAGGCCAAGGTGCTGAAGATCGACGCGGGGACCCGCAAGATCAGCCTGTCGATCAAGGCGCTTTTGCCGGTCGAGGCGCCCGCGCCGGGCAGCCGCGAGGCGCGCTTCGCCGAGAAGAAGGCCGAAAAGGACGCCATGATGGCGGCCCGCCTGGCGGAGATCCAGAAGGAGACGCCCGAGCTGCGCCGCAAGCGGGAGAAGTTCCGCGGCAAGGAGCTGACCGGCGGCTTCGGCAAGGGCTTCGAGTTCCTGGGCGGCGGCCTGGGCGATCTGAAGATCGGGCAGTGAAGGGGCGCGGCGCGTCGTGCCCGCGCGGCGCCGGCCTGAGCGTCGGTGATCCGCGCGTGATCGCCGGTTGAGATCAGTTCGCGCGCTTGCGGGGACGGCGTTTTTTCGCCGGGGGCTGGTTCGCGGGCGCTTCGGGCTTCGGGGTTGCCGTCGGCGCCGGCTGGCTCGAGGCCGGCGGCGGGGCGCTGGACCGCGGAACTGCCGGCGCCGAAGGCATGACGCCGCCCTCATCGTCGGGGATGGCCAGCAGGCCGAGCCCGTTGCGGTAGATCTCTTCCAGCGACTTGCGATTGGGCGTCATGACGCATCACCTCCGCCTGCGGTGGAAGGGTACGCGGTTCGGGTCTTCGTGAGGCCGGGCGGGGCGTGATCGCGATCAGTGCCCGCCCGTGCTGCCGAAGCCGCCGCTGCCGCGGCGGGTGCTGTCGAGCTCATCGACGAGCTCGACCTCGGCGCGGGCGACGGGGGCGACGATCATCTGGGCGATGCGGGCGCCATGTTCGACGGTGTAGGGCCGGGGGCCGAGGTTGATGAGGGCGACCATCATCTCGCCGCGGTAGTCGGCGTCGACGGTGCCCGGCGCGTTGGGGACGGTGACGCCGAACTTTGTGGCCAGGCCGGAGCGCGGTCGGATCTGCGCTTCGTAGCCGGGCGGGAGCGCCATGGCGAAGCCCAGGGGGATGAGCGCGATCTGGCCGGGATCCAGCACGATCGGGCGGCTGTCGGGCAGGCAGGCGTGCAGGTCCATGCCCGCGGCCAGGTCGGTCTGGTAGCGCGGGAGCGTGGCGCGGTCGCTGAGCCGCTTGATCTTCACGGGCACGGCGTGGCCCGCGGCGGTCGCGGCGAGGGCGGCTTCGAGTTGCTCGGCCATGAATGGTCTCGGAGAGATTGGGCGTCTCGGAATGTGGTCTGAGCGAGTGTATCGCCCGGAAAGAAAGGCCCCGCGCCGGGGCGGGCCCGGCGCGGGGCGAGACATGCGCGTCCGTTCCGGCGGCTGATCAGCAGCCGGTGAAGAAGCTCATGATGAACAGGTCGAAGTCCTCGCCGGTGAGGAAGCCGTCGGAGTAGGGCTCGGCGCCTCCGGCGGTGGCGACATCGGCGACGAGCCGGCCGAAGCCGTCGCGCTGGCCGGTGAAGAAGGCCTGGATGAACAGGTCGAAGTCGTCTCCGGTGATGAAGCCGTCGGGCGAGGCCAGGCCGGATCCGGCGGTGGCGACGTCGGCCAGGCAGTGGTGGCAGGTGCGGTAGCGGGCGATGTTGGCGGCGGGCTGGCCGCCGGCGGAGGTGAACGTGCCGCCGATGTAGAGCGCATCGTTCATCGGCATGAGGCTGGTGACGTAGCCGCCGGAAACGCCGGGAGCGCTGACGGGGCCGATGTAGTTCCAGGCGAGGCCGCTCCAGCGGGCGACGCCGCGGGCCGGCTGCAGGCCGCCGGCGTAGGTGAAGTCCCCGCCGACGTAGAGGACGGGGCGGTCGGGGCCGGGGCCGTCTTCGTCGTAGACGGCCAGGTCGAGGGCGCCGCGAGTGCCGCCGGCCAGGCCCTGGAAGTAGCCGATGCCGACCTGGGACCAGTTGGCTCCGTCCCAGCGCGCGATGCGCGTGGCGGTGGCGCCGCCGGCGGTGGTGAAGTTGCCGGCGACGAACAGGCGGGCCGGAGCGCCGCCGGGCCCGTCTTCGTCGTAGACGGCCAGGGCGTTGACCGGGCCGTTGAGTCCGGTTCCCAGGGCGTGCCAGGCGGCGCCGTCCCAACGGGCGATGAAGTTCGCGGCGGTGGGGGCTGGGGCGCCGATCTGCGTGAACTCACCGGCGACGATCAACTCAGCGGGTGCGGGGCCGTCGCCGTCGGGATCGAAATAGGCCATGGCGTTGATGGCGGTGCCGGTGGTGGTGCCGCCGCCGGGCAACGAGAGCCAGGTCTGGCCGTTGTAGGACGCGATCTTGTGGACGCTGGTGCCCAGGATGGCGCTGAACTGGCCGCAGGCCAGGAGCGTGCCGTCGTGGACGAGCAGGCGGCGCACCTCGGCGAAGCCGCTGCTGTCGCCGGTGAGGCTGGTCCACTGGGCGCCGTCGAGGCGGGCGATGGCGTGAGCGCTGGCGCCGCCGTTGAGCGCGAAGAAGCCGCCGGCCAGCAGTTCGCCGTCGAGCACGGCCAGTGCGGTGACGCGATCACCGGCGTTGCCGCCCAGCCCGGCGGGCAGGGCCGACCAGGCTGAACCGTCGAACGCCGCGAGCACGCCGGCCGGGCCGAACTGCCCGCCGACAAACAGCGCCTGGCCGGAGCCGAGGTCACCGACGGTGAGCGAGAGCACCGGGCCGGGCAAGCCGGAGCCGACGGGCTCAAAGTGGGGCGCACACGTCTGGGCCGACAGGCCTGACGCGGTGCCAGCGAGACTCAACAGGACAGCACAACGAATCGTGAACGCGCGCATGGCTCTCTCCTTCACAAAAGGGCCGCGCGGCACGACACATCCTTCGACCGTGAGTTTGCCAAACCGGGCATGGTTGTCAAGGCCCCGGAGGCCTAGGGAATCCGCTAGAACTGCACGGTGGACAGGCGGTGGACTGAGCGCAGGAATCGCGCGGGGCGTTGGGCGGGCGCTCCCCCAACTGAGGCATCAGAGGCCGCTGGCGGGGTCGCCAACGGGGTCGGATGTGAGGCGGCCATTGACCGTGCGGATCAGACCCAGGGGGTTGGCGTTCTGAATCGCCGGCGGCAGCAGGTGGTCGGGGCTGTGCTGCCAGGTGACGGGGCGGCACCATCGCTCGATGGCGCGGGGGCCGACGGCGGTGGTGTGCGGGGTGTTGGTGGCCGGAAAGGGCCCGCCGTGGACCATCGACTCGCAAACGCGAACGCCGGTGGGCACACCGTCGATGATCACTCGGCCGGCGGAGGCGGCCGCGCGGGCCACGGCTGGCGGCGCATCGGGATCGCTCGGTCCCGCGGTGATGACGGTGCAGGTGAGCGACGGCGGCAGCGGCGACGCGGCGAGCGAATCGAACCCGGGCAGGTTCACCACGAGCGCCGATGGGCCGAAGCACTCATCGTGCAGCGTGGGAGACGCGCGGAAGGTTTCCACGTCGGTCGAGAGAAGCACCGGCGCGGCGTGACCTTCCGGCGCCGGGGCGCCGCCGGCGAGGACGTTGGCGCCCGCGCTTCGGCAGTCCTGGATGCGGCGGAGGAACGCGTCGGCGATCCAGGGCGCGAGCATGCGACGCGCGCCGGCCGTGCCGATGCGGCGGGCGAGCGCCTCGATGAGCCCGCGTCCGGCGTCGAGCGTGCCGTGGAGGAGGATGATGCCGGGGCAGGTGCACTGCTGGCCGTGCCGGAGCAGGATGGCATCGGCGAGGGTCCTGGCGACGTCGTCGGCGCGATCCGTGGCGGCGGCGGGGGTGATGATGACCGGGTTGGCGCTGCCCATTTCGGCGAAGACGGGGATGGGCGTGGGCCGGGCGCGGGCGACGGCCTCGAGCGCCAGGCCCCCGACGCGGGAGCCGGTGAACCCCGCCGCGGCCACGGCGGGGTGGGCGACGAGCGCGCGGGCGGTGGCGTGGTCGAGCGGGTCTTCGTGGTGGAGGTAGTGGAAGAAACCTTCGAGGCCGCAGCCGTCGAGCGCGGCGCGGGCGAGGGCGGCCAGGGCGCGGCCGGTGCGCGGGTGTGCCGGGTGTTCCTTGACGATGACGGGGCAGCCGGCGGCCAGGGCGCTGGCGGTGTCGCCGCCGCAGACGCCGTAGGCCAGCGGGAAATTGCTGGCCCCGAAGACGGCGACGGGGCCGAGGGGCATGAGCATGGAGCGGCAGTCGTGTCCGGGGCCGATGGACAGGGGCGCGGCGGTGTCGATGGCGGGGCGGGCCCAGGATCCGTTGCGGGCGACGGCCGCGAAGAGGCGGAGCGTGCCGGTCATGCGGGCGAACTCGGGGGCGAGTTCGTCGGCGGCGAGGGCGGATTCACCTGCGGCGAGGGTGATGAGCGATGCGCGCTGGGATTCGAGCGCTTCGGCGAGGGTGTCGAGGGCGGCGGGGATGGCGCCGCGGGGCAGCGGGCGGGCGAAGGCCAGACGGGCGGCGTCGGCGGCGTGGACGAGGTGCGCGTTGGGGTGCGGCGCGGCCATGGCCGGAGCGCACGGTAGGGTGCGGCGGCTGGGAGAGCGCGGTGGTGGGTGCGCGTTCAGTTCGACGCGGGCTTCTGCGCGACGATGAACGTGCTGGTGTCCAGATCGGCGTAGGAGAGTTTGGCGTCGGCTTCCTGCAGGGGCCGGAGCTTGGCTTCAAGCCGGTCGATGGCGCGCTGCGAATGCCAGGGCCACTTGAAACTGAAGACCGACCCGCCGCCGAAGGCCTTGCCCACCGTGAGGACCCGGGCGCGCAGCGCGACGTACCGGCGCGTGTAGGTCTGGTGCCAGTTGGGGAAGTTGGGGAGGATCTCGACGGGCTTGAGACCGTTCTGCTCGAGCATCGTCGAGAGCGACTGGCGGGTGTAGTGGCGGAAGTGCCCCATGAGGCGCTTGTAGTCGGCCCAGTAGAACGTGTAGGGCACGGCGACGATGAGGATGCCGCCGGGCTTGAGCACGCGGGCGATGTCTCGGACGCCCCGGGCGTCGTCCTCGATGTGCTCGAGGACTTCGAGGCACAGGGCGGCGTCCATGGAGTTGTCGGGGAAGGGGATCTCGTAGATGGATCCCTGGCGCACGTCGGCGCGGGCGCCGAGGCGGCGCTTGGTGAACTCGACGTTCGACCTGGCGTAGTCGAACCCGAAGAGCTTGTACCGGTCGGGGATGTCGGCGAGCACCTCGCCGAGCCCGCACCCGGCGTCGAGAATCGACGAGCCCGCAGGGACGCGGCGTTCGAGGCACTCGAGGATCGTCTGGCGGCGGCGGGCCATGCGCGGGTCGTTGTAGCTGAGCTCTTCGTCCTTCTTGACGAAGAAGTCCTCGTAGAACTTGTCGTAGTTTTCGGTCTCGGTGGATGCGAGCTGCGTGCGGCGCATTTTGGCCGCCTTGAGAATCCACAGCGAGAGGTAGTCGTTGAGCTTCGGTTTGCGTTCCGCTGTGGTCGCCATGGGGAATTCTACCCGAGGGGTGTGGTGCGCTTCGGGGACACGGGTCGCCGGATTCCGCTGGCGCACCGCGTCCGTACCGCCGATATCGGTCCTCGGGACGTGTTGCTTGACCATCGGCCGCGGGAGTTCGCGGGGGTGGGTCCTACACTCGCGCCGGCTCGGGGGATCGGGATCGGTCGGCCCGGGCGGCGCGGGCGGGTGGTCCTCGGAGCGCTGCATGGACGCGGGATTCGGGCTCGGCAGGCTGCACCACGTGTTCCGGCGTTCCGATCGAGCGCGGATCATCCGGAGCGCGCTCGACGCGGGGTTCACGCACTTCGACGTTGCGCCGGTGTACGGCGACGGCCTGGCGGAGATCGAACTCGGCCGAGCGCTGCGCGGGCGTTCGGGGGGCGTGACAATCACGACGAAGTTCGGCATTCCGTACCGGGCGATCGGGCGGCTGCCGACGCCGGTGTACCTGGCCTGCCGCACGGTGGAGCGGGTCACGCGGCTGCCGTTGGGCGCGCGGTACGACCGGCGCGACTACGCGCCGGCGGTGCTGCGCCGCAGCCTGGAGGGCTCGCTCCGAAGGCTGGGGATTGAGCGCGTGGACTACCTGCTGATCCACGAGCCGCCGACGGTCGGGGCGTACGAGGCGCTGGGCCCGACGTGGGACGAGCTGCGCCGGTTGAAGGACGCGGGCTCGATCGGCGCGTTCGGCGTATCGGGTGTATCGGAGACGATGCTCGAGGCCGAGCGGCTCGGGCACGTTCCGGCGGACTCGGTGCGGATGCTCTCGATGACGGACGAGGTGTGCCGGCTTCCGGCGGCGTGGTTCCGGGGGCGGAAGGTCTTCGTGTACAACCTGGTGAAGCATCTGTCGCGGTCGATGGGGCCCGGCCGGATTGAGACGCGCCGGCTGATCGAGGCGTTCGCCGGCGCGCTGCCGGGCGCGACGGCGATTCTCGCGTCCAACCAGCCGGAGGAGATCGCCCGCATGGGGCGCTGCGTGCGGGAATGCGGCCGAGTTGGAGCGGGAACATGAGCGCCGGCGCCAGCGAGCGGTACGACGTGTGCATCATCGGGGCCGGGGCCGCCGGGCTGGTGCTCGCCGAGCAGCTCTCACGCGAGCCGTCGATGCGCATCTGCCTGATCGAGGCCGGGCCGGCGCACTTCCGCGATCGGAAGGAGCCGTTCCGGGTCCGGAGCGTGCTCAAGGAGCACGTGGGCGTGAACGAGGGGCGCGTGACGGCCTTCGGCGGCGCGACGAACACGTGGGGCGGCGGGCTGATCCGGCTGAGCCCGCCGGACTTCGAGGCCATCGAGGGTCGGCCGGACACGCGCTGGCCGGTCGGGTACGCGGAGCTGGAGCCGCACTACGCCGCGGTGGAGGCGCTGTTCGGGATCGACGCGAGCCGCCACTGTGCCGAGTCGGTGTTCATCGACCGGCCGGGTCTGCACGTGCGACGGCGGCCCACGATCCTGCCGTTCCGCAGCAAGAACTCGCGGAGGAGTCTGGCCCGACGATCGCCGGCAGGGCGAACGGGACGTGCAACGCGGCGATCCGCGCGTTCGTTCCCGCCGGCGCGGGGGGGATCGAGGCCGTCGAGATCGACACTGCGGACGCCGGCGGGGCGCGCATCGCGGCGCGGAACTTCGTCATCGCGGCGGGCATCGTCAACACGAACCTGCTGGCCGAGCGCGTGTTCGCGGCGTGCGGATCCGCCGGCGCACCCGGGCGCGGCGAGTACTTTCACGATCACGTGTCGTTTCCCGTGGCGCTGCTCAGGCCGAAGTCGCAGGGGCGGTTCTCGCGGCGGTTCGGCTACCGCTTCGAGCACGGGCTGATGTTCGGCGAGCATTTCGACATCGAGCTGCGCGGCAAGCAGTGGCCGGGAGCGTTCTTGCACCTTGCGTTCGATACGTCCACGTCGTCGATCCTGCGGCCGGTCCGCGACGTGCTGAACGCAGTTCAGCAGCGCACGCTTCGGGGGGCGCGCCTGCCTTCGTTCCGGGAATTGGGCGCGCTGTTGATCGGGCTGCCGCGACTGGGCTTCTGCCGGTACGTGAGGCGCCGGCTGTTCATCGACCGCGGCACGCGCATTCTGGCGACGCTCGACATCGAGCAGTACCCCCTGTCGAAGTGGACGATCCGGGCCGAGGGCCAGGGGTGCGCCGTGTCGTGGGACGTGTCGGACCTCGACGCGGAGCTCTCGGCCGCGCTGATTCCGATCTGCCACGAGGTGCTCGAACGGCTCAAGGCCGAGGCGGACTTCGAGGCGGAGGTGTTGATCCCTGACCCCGCGAAGGACCCCCGTGGATTCCTGGACCACCTGCGCAAGCACTCGGTCGACACGCTGCACAGTTCCGGCGGCCTGCGCATGGGAACATCTCCGGACAGCCCTGTGGACGCGGACCTGCGCCTGGCGGGCGTGCCCAACGTGCACGCGTTGAGCGCCGCGGTGTTCCCGCGCGTGGGCACGTCCAACCCCACGCTCACGATCCTGGCCCTTGGCCATCGCCTTGGGGTGCGTCTGCTCCGGGAGCACGCCCCGAGAGGGGCAGCGGATTCGGGGCACTGAGGTTCCTAGGGCCGGCCCTTGCAGATCGTGCTTTGTTCGGTATGCTCCGGGCATGCTCGCCCGCATCGGCTCATTTCTCATGCAGGGCATCGACGCCCACCTCTGCGAGGTGGAGATCGATCACGACGGCACGCAGGAGAAGCACACGCAGTTGGTGGTGGGGCTGCCGGACGCCGCGGTGAAGGAGTCGCTCGAGCGGGTGCGCTCGGCGCTGGAGAACTCGTCGTACCCGTTTCCGTACGGGCGCGTGCTGGTGAGCCTGGCGCCGGCGGACGTGCGCAAGGAAGGGCCGGCGTTCGACCTGGCGATCGCGCTGGGGTTGCTGATCAGCCAGGGCGTGATCCGCTCGGGCCCGCGACCGGTGGTGCCGGCAACGGCGCGGGCCCGCGCGGGCGCCGCGGCCGGACCCGGGCGCGCCAAGGCTGAGTCGGCGGCGGTCTCGAGCGGCGGCGCGGGCGCCGATGAGGACGAGGTTCCGACCTTCGATGCGCCGCGGTTCGAGCCGCTGAGCATCGGCGATTACCTGTTCGCGGGCGAACTGGCGCTCGACGGGCGATTGCGCCCGGTCAAGGGTGTGATCGCGATGGCGGCGCTGGCCAAGAGCCTGGGCCTGCGCGGCGTGGTGGTGCCGCGCGACAACGCGCCGGAGGCGGCGGTGGTGCCCGGGGTGGAGGCGATCGGGGCGGCGACGCTGGCGGAAGTGGTGGGGTACCTGACTGGGGCGGTGGAGCCGAGCCCACTGCCGACGGTGGACGTGGAATCGCTGCTGCGGACGGCGACGGCGGAGATCGACTTCGCCGAGGTGCGCGGGCAGGAGGCGGTCAAGCGGGCGATTGTGGTGGCGGCGGCGGGGGGGCACAACCTGCTGATGCTCGGTCCGGCGGGGACGGGCAAGAGCATGATGGCCAAGGCGTTGCCGGGGGTGCTGCCGGCGCTGACGGCCGACGAGGCGGTGGAGATCACGCGGATCTACTCCGCGGCCGGGATGCTGCCGGCGGGCTCGGGACTGGTCACCACGCGACCGGTTCGCACGCCGCACCACACGGCCAGCGCCCCGGCGATCATCGGGGGCGGAATGATCCCGCGGCCGGGCGAGATCAGCCTGGCGCACCGGGGGGTGATGTTCCTGGACGAGTTGCCGGAGTTCCCGCGGGTGGTGCTCGAGACGTTGCGCCAGCCGCTGGAGGATCACGTCGTGACGATCGCGCGGGCGCACTCGGCGGTGCGGTTTCCGGCGAATTTCATGCTCGTGGCGGCCATGAACCCGACGCCCAAGGGGGACTTCGCGCAGGACGAGTTCGGGCGGCGGGAGATGGAGCGGTACCTGTCGCGCCTGAGCGGCCCGCTGATCGACCGCATCGACATCCACGTCGAGGCACCGGCGGTGCCGTTCAAGCAGCTCGCCGCGGCGCCCCGGGGAACGAGCACGGCCGACATGCGGGCGCAGGCGGAGCGGGCGCGGGCGGCGCAGATCGCCCGGCAGGGCGCGGGCGTGCCGAACGCGCGCCTGAGCGGCAAGCAGCTGGACAAGGTGGCGGCGATGGACGAGCCGACGCGGGAGCTGCTCGGGCGCGCCATGAGCGAGTTGGGGCTTTCGGCGCGGGCGTACGACAAGATCCGGCGCATCGCCCGCACGGTGGCGGATCTGGCCGGCAGCGAACACGTCGGGCCCGATCACGTGAGCGAGGCGATCGGGTACCGGCTTCTCGACCGCAAGGTGTGAGGCGCCCTATTCGGCGTCGTTGCGGACGCGTTTGCGGCCGCCGCCGTCGCCGCCGGTATCGACGCGAACGAATCGGCCGCGGAGGCCGCGGCTGCCGCTGTAGCCCTGCGCGCTGAAGAAGCCCAGGTCGATGAGGATCGCCAGGATGAACACCACCAGCCAGAGGCCGTTGAGCTGCCTGTGGTTCTCGTTCATCGCGCCGGCGTAGGCGAGCGTGGTGCAGGGCATGAACAGGAAGCCCATGAAGGGCCAGAAGTTGGTCTCGAACGCGCGCCCGAGGTAGTTGCTGAACAGGAACACCAGGAAGAGCGCGAACCTGGGGAAGAAGAACGCGACGGCGCCGACGAGGCAGGGCATGGTTCGATCCTCCCCGGATTCAGAGCAACAGCCAGCCGGCCGCCCCGGTGAGCACGCCGGCGTACAGGCCGGCGAGCAAGTCATCGACCAGGATGCCCGCGCCCGCGTGCAGGGATTGCAGGCGGTGCGCGGGGGGCGGCTTGATGATGTCCGCCAGCCGGAAGAGTATGAACGCCGCGCCGATCCACACCACGGCGCGGGTGGTCGTTGCGGTGCAGGCGTGCGGCAGGCAGAGCAGCGTCAGGGCCATGCCGGCGGTTTCGTCGGCGACGACCTGGCCGGGGTCCTTGCGGCGGAAGTGGCGCTCGGCCAGGTTGCCCAGCGCCAGGCACGCGGCGCTGAACGCCAGGGCGGTGACCGCCAGCAGCCCGTACCACAGCGCCGGATCGGAAGCCGGGCCCTTGCCCAGCAGCCAGCAGCGAGACCCGGTCCGGCCGGCGGCAAGGAGCCCCAGGTGCCGGGCATGGTCGCAGCAGGCCGAGGCCGAACGTCGTGATGGGCCACAGGGCGATCGGCATGCCCGGAGCGTACCCGCCGCGGCGGCGTGCGGAGTGGTAGCATCGTGCGGTCCGCCGATCTCCCCGGGGCTCTCAGAGGGTTCGCTCATGTCCACCGATTTGCCCGCCGGCAGGCTGATTCTCCGGCCCGACGTGGTCTCGACGGTGCTGCACGACGGCGCGGTGCTGCTCGACCTGCGCAGCAAGTACTTCTACTCGGCCAACGCGTCGGCCTGGGCGGTGGTCCAGCAGTTTGAAGCCGGCGCCACGGCGTATGAAGCGCGCCGTGCGTGCGCCGCGCTGGGCGCGCGTGAGGCGGATTCGGATGCGATCGACGCGGTGATCCGGCACCTCGTCGCCGACGATCTGGTGGAGCCGCTCGAAGGGCCGGGGCAGCCGGCGGGCGAGCCCGCGGCGATTCTGGAGGGCGCCGCGTGGTCGGCCCCGTCGCTGACCCGGCACCAGGAGCCGCTGCAGCGGATCATGGTCAGCGCGTTCGATCCCGGCATCCCGATGGCTGAATGACCATGTCCGCGTTCGAGGCACCTGCGATCACGGGGGCGGCGTTGGGGGCGGCGGATCGCACCGTCCACGCGTGGGGTCCGGCGGCGCTGCGGGCGCACTGGAGCGACCCGGCGCTGGCCCGCGCACTGGCGCGGCACAGCAACCAGTACGACGCGCCGTGGCGGGCCGGGCCCGGCGAACCGAGGTGCTGGACGCTCGACGTTGGCTGCGTCAAGCGCGAGCGCGGCGAGGTCGTCGCGCCGACCGGCGGGTTCTTGACGACGGTGCACCTGGACGTCCGGCGCGCCGCGCCGGGGATCGTCGAGAGCCGCGGTCGGCGCGGCACGATGCTGCGGATCGACGAGCCGGCGCAGGCCGCGTCGCTGGCGGTGCCGCCCTGGCGGGATCGGCCCGACGTGATCGAGGAGGCCGAGCAGCAATTGACCCTGCTCTCGGCTCGGGCCTGGGCCCTGGCGGGCTGGACGCCGGTGCACGGCGCGACCGTCGTTCACCCGCGGCTGGATCGGTGCGCGGTGCTGTGTGCCCCGTCCGGCTCGGGCAAGACCACGCTGACGTTCAGCCTGTTGCGGCGCGGCTGGCGCACGCTGGGCGACGACAAACTGCTGGCCCGGCGAGCGCCCGGCGGCGTGGAGGCGCGCGCCGTGGCCAGGCGGATGCACCTGGATCCCGCGGCGTCGCGCTGGCTGGCGGAAGCCGGGGACATCCGCAGGTTTCCGACGTACTCGCCCTGGACGGACAAGCGGCACGTCGATCTCGAGGGAGTGTGGCCCGGCCGCCTCGTGACCAGCGCCGTGGTCTGCCTCGTGGTCCGCGTGCGGCGTGAGGCCGAGGGCGCCGGCCTGCGCTGGGCGCCGCTGGAATTGGCGCAGCGCATCGACGTGCTGGGTCGGCAGGTCGCGATCCCCGGAGAGGCAGCGGCGGCCAGACCGCTGGTCGCGACGATCGGCGCCATGGGCGCCGCGGCGCGGGGCCTGGACCTTTCGGTTGGCCCGGACGCGTTCGGCGACAGCGCGGGGGTCGATCGATTCAGCGATGCGCTGATGGCCGAACTTTCGGAGGATCGAGCGTGACGGGTGCGCCGCTGGTCAGCGTGGTGATCCCGGCGCTCAATGCCGAGCGGACGATCGGCGACACGCTGGCGGCGCTGCGCGCCCAGGTGGGGGTGCCGGGGGGGTTTGAGATCGTCGTCGCCGACAACGGCTCGACCGATCGGACGGCGGAGATTGCCCGTGCGGGCGGGGCGCGGGTGGTGCACGCGCCTGTGCGCGGGCCGTCGGCGGCGCGCAACGCGGGGCTCGCCGTGGCCCGTGGACGCATCATCGCCCACACCGACAGCGACACGGTGCCCAGCCGCCGGTGGCTGGGCGCGCTGGTGCAGGAGATCGAGCGGGCGGGGCGCGCCGTCGCGACGGGCCCGATCCTCGGCTGGCCCGCGGCCTCGCCGGCCGAGCGGTTCGCCGAGGCGAACGGCCAGTACGCCCGTGCGGTGAGCGTTGACCACCCCGTGCACCCCTACGCCACCGGGATGAACCTCGCCGTTCGGGTCGATGATCTTCGGGACGCCGGCGGGTGGGACCCGTGGATGGGCAGCGGAGAGGACATCGACCTGTGCATCCGGCTGCGGCGGCGCGGCGTTGGAATCGTCTGGGCGCAGGGCGCGAGCCTGTTTCACAAGCACCGGTCCGACGACGCCGCGCTCTGGCGGCAGGCCCGCTGGTACGGCACGGGCCTTGCGCAGCTGCACCTGAAGCACCCCGACGTGGTGCGGTGGCGGTTGTGGCACACGCTGTGGGTGAGCGGCGGGATCGGGTGTCTCTACGCCGCGGCTCCGCTGGCGACGGCGGGGCGGGCGCTGGGCCTGGTGTCTGCCGAGCGTGCGGAGTTCGAGCGGTACTACCGGGGCTGGAACGTGCATTTCTGGGGCGCGTTCTTCATGAGGCTTGCATCGGGCGAAGGGCCCGGGGGCGGGTGATGCGCGTGTCGGTCATCATCCCGGCGTACAACGCGGTCGGCACGGTGGCCGAGGCGGTCGGCGCGGTGGTGCGGCAGGCGGGTGTTCCGGCGGATCAGCGCGAGTGCATCGTGGTGTCCGACGGTTCCACCGACGGCACCGACGAGGCGGCGCGTGCGGCGGGGGCGACGGTCCTGCGCGTGGCGGTGAACCGCGGCTGCGGGGCGGCGCGCAACGCGGGGACCCGCGCGGCCCGGGGAGCCTGGATCGCGTTCACCGATGCCGACTGCGTGCCGTCGCGCCGGTGGCTGGCGGAGCTGCTGGCGAACGCCGAAGGGGCTGGGCGCGGCACGCTGGCGGTGGCCGGTCGCACGGTGGGGCTTGATTCGGTCACGCCCGCGGCGCGGTTCATGGACCTGATCGGGGCGCTCGACGCCGAGAAGTACGTGCGGCACGGCGTGGCGCCGTGGGCCCCTTCGTGCAACCTGGCGTACCGGCGCGAGGACCTGCTGGCGGTGGGCGGGTTCGATCCTTCGATGCGGTGGTACGAGACCTGCGAACTCCACCAGCGGCTGGTCGCCCGGTTCGGCGGCGAGATCGCCCTGGCGCCGCGGGCCGTGGTGATGCACCGGCACCGCGCCACCTGGCGCGACCTGTGGCGGCAGCAGGTGAACTACGGGCGGGGGCAGGGCCAGTTCCTCAGGCGCCACCCGGCGACGTGGCCGTGGTCGGCCGGGCAGGAGTTGGCGGCGTGGGGGCGCACGCTCGCGCAGGCGTGGCGAGCCGCGACGCCCCGTTCGGGCGATGATGGACTCGTGCGTCGGGGACTGCTGGTGAAGCAGTTGGCTCAGCGCGTCGGCTTCGTGCAGGCGTACTTCGCGGACGGGGGCAGGGCGTGACGGTCCGGCCGCCGGCCAGCCCGTTGGTCAAGGCCCCGCCGCCGCGTCTGCTGGCCGGGGCCGGGCTGCCGATGTGGGCGGCCGTGGGGCACTTCGTGGTGCGAGCCCCGGCGCGGCTGGCACGCACGGCGCTGCCGGCGTTCCTGCAGCGGTTGACGCTCCAGCCGGGGCGCACGGTTGATGTGGCCCGCGTGAACCGGCTGACCCGGCGCTGGCTGCGGCTTCCGGGGCTGCGAGCCCGAGACACGTGCTACCTGCGGTCGCTGGTGCTATTCCGGTTCCTCGACCCGGCCGGCGGCGATCTGCGCCTGCACCTGGGCGTTGACGAGCCGCGATCACCCGGCGAGCGGCTGCACGGGCACGCCTGGGTCAGCCTCGATGGGCGGCCGGTGAACCCGCCCGAGTCGCTGGGGCAGGGCCGGCTCCGCGAGATCTACTGGTTCAGCTCGCGCTTCGGCGACGCTTCAGGAGCTGACGCAGCGCTTGCCGCCGCCATGATCCGCTCGCGCGGCGCGGACCTTGCGCCCGGGACACCAGGTCGGGCGTCATCAGCCAGCGCGACACGGTTTGAGGCCAGTTGAGCCGGAGCGAATCGCGCAGCGCGTGGCAGGCGCCGCACCCGAGCGTCCGACCCGCCAGATCGAGGCCCCAGCCGACGCACATCGAAGCGCCCGTGCGCTCGATGGCCGTACGGAGCGCATCGGTGTCGATCGGCCCCGCGGCGCCCCGGGCGGCCAGCGCCACGTCGCACAGGTGCTGGAGCTTGTCGAAGCCGTGGCTGGTGGCGCCGTGGATGCAGGCGATGAGCAGCAGGCCCGCCGGCGTGGGGCGCACGGCCCCGCCAGGGGCCGGCTCGGCGGGGATGTCGTCGAACGCCGCCGAAACGCCGGCACGGATGGTGGGGGAGTTTACGAGGTTGGTGTGCAGTTCAACCTCGGTTCCCGGGACCTTCTGGTGGGCGAAGGCACGCTGGCCGTAGCCGTCCTCGTACTTCAGGTCGTCGGTTCGCTCGCGGTAGGCGTCGGCGGTGAGCACCTCGACGGCGCGGGATTCGTCGGCGACGCGCACGAGGACATCCATGTCGCCGAACGTGCGCTGCGCCGGCGACGCGTACAGGCGGCCGGCGAACTCGGCGCCCTTGATGACCATGGCGGGCACGCCCGCACGGTTGAGCAGGCCCGTCACGCGCCGGCTCTCGGCGGTCAGGAACAGGGTCATTGCGCCGCGCTCGGCCAGCCGCCGGCGGGCCGTCTCCAGCGCCGGGCCGCTGGGCATGCCGGGCCAGGCCGCGCGGGCGTTTGCCAAGAACGCCGGCAGCACGCCGTGCATCTCGGCCTGCGGCCAAAGGGACGCCAGGTCTTCGTCGGCGGGCGGGTCGCGCGGCACGCCGGGGCGAGGGCCCGCCGGGTCGGCCAGCAGGGCGATGAGGCGTTCGTCACCCCGCGTCATGGCTTGACCGCTCCCGGCGCTGGGCCAGCACGTGCAGGCACCGCGCCACATACGGCACGCCCGACAGCACCGTCACGGCCAGGGTGGTCCAGACGATCAGGTCCACGACGACCCTGCCGGGGTCGCCCTTCCAGAAGGCGCCGGCGGCGTCGGGCCGAACGGGCGCGGCCGCGATGATGATCAGAATCGCCGGGATCGCCGCCGACTGCAGGATCATCTTCCACTTGCCCCACCAGTCGCTGGAGAACTTCACGCCCTGGCCTTCGAGTACCGCCCGGATGCTCGTAACGAGCAGCTCGCGTCCGACCATCAGCACCGCCATCCACGGGTAAACCCCCGAGATCTGGATACCGTGCCCGCTCACGCGGGCCGGGTGGCCGTCGGGAAACCGCCACCAGAAGTCCGGTCCGGCCAGGAACACCAGTGCCCCCAGCACCAGGATCTTGTCGGCGAACGGGTCCATGATCCGCCCGAACATCGACTCGACCTTCCACCGTCGGGCCAGGTATCCGTCCAGCGCATCGGTCGCCACGGCGATGCCGAACAACGCCGCCGCGCCGAGCAGCATCCAGTCCACCTGGGACCGGGCGGCGGCGGAATCCTCGAACCGCCAGAGGGTGAGCACGGCGAAAAACACACCCGCCAGCACGACGCGGCTGGCGGTGAGCCAGTTGGGCAGGGCGCGCTGGAGCGCCGTCGGGGCCGGAAGCGTCAAGATGGCCGGACGGGGCACCGAGGTCATTCGGCCCCATCGTATCTGACGGGATCGGCCAACCGACATGTTTCGCGTCCGCGGCCGGGAAGGGCGGGGTTTGTTGAACACGGGGGGTCCTGCCTCTATCCTCTCGCCCTTGCTGGGTTCGGGCACGGTGCCGGTCGAAGCCGGAACGCGCCCGCCGACAGGAAAGGCCGCCTTGGAGCACCTGATCAGTCCGGTTCTGCTCTACGGGGCGTGTGCCATCGGCGCGTTGGGCGTGCTGGTGGCGTTGCCGCGTGAACGGCTGACCCCGGCGGTCTTCGGGGCCATCCTTCTGGCGGGGGCGTTCGGCGCGCTGGTGCTGGGGCTGGGTTTCGCGGCACCCGATCAGGTTCCGAACTTTCATTTCTACATCTTTTCACTCATCGCGCTGCTGGCCTCGCTGCGGGTGATCTCGCACCCGCGGCCGATCTATTCGGCGCTCTACTTCATCCTGACCATCCTGGCCGCCTGCGGGCTCTACCTCATTCTGTCGGCCGAGTTCCTGGCGTTTGCGTTGATCATCGTCTACGCCGGGGCGATTCTCATCACGTACCTGTTCGTGATCATGCTGGCCACCGAGGGGCCGACCGCCGACCAGGTCGAGGCCCTGAACGAGTACGACCGGGTGGCGCGCGAGCCGGTGCTGGCGGCGGGGGCCGGGTTCATCGTGCTGGCGGCGTTGACCACGTTGCTGGTCGGGGGCTCGACGGGGCTCAAGGCCGATCCGCGGCTGATGCCGGGCGACACGCGCCTGGCGGTGATGCCCCAGAAGGTGAACGACAGCCTGAGGGCGGCCGGCCTGATCAAGGGCGACGAGGGCGTCATCCACATCGAGAAGGAGCGGCGCTGGGGCATCACGCCGCGGCGTGACGGCAACGGCACCCTGTACGTCGCCGACAAGAACGGCCTGGGCGCCTCGACGCGGCTGATCCCGCAGGCCCAATGGCCGGCGGACCTGCGGCTGAGCAACACGGAGGGGGTTGCGTTCAGCCTGATCGACGGCCACCCCGGCGCGATCGAGATCGCCGGCGTGATCCTGCTGATGGCGATGCTCGGGGCGGTGGTGCTGGCGCGGAAGAAAGTGGAGTTGGATGAGGCGGCCAAGGCCCAGGCGCAGCGGCACGCGAGGCTGGACGAGCCCGACGTCGCGGGGGTGACCCGGTGATCGGCGGCACGCTCGTAACGCTGCTGGCCCAGGGGCCGATCCCCGCCGACATGGGCGGGGTGACGCTGGCGCACTACCTGGTGGTGTCGGCGGTCATGTTCGTGCTGGGGCTGGTGGGGTTCATGGTGCGCCGGAACCTGATCATCATGTTCCTGTGCACGGAGCTGATGTTCCAGGCCGCGGGCATCGCCCTGATCGCCTTCAGCCGGTTCCACATGAACCACACGGGCCAGACGTTTGTGATCTTCGTGCTGACGGTCGCGGCGGCCGAGGCGGCGATGGCCCTGGCGCTGGTCGTGCTGCTGTTCAGAAGGAAAGAAACCCTGGACGGCGCCGCGTGGCGCGAGCTCAAGGGCTGATGCCGTGACCCACCTGCTTTCACATCTCGCGTCCGTGGCGCTCGCCGCCAGCCCGCCGGCCGAGGGCGCTGCGCGTGCGGCGGCCCCGGTGCTGGGCAGGGTGGTCGAGGGGCCGTGGACGGCGGTGCTGATCCCGGGTCTGCCGCTGCTGGCGGCGGTGCTGGTGGCGCTGTGCGCCGCCGGGCGGGTCCGGAGCAAGCTGCCGGCGTGGATCACCGTGGGCTGCCTGGCCGGCGCGTTCGCGGCGGCGGTGCAGACGTACCTGGCCGTGGTCCACCAGCCCGGCCTGGCGCAGGGCGTGCGGGTGCTGGAGTGGATCCACCTGTCGTGGGGCGAGAAGCCCGGGCAGTCGTTCGCGGCGGACTTCGGGCTGTACCTCGACAGCCTGACGATGCTGTGGATGCTCTTCGTCACGGGCCTGGCGACGCTGATCGCGCTCTACGCCAGCGAGTACATGGCGCACGACCTGGGCGCGGGGTACAACCGCTTCTACTTCGCCTTCGCCCTGTTCGTTTTCAGCATGTCGTGCCTGGTGATGGGCGACAACCTGATCCTGCTCTACCTGGGGTGGGAGGGCGTGGGCCTGTGCTCGTACCTGCTGATCGGGTACTTCTACAAGAAGCCCTCGGCCGTCGCGGCGGCCAAGAAGGCCTTCATCATGAACCGCATCGGCGACCTGGGGCTGGCGCTGGGCATCATGCTCACGTTCGTCCAGTTCGGCTCGGTGCGCTACGCGGAGATCTTCGAGGCGGCCGCGCCGTACCTCACGCTGGCGGGCGAGGGGCGGATCGGTGAGATCCCGCTGCTGATCCAGTTGATCCCCGTGCTGTTCACGGTCGGGGCGTTCGGCAAGAGCGCCCAGTTGCCGCTGTACGTCTGGTTGCCGGACGCGATGGAGGGCCCCACGCCGGTCAGCGCGCTGATCCACGCGGCGACCATGGTGACCGCCGGCGTGTACCTGGTCGCCCGCTTCCTGCCGCTGTACCAGTGCAGCACCTGGGCGCTGCCGATCGTCGCATGGACCGGCGCCGGCACGGCGCTGCTGGCCGCGACCATCGGCATGGCCCAGTTCGACATCAAGCGGATCATGGCCTATTCGACGGTGAGCCAGCTCGGCTACATGTTCGCGGGCCTGGGGGTGCTGACGAGCGCCGGCGCTGCGTACCACGTCTTCACGCACGCGTTCTTCAAGGCCACGCTGTTCCTGGGCTGCGGCGCCGTGATGCACGGCTTCGCCGGGCAGCTCGACCTGCGCAAGCTCTCGGGCGTCGCGTTCATGAAGGGCTGGGGCATCGTGGGGCTGGCGATGCTCGTGGGCTGCCTCAACCTGGCGGGCTTCCCGTTCACAGCGGGGTTTTTCTCCAAGGACATGATCCTGGCCGAGGCGTTCGCCTCGCCGACCTATCAGGCGCTGGGGTGGGTGCTGCTGTTCACCGCCGGCCTGACGGCGTACTACACGTTCCGCGTGTTCTTCCGAGTGTTCATCGGTCCCAAGTTCTACGAGCCGGGCGACGAGCTTCACGCCCACGACGACCATGGCCATGGCCACGGCGGCGCCCACGGGCACGGCGACGGCCACGGGCACGCCCCCGCCAAGGCCAAGGCCACGGCCGACGCGGCGCACGACTTCCACCCCCACGCGCCCGGCTGGGCCATCAACGTGGTGATGGTGCTGCTGACGGTCGGGTCGATCCTCGCGGCGTACCCGTACCTGATTTCGTGGGTGCCCGGACTGATCGACGCCAGCAGCGCCCGGGTCATCGAAGTGGCGCACGGCGGCGAGCACGCGCACGGCACGTTCTTCGGCTACGACCCGCATGCGGTGATGTACTACGTCTCGGCGATCGTCGGCGCCGTGGGCATTATCTTCGCCTTCGTGCTGCACTTTGTCGGCCGCACCGGCGCGGCCACGGCCAAAGCCGACGCGCTGCTGCCGGTGTTTGGCCCGCTGGCCCGCTGGGCGCAGAACAAGTGGTACGTGGACGAGTTCTACAACTTCCTGGTCCGGGTGCCGCTGCTGGTGATCTCGCACGTGCTGCACCTGGCCGACAAGCTGCTGGTCGACGGTCTGGTGGACCTGGCCGGATTCATGCCCCAGGCCGCGGGACGAGGTCTGCGCCGGCAGCAGACCGGCGCGCTCAACGGGTACGCGTTCGGCATGGTGCTGGGCGTGGGGGTGATCGCCGCGATCGGCGCGGTGCTGTTGTGGTGAGGTGAGGCGAACCATCCCGCTTCTTTGCGGGTTTCTGAACGGATCGACATGCTCCTGGCCCTGATTCTCATCCCGCTCCTGACCGCCGCTGTGGTGCCGCTGGCGCCCAAGCGGTCCGTCGGCCAGGTGGCGCTACTGGGCACGCTCGTCGCCCTGGCGCTGGCGGCGTACCTGACGCTGGGCCGGGACTGGTCGGGCCCGGACGCGGGGCGCGATCTGGCCGTGAGCGCCCCGTGGATGCCGGAACTGGGCCTGGTGTTCAAGCTCGGGACCGACGGCCTGTCGATGTCGCTGGTGGCCCTGACGGCGCTGCTGGGGCCGATCTGCGTCGCCTGCTCGTTCACCGCCGTGACGCAGCGCGTCCGAACGTACTACGGCTGGCTCCTGGTGCTGCAGGCGGCCATGACGGGCGTCTTCCTGGCCCGCGACATGATCCTGTTCTACGTCTTCTTCGAGTTCACGCTCGTGCCGATGTTCGTGCTCATCAGTCTCTACGGCAGCACCAACCGCAAGGCCGCCGCCGTCAAGTTCTTCCTCTACACCTTCACCGGGTCGGTGATCGCGCTGGCGGGCATCGTGTACGCCGCGTGGTTCAACGCCAACCGCGTGGACGCGGCGGACCCGGTGGCCAAGGCTCTGGTCGCGGCTTCGCCGGACCTGGTGCTGGGCCGGTGGACGTTCGATCTGGCGAGCCTGCAGGCCGCGGCCAGCCGGTTCATGTCGGCCGAGACGCAGTGGTGGGTGTTCCTGGCGTTGCTGTGCGGGTTCGCGGTGAAGGTGCCGCTGGTGCCGGTGCACACGTGGCTGCCGCTGGCGCACACCGAGGCTCCGACGGCGGGGTCGGTGGTGCTGGCGGGCGTGCTGCTGAAGCTGGGGACGTACGGGCTGCTGAAGATCGCGATCGGCCTGTGCCCGGCGGGGGCGATGGCCTGGGCGCCGACGATCGGTCTGCTGTGCCTGCTGGGCATCGTGGGCGCGGGGCTGATCTGCTGGGTGCAGACCGACGTGAAGAAGCTGGTGGCGTACTCCTCGGTGGCGCACCTGGGCTTCTGCGTGCTGGGCCTGTTCGCGTTCAACGACGCGGGCGTGCAGGGCTCGGTGCTGTACATGATCAACCACGGCCTTTCGACCGGGGCGCTGTTCCTGTGCATCGGCATGATCTACGAGCGCTACCACACCCGCTCGATGCGTGAGATCGGCGGGCTGGCGGCGCGCATGCCGATCTGGGCCACGTTCATGGTGTTCTTCACCATGGCCTCGGTCGGCCTGCCGGGGCTCAACGGGTTCGTCAGCGAGTTCCTGTGCCTGCTCGGCGCGTTCCAGGCCGGCGACGTGTGGCGCTCCCACCCGCTGACCGTCGGCGGCACGGGCGGAAACCTCGGTCCCTATGTCGCGGCGATCGCCGGGACCGGCATGATCATCGCCGCGATGTACCTGCTCTACATGCTCGGGCACGTGGTGTTCGGGCCGCTCCGCGAGCCGCACCACGACGAGCATCACAGCGCGTCCGGCGGCGCCCACGACGCCGAGCCCCGCCTCCCGGCGGATCTGACGGCGCGGGAGATCGGCGTGCTGGCGCCGCTGGCGGTGCTGTGCCTGGTGCTGGGCGTCTACCCCAAGCCGCTGATGCGGATGGTCGACCCCGGCGTCAAGGAGGTCATCGCCGCCGTTGAAGGCGCTCGGACGCAGCGACCCGCCACCCGCCCCGTCGCCGAGGGCGACGCGGGCGCGGCCCCGGCCCTTGCCACGCAGGAGGCCGCCCGATGATCGAGAAGATTGGCGCCCTGTGGCCTGAGATCATCCTGTTCGCGGCGGCGTGCATCGTCATGGTCGTTGGCCTGTCGCCGACGGCGGCGGTCCGCCGCCTGTGCGCGCCGCTGGCCGGGGCGGCGTTGATCGTGGCCGGGATCGTCGCGTGGTTCACGACGCCGGCGGCCCACGGGCCGCTGCCGATGCTCCCGTTGTTCGGCAAGACGCTGGTGGCCGGGGTGGGCGTGCTGCTGGCGCTGCTGCTGGCGGGCACGCCGGACCGCGAGTACGAATCGGCCATCGCGCGCGGCGCCACCGGATACGACCCCATCCGCGCCAACCGGGCCGAATTCTGGGCGTTCTTCCTGTTCTCGCTCACGGGCGCGATGCTGTGCGCCGGGGCCGACGATCTGATCTGGCTGTTCCTGGCCCTGGAACTGACCAGCCTGCCCACGTACATCATGGTGGCGGTGAGCACGGGCCGCAACCGGTCGATGGAGGCGGCGGTCAAGTACTTCTTCCTGGGCGCGCTGGGGGCGGCGGTGTTCCTGTACGGCTTCACGCTGCTGTACGGCGGCACGGGCACGACGCGCCTGTTCGCGCCCGCCGGCGAGCCGTCGATCGCCTCGATCCTCGCGGCCCAGGCGGCGGGCCCGGGCATCAACGCCGTCGCGATGACGGGCCTGGTGCTGTCATTCCTGGGCGTGTGCTTCAAGATCGCGGCGGTGCCGATGCACTTCTACACGCCCGACGTGTACCAGGGCGCCTCGTCGGCGGTCGCGGGTTTCCTGGCGTTCGTCCCCAAGGCGGCGGGGTTCTTCACGATTCTCATCCTGGCGGGGGCCGCGGGGTGGTGGGGGTCCAGCCCGGTTGACGCCGGGGGCAGCCTGCCGCAGCCGCTGCACCAGATCGTGCTGATCGTGGCGATCCTCACGATGAGCGTGGGCAACGCGCTGGCGGTGGTGCAAAGTTCGGCCAAGCGCATGCTGGCGTATTCGTCCATCGCCCACTCGGGGTACATGCTCGTGGGCGTCGTGGCCGGCCCGGGCCCGGCGAACGCACCGTACACCTCCAACGGCGTCGCCGCCGTGCTGTTCTACCTGCTCAGTTACGGGGTGATGAACCTCGGTGCGTTCGCGGTGCTGGCGAGCCTGGAGCGCCGGCGCGCCGACGGCTCCGCCGACGAGGCCGATGACGTCAACGACCTCAAGGGCCTGTGCGCCACCCGCCCGCTGCTGGGCTGGACGCTGGTGCTCTCGGTCGTCGGCCTGCTGGGCCTGCCGCCGCTGCTGGGCTTCTGGGCCAAGCTCCCCTTGTTCACCAGCGCGATCTCCAGCAACGAGATCGGCCTGGTCATCGTGCTGGGGCTCAACTCGGCGGTCGCGGCGTACTACTACCTGCGGCTGGCTTCGGTCGCGCTGCTCGAATCGCCGGAGCTGACCAACGACACCGTCCGCTCCTCGCCGTTCCCGGCCCGGGCCGTTGCGGGGCTGGCCTCGGCGGTGGGCATCGTGCTGCTGGCGGCGTGGCCGCTGAACCAGTGGGCCATGCAGGGCGGCCGGTATCAGCGCGTCGAGCCGCTCAAGGCCGCCGAGGGGACCCCGCCCGCCCGCGTGGACGCCGGCGCTCCGGCGGCCCGCTGAGTCCGCGATCACGAACCGGTCAGGTTCCGCTCCGGCCGGTAGCCCTGCGCGATCGGCATGCGCCGCCCGGAGCCGAAGGCGACCGACGTGACCTTCAGCCCCACCGGACTCTGCTTGCGCTTGTACTCGGCGACATCGATCATCCGCACAATCCGCGCCACCGTCGCGGCGTCGGCCCGCACCTCGGCGTCCTGGGCGGCCATGGCCGAGGCGATGGTGGCCGGCGACTGACGCTGCTCCACGTAGCGCTCGATGATCGCGTCGAGCACGGGGTACGGCGGCAGCGTGTCCTGGTCGGTCTGGTTGGCGCGCAGCTCCGCCGAGGGTGGCTTGGTGATGCTCGCCCGCGGGATGGGCGGCCCCGCAAGGCCCTCGATGCCCAGCGAGCCCCAGTTGGCGTTCATCCACTCGGCCAGCCGGTACACCAGCATCTTGTCCAGATCGCTCAGCACCGCCAGGCCGCCGTTCATGTCTCCGTACAGGGTGCAGTAGCCCACGGCCAGTTCGCTCTTGTTGCCGGTGGTCACCAGCAGGTGCCCGAACTTGTTGGACAGGGCCATCAGGATTGTTCCCCGCACGCGCGACTGGAGATTCTCCTCCGTCACGTCCGGCCCGCGCCCGGCGAACGCCGGCGCCAGCGCCGCCGCCAGCGCGTCGTACGCGCCGCCGATGGGCACCTGGTGCCAGGGGCTGCCCAGGGCCTCGGCCAGCGCCCGCGCGTCGGTCACCGAGCCGGGGCTGGAGTACGGCCCGGGCATCAGCACGCCCAGCGTGCGGCGCGGGCCCACCGCCGCGGCGCACAGCACCGCCGTCACGGCCGAGTCGATCCCGCCCGACAAACCCAGCACGACCGAAGCGAAGCCGGTCTTGCGGCAGTAGTCGCGCACGCCGAGCACCAGGGCGCGGTACACCAGCTCCTCGTCGGCCGCCAGCGCCAGGGGGTCGGGCAGATTGGGCAGCGCGGTGCTCAGCGGGCCGACGATGACCCCGGGAGCGCCGGGCTTCTTGCGTCCCTTGCCGACGATCCGCGCCACCAGCCCCGCCCCGGGGATGTGCACCTTCTTCTCTTCGCGGGGCAGGTCCACCACCAGCAGGTGCTCGACGAAGCCGGGCGCGGCGGCGACCAGGTCGCCGTCGGGGTCGAACACGGCGGCGTGCCCGTCGAAGATCAGTTCGTCGTTTCCGCCGACCTGGTTCACGCCCGCGACGAACACGCCGTGCTGCTGCGCGTGGTGCTTGAGGATGTCGCGGTGGCGGCGCCCCTTGCCCAGCACGAACGGGCTGGCCGACGGGTTGACGATCAGCTCCGCCGGCAGCGAGCCGTCGGGCGGCTGGAGCAGCTGGGCGACGGGGTCGGGCTGGCCGGCGTAGCGGTCGGCCAGGCCGACGTCCTGGCCCTTCCACAGGTCCTCGCAGATCGACAACCCCACGCGAACCGGCCCCTGCTCGGTCGGCGCATCGAAGATCACCGGCTTGGTCCCGGGCGTGAAGTAGCGGCTCTCGTCGAAGACGTCGTAGGTCGGCAGCAGGCGCTTGTCGTAGAACGCCGCCAGCTTGCCGTCGCGGTAGGCCACCAGCGAGTTGACGATCCGCCGGTCGCCCGCTTCTTCGCCCAAGGGCAGCGGCACGCCGAAGACCGCCGTGATGCCCCGGGTGTGCCCCTCGCCGATCGACTTGGCGGCCCTTGAGGCGGCGCGGATGAACCCCTCCTGCAGCAGCAGGTCCTTCGGCGGGTAGCCGCACAACGAGAGCTCGGGGAACACGACCAGATCGCAGCGGCGCTCGCGAGCCTCGTTGATCGCCCGCGCGATGATCGCGGCGTTGTGATCGAGATCGCCGACCGTCGGGTTGATCTGCGCCAGCGCCAGCCGCATGGGCCGATGGTACGGGCCGGCCTCACGCCCCGGCGGGGGCGTCGCCCGTGCCGCGCCGGCTCAGCAGCCTGTCCACCCGCAGCCAAGCCGCCCCCGCGGCGCCGAACACCAGGTTCATCACGGCCTCTCCGGCGGACACCGCCAGCACGACGACCATGATGTCCTGTCCCAGGAAGCCCAGCACGCCCGCCGTTCCCGCCTCGCGCACCCCGCCCACCCCGGTCGGCGCCAACACCTGCAGCAGGAAGTACGTCGCCCCGGCGAGGATCGCCTGGTCGGGCGTGATGGCGACGCCGATGATCCCGGCCCCCAGCCAGAATCGGGCGGCCTGGGCCGCGACGTCGAGCCCGCGCAGGACCAGCCCGCCGAACGTGGCCCGCCAGTCCGCCAGCATGGCGCAGCCTTCCATCAGCCGACCGAACCCGTCGGAGCGGGCCAGCCGGCCCAGGCGAATCGCCCCGGCCGCGCGATCGATCCACGCCCGCCCGCCCGGACCCGAGGCCCATCGGCCCCCGATGATCAGCGCGGCCCCGGCCAGGGCAACGCCTCCGAGCGACCCGGCCCACCACAGCGCATCGACCCGCTTGAGCAGCAGGCTCATCGCCACCGGCGGGGCCAGGCACGCCGCGATCACCGCGGCGCACGCCGCCATCCACCCGCCGATGAAAAGCAGCGGCATGCCCTCGCGCCGGTTCTGGTACACGACCCGGAAGATGAAGCTCAACTTGAACGGCACGTACCCAAGCACGGTGCACACGCCGTTGACGGCGATCTGGTCGAGGGCCCGGGTCTGACGCACCGGGCGCACCACGGCCCAGAACATGAGCCCGCCGAAGACGATCGTCGCCCCGGACAGGGCCAGCAGCCCGGCCACCTGCTGCCACGAGGCGGCCGTCAGTCGCGAGAGTTGTTCCCTAGCCTCGGGCCGGCTGAACACGCTGTAGCCGCACCAGGCCAGAAGCCCCAGGCCCGCCAGGAACCCGAGCGATTGCACCGCCAGCCTCACCCAACCGCGCGGGCGTGTCGGGTTCGTCATCACGTCCTGGTCCGCCGCGCCGCTCACGTGGTGCCCCCGCTGCGCGCCGGGCGCAAGCGAAACAACACGGTCGCCGAGCCGTCGGCGTTGGGCCAGGCGCGATCCGGCCGGCCGAGCGATCGCATCCACCGCAACACGTTCTCCTGGGTCACCAGCGGGTCGTACCAGCCGCTCTGCCAGTACCGGCGCAGCTCGCGCTCGTTGATCAACACCCAGTCGGCCCCGGGCCCGCCGCCCTCGCGCCGGCGGAGCCACTGCGTCCAGGCCTCGGGCGCGGAGCCCGTCCCGCCCGATGCGGCGATCGCCCGGCCGAGGGGCGACGCGTCCCAGGTCGTGTGGTACACGATCCGGCCGGTGAAGTAGATCACCGCGGCATCGCCGAGCAGGTAGACCGTCTCGTTGGGCGGGATCGCCAGGTTGCAGAACGCCGTCGGCGAGAGTTGCTGCTCGATGGCGCGCTGCTCGGTCGGCGTCGCACGCAGGAAGTCGGCGCGGAGTCCTTCGCCGCTGAACGCCGCCGCACCGTACACCAGCGACCGGTTCGGCCGCCACCCCGCCTGCTCCAGCCACGTCGCCAGCCCGATCGCCGACTGCACCAGCGGCACGCACGCCGCCAGAACGTACAGCAGCCGCCGTGCCCCGCCCAAACCCAGCGCGCCCGGCGCCGAGGCGCCCGCCAACGCCGCCGCGGCCCCCATGCCCACGAGCCCCGCCAGCACCGGCGCCACGGGCACCAGGAATCGCGATTGCGCGTGCGACCAGCCGATCCACCACACCGCCGCGACGACCAGGGAGGCAACGCCCGCCAGCGCCCACCGCCGGCCCGCGGCGGTGGCCACGCTCGCCCCGGCCAGCGCCAGCGCCGCCGGCCACATCAAGCCCCACTGGCGGTGCAGCACGCCCCGGGGCTGGTTGTCCACGCTCGAGGGATCGCCCGCGGGCGACACGAGCAGCGCGGCGTGATCGCCCCACGAGCCCGCGCCGCTGTGCCCGGCCTTGAAGCGCGCCGCCTGCTCGGCAGCCAGGCAGCGGCCCAGCAAGTCGGCCGGCGGGGAAGATCGGGTTTCAACCACGGCGTTGCGGGACGTCCGGCGTCATCGCGGTCGCCAGCGTCCGGCGATGACGACCGCCCGCCCGCATCGGCACGCCGGGTTTTGACAACAGTCTGACCATGGGCTGGAGCCATGAACGCGCTGCTAAGACTTGAAACCGATGGCGGCAGCGACGAACAACCCGCTGGGCACGGCGCAGCTTCGGGGGCGTCGCTGCTCGACCGCCAGCATCGCCGCCCTAGCAGCTGCGCTACCGCCGCCTGCGTTGTACGCCAGCAGGGCGCGCTGATCAGCCCACGGCAGAATTAGGGAACGTTGTGGAACGACCGCCCGCTCAGCCCGCCCAGCGTCGCCACGCGACCTTTGCTTTCGCCGGCTTCAGGAGCACAGCATGCCGACGCCAAGCGAGCACGTGCAACGGGATTGGCAGGCGCGGTCAGGCCCACGCCAAAATCTTGAGGGCCAACAATCTTTGCGATCCCAACGGCGCAGCAGCCCTGCACCGAGCATCTCACCATTTTTGGAGTGGGTGAGCGCAGCTTTGCCTCGAGGTGTGGCTGGGCAGGTGCAGTGGACATTGTGTTCAGCGGCCTAGAGATGCGTCCCTAGCGTGCCCACTCCTGGTAAGGAGACAGAAAAGGTGGTAGCTCATGGCGTCGAAGCCGCCGGCCTCGCTGCGGTAAAGCATGCCCGGCGGGTTGCAGGCGGCCGTGAGCGCGACGGCGATGGGCAGCACGGCCGCCAGCCACCCCCCGGCCGCCGGGGGCACGGTCGCCCGCGCGCCGAACGCGCGGGATGCCTGCGCCAGCAGCAGCGCTGCGCCGAAGGCCACGACCGCGATGGCGAAGATCTGGCCCGTCGTTCCGGCGAACGCGCCGAGCACTCCGAGCAGGTGGCTGAGCCAAGGCATCAGGCAGACGCCGAGCCCCGCCTGAATCCAGGGCCGATCGGGCGAGTCGGGCGCGAGCCACCGTGCCAGCGGCCAGGCCAGGCCCGCGCCGGCGGCCCAATAGACCGCCGCCAGCAGCCCGCCCGACAGCAGCACCTGCGCCACCGACACCGGTCCGAGCACCGCCGAGACGCCGTCGTCCAGCCCCACCGCGCCCAGGGCTACCGCCAGCAGCGGCGCGCCGGCGATCACCCCCAGCGTCACCCCGTGCCGCCCCAGCCGCTCGGTCAGAGGGGGCAGCGGTCGCGGCGTGTCGGAAGGGTCGCTCACAGCGTGGGGCCTGTTGGTTCTGGCGGTGGGTAGCATACGGCATGGCGGCGGTTGCGCGGTCAGACAACCCGGCCGACGGCGGCCCGGCGATGAAGATCATCGAGCCGGTGTGCGCCGTCTTTCGGCGCACGCTCAAGGCCGAGGGCCTGAAGTACACGCCCGAGCGGGCGCGCATCCTCGACGAGGTGGTTCGGTTCGCCGAGCCGTTCCGGGCCGAGGCGCTGCTGGAGCGACTCCGCGCTGGCGGCGGGCAGCGCATCAGCAAGGCCACGGTCTACCGGACCATCCGCCTGCTTCAGCAGGCGGGGATCCTCCAGCAGGTGCTGCTCGACGCGGACCAGGCGCACTACCTGCTGGCCTGGGGCTATGGGGACGACGGCCTGCTCGTCCGAACCGATACCCACGCCGTCGAACGGCTGGACCTGCCGGAACTGGCCGCCCTGCGCGACCGCCTGTGCCGACAGCGCGGGCTGCGGGCGCAGGCGGTCCGGTTCGTGATCTACGCCGCGGCTCCGGAAGCTGCGGCGAGGCCCTGATCAGGCCTTTCGGGCCGACAGGTCCACGCTGGTGATGAAGTCGGCCGGAGTGGTCCCGTCGGGCAGCCGTTCGATGATGCGCCGGTAGAGCGGGTCCTGCCACGCCGTCATGGCCTGGACATACCCCGCCTTGGGTTCGATGCGCACGTCGGTCAGTCCGGCGACGCGGGCCATCGACGCCAGTTCGTCCACCAGGGCGGCTCCGGCGACGCACCCGACCAGCGCTTCAACGTCTGCGCGGATCGACTCCGGCAGAGGCCGGAGCAGGGCCAGGTCGCTGACCGCCACGCGCCCGCCGGGGCGCAGCACGCGGGCGATCTCGCCGAACACACGGGGCTTGTCGGGGGACAGGTTGATCACGCAGTTGGAGATCACCACGTCCACGCTCGCGTCGGCCACCGGCAGCGACTCGATCTCGCCGAGGCGGAACTCGACGTTGTCAAGCCCGCTGCGCTCCCGGTAGCCGGCCAGGTTGCGCCGGGCCTTGGCCAGCATGTCCGGCGTCATGTCCACGCCGATCACCCGACCCGCGGCGCCGACCCTCGGCCCGGCGATGAAGCAGTCGAGCCCGGCGCCCGAGCCCAGGTCCAGCACGATCTCGCCGGGCCGCAGCGCCGCCAGCGCCGTCGGGTTGCCGCACGACAGCCCGAGGTTGGCGCCCTCGGGCAGCGCGGCCAGATCGCCCGCGCCGTAGCCGACGGCCGCCGCGACCTGCTCGGTCGTCAGCGTCGCCGGTCCGCAGCAGCCGCCGGCGCCCGCGCTCGACGGCCCGCAGCACCCGACCGAAGACTCGGCCGCGTTCCCGGTCGCCGACCAGCCGCCTCGACGGGCGATCTCGCCGTACCCCCGGCGCACCTGCTCGTGGACGTCCGTCGCGGTGGGCGCCGCGGCGTTCCCGTTCCGCTTCGCCTCACCGCCGCAGCACGCCGGTCCGCAGCCGCAGGAACCGGGGTCGTTGCTCCGCGTGGATACTGATTTCGTTGCCTGGTTCATGGTTACTCCGTGTGGTGGTTGTCTGTCGGTGTCACAACGCCGATCGCGCTCAGGCGCGCCGGCATGGCCAGCACGAACGCCCGGATCTCGTCGCGCACGCGCCGATAGTGCGGCATGGCCGCGTCAGCGTCGGTCGCGCCGGCCGCCCGGGCCAGGCGCGGCGGGTCGTCGAACGGAACGTGCAGCACGCGGCCCGCGCCCGGCAGCACAGGGCACGTTTCGCGGGCGTGGCCGCAGACGGTGATCACTGCTTCCCACGCGCCGCCCAGGTCATGCGGGCGCTTGCTGGCGCCGGCGGAGATGTCGATCCCCGCCTCGGCCATGGCTCGGACCGCCAGCGGGTTCATCCCCTGCGGCTGGGTGCCGGCCGAATGAGCCTCGATCCGGCCGCCCAGCAAGGCGCGGGCGAACCCCTCGGCCATCTGGCTGCGGCACGAGTTTCCCGTGCACAGGAACAGCACGCGGGGCGGGGTGCTTGCGGGGTTCATGCCGCGTTCCCGCCGCTCGAAGCGCAGCCGCATCCGCCGCCCGGCCCGACGCACCGGCAGGCGTCGATCGCATCGGCCAGCCGCCGCAGCTGCGTCGAAAGCGATTCGAATCGAACCCGGTAGAGCACCTGCCGGCCCTGCCTGTCGCTGTCGAGCACGCCGGCGTCGGCCAACACGGCCAGGTGGCGCGACACCACCGATAGGTCCACGTTGCAGCACTCGGCGATTTCGCCCACCGTGCAGGCCCGCCCGCACTTGGCCAGGCAAGCCACGATCGCGACGCGGCGCTCATCGCCCAGGGCTTTGAACAGGCCCGCGTCGAGCAGCCCGTCGATCGGGCCGCGGCACGACAGAGCCGCCCTGGGTGTGCGGGGCCGACGGGCGCTTTGACGTTTGCATGATTGCACCATAATGCAAGTATAGCCCGGCCGCGGGCTTGGGCAAGCGGGCTCGTGGATTGTTCAGTTCCCCGGCGGTTCGGCCGGGTCGGACCGAGGGCGCACGGCGACGGTGATCCGTTCGATCCCGGCGCGCTGGGCCGCTTCGTGCAGGCGGATGATGTCGCGGTAGGGCACCGCGCCCTGCGGCCGCAGCACGACCTCCACGGCTTGCTTGACCTGATCGCCGGCCAGGCGCGCCGCCTCGGCCAGCGCCTCGGCCATGCGCTCCAGGCTCGCGTCGGTCAGCCCCTGCCCGGTGGCGACGGTCGATCCGCCGACAACCGACAGCGTGACGTCGATCCGCACCGGGCGCACCGTTGGGTCGGGCGTGCCGGCGCGCCCCGCCCCGGCCGGCGCGGGCAGCACCGTGCGCAGGAACCACTCGGGCCCTACAAACGCGGCCGAGACCATGAAGAAGACGAGGATCACCATCACCACGTCGACCATCGGCGTCATGTTGGGGCCGAAGGACTCGGCCCGCGTGAACGCCGCGTCGCGCCGGCGGAGCCCGTGCCTTGAGGATCCCGCCGGGCTCATCGCACGCGCTCCGTCGCCAGGCGCAGGTTCGTCAGCCCCGCGCGTCCGCACGCCCGGAGCACCGGCTCGACGGCCTCGTAGCGCATGTCGCGGTCGGCGCGCACCTGGACCGGCGCGCCCGGTTCCAGCGTGGCCAGGCGCTCGCGCAGCAGCGTTTCCAGCGCCGCCTCATCGGTCACCGCCCGCCCGTCCACCAGAACGCGCGCCGGCACGCCACCCCAGCGCGTGGGGCGCTCGGCGCCCTCGGGCGGGCCGACCAGGATCGTCAGCGCCGGCGGGCGCGTCGCCGCCAGCCCGGCGGCCGAACCGGGCAGTCGCACCGTTCCGCCCGTGTCGGCCGCGAGCTTGCCGACGATCAGGAAGAACACGATCAGGCACATCACCACGTCGATCATCGGCGTGACGTTCACGGCCTCGAGCGTGCCCGCGGGTTGGCTCAGCACGCGCCGGCGCATCAGCCGGCCTTCTTCCGCTCGGGCAGCATGTCCAGCAGCTCGCCCGAGAGGGTCATGGCCCGGTTGCACACCCGGTCCACCACCGACCGGTACACGCCGAACGTCGCCAGCGCCGGGATCGCCAGCACCAGACCCAGCAGGGTGTGGAACAGCGCCTTGGCGATGCCCGCCGAGAGCACCACGGGGCTGGCCTGGCCGCCGGCCTGACCCAGTGCGCTGAAGGCCAGCACCATCCCCCACACCGTGCCGGCCAGACCCAGCAACGGGCCGAGCGTGCCGATGACGTGCAGCGGTTCGATCCGCCGGAACAGGCCGGCGCATTGCTCGCTGGCCGCCAGTTCCGCCGCGTCGCGCATCGAGGCTTTGTCGCCCCCCGGGGCGGTGAGCGCGGCCCGCAGCACGCGGGAAATGAAGGCGCCGTCGCGGGCCGTGAAGCCCGAGAGTTCGTCCCAGCGGCCCTCGCGGATCAGACCGCGAACGGTCCGTTCGGTCTCGGCGGGCAGGATTCGCCCCGGGCGAATCTCCAGCACGCAGCGCACGATCACCGCCACGCCCAGCACGCTGCACGCCAGCAGCGCGATCGTGAACAGGTCGAAACTCTGCAGGAACAGGTCCTGCACGCTCACGCCCCCCGATGAACCGCCCGCAGGTCCCTCGGCCGCCAGCAACACGCCAAGTCGCATCATGCCGCCAGTGTACCGCCGCGCCGCGCGCCGGGGCTCTACGGTGCGTCCGGATCGGATCCCCCGCTCTGCCCCGGCACCACGTACCGCCCCGTCAGCCAACCGCCCAGATCGGCGTCGCGGCAGCGCTCCCCGCAGAACGGCCCCAGGCCGCCCCCCGCGGGCAACGCGCGGCCGCACAGGCGACAGCGCTCCCCATCCATCAGGCGCGCCAACGCCTCGGCGTTGCGCCGATCCAGCCAGTGCGCCGGCACGTCGATCACCAGCCGGCGGCGGTCGTCAGCTGTTGGCTCCAGCGTCACGCGGGCGGTTGCCGTGGGGTCCTGGGGTGCGGCGGCGGCCAGGCGCGAAGCCCACTCGATCACCACCACCGACGAGCCGTCCGCCACGCGGTCCCACCCCAGCGTCTCGAGGTCCTCCGCCCCGCCCAAGCGGTAGGCGTCCACGTGGCTCATCGGGGTGGCGTCGATGCGCGCCACGCCCGGGCCCGGCTGCTCGTAGCGGTTCACGATGACGAACGTCGGGCTGGACACCTGCCGAGGCTCCAGCCCCAGCCCTTCGGCCAGGCCGCGGGTCAGGCAGGTCTTGCCCGCGCCCAGGGGCCCGTCCAGCAGCACCGAGTCACCGGCGCGCAGCGCACGACCGAGCGCCCGGCCCAGGTCCTGCGTGAACTCCGGGCCGTCGGTTTCGATCTGCACGCGGCGCCGCGCCGGACCGGACATCATTCCGGATTGTTGGCCCCGATTCCGCCGCCGCCGTGGTCCCAGCCCAATTCGTCCGCCGGCAGGCGCCGTCCGTCGGCCGCGACCACCACGCACCCGGAGCCCGCCGCGACCGTTCCGATCCGAGTGATCGGCGTGCCCGTTGCCGGGCACAGATCGGGCACCGGCCCTTCCGCGGCGAACAGCAGCTCGTAGTCCTCGCCGTCGGCCAGGAAGGTCGGCCCGGCGTCCGGGTGCCGTGGCACCGCGCGCTCGTTCAGCTCGATCGCAACGCCGCCGGCCCGGGCGAGGCGCCCGGCGTCGCGCCCCAGGCCGTCGGAAACGTCGATCATCGCGGCCAGTCGAGCCCCGAGTTCGTCCGCGAGCCAGCGCGCCTCCGGCACGCGGGGCTGGAAGGTGAGGTGGCGTCCGCTGTGCAGGCTTCCGCCGACGGCGCCGGTGAGGTAGACGCCCTGGCCCGGGCGGGCTCCGCCGCGGCGCACCGGGCCGCGCGACGGGTGGGGCTCGCCCAGGACCGTCACCGTGAGCACCAGCGGCGCCCCTGTGGGCAGCGATGCGATGTCGCCGCCGACCAGCGGGCAGCCGAAGCCCTCGGCCCACCGGTGCATGGCGTCGAATAGTTCCTCAGTGCGCTGCTGCGGCCAGTCGGCGGGAATCGCCCCGGTCGCCAGCGCCCAGCGCGGCGTGCCGGCCATAGCCGCGACATCGCTGACGCTGCGGGCCACCGCCTTGCGTGCCACCAGATCCAAGGGCGTGCCCGGCTCGAAGTGGCGGAACTCGATCAGGTGATCCACGGTGGCCAGCAACTGCCCGCCGGCGCCGACGCGGAGCATCGCGCAATCATCGCCCGGCCCGATCTCGACACCCCCGCGCCCCGCCAGAGCGCGGGTTCGATCGGCGATGCGTCGCAATAACTGGTCTTCGTGCATGCGCTTCGGCCCGCTCCGCGTGTGCGGGGCGGCGGCCGGGCGATGGCCCGCCGTCCCTGGGGTTTCTCCTCAATCTCGCACAATCATAGAGATTGCGATGACAGGCGATCGCGGCGGGCGCATCTGTGTGTGTGCTCGGCGGGAACGTGACTGGAATCGTGAAACGGACCCGACGCGACTCCCAATCACACGGACACAAGAGACCAACCATCGCGGCCGGAAACCCCGGTTCGCAGGAGGCCTGTCATGAAGCTGCAGACCGCATCCATCGTTCGCGCCACGCTGACCACCGCCGCCGCCGTCACCGCCCTGGTGGCCGTCGGTTGCCTCACCTACGCCCACCAGGCGTTCAAGGCGGCCGAAGAGGGCATTCCCGCCCCCAAGGCGCAGCGCCATGCCATCATCGTGGACGAGAGCGAAATTTCTTTCGAACCGCAGACGGGCCGGGCGCTCCAGCGCGTCTACTCGATGTGACCGACGCACGGCTCGTGCGGGGCAGGGGAAACACAGCGGCCGCGACAGCTCGATCAGGACTCTCGGCGACCCGGTGACGCTCCAGCCGCGGGGAGTTTGAACTCGATCATCGTCCGTCTGTGTTTCCCCCGTCCCGCCCGGAGCGTCGGCGTTCGGATCGCCAGGGCCACCCACAGACATCTGACAACTCGGGCATCCGAGTGACTCATCTTTCATGCGAAGCGGCCACGCCTACCGGCGTGGCCGTTGTTTTCGGACCCGGACTTTCGAGCGTCGGGAGCGCGGCGGCGCGGCGTGAATCTTGCGCACGGGCGGCTCAACCGGGCGCGAATTGAGATCTGACCCGCAACCGATCCGACCCGCGGACCGTACCGCCAGCATGAGTACGATGAAACCGGATGTGTTTGTCCGGCGTGCGCAGGGATCGGGCCTCAGCGGGTGGTTGTTCGTGGGGGCGTCGGCGGCTCCGAATCGGGACACACCGACGCACACCCCGCGCACTCGAGCGAGTGGGGGACAAACCGATGAGCCACGCCGGCCGTCCCGCCGCGCGTGCGCGGCAATACGCCCATCGACGTTCGCGCTGCTTGCTGGAGCGGTGACCGTCGCGGGCGGCTGCCGCGCGCCGATCGAGCCGAGCGCGACAACGCTATCGCCCGGGGCCGAGTCCGCCCGCCCGCTGATGACCGGACCGGCGGCGCCGACGGACCCTCTGGAGGGCCGGCAGGTGCTGCGTGTCGGCGGAAACCCCGATGCGGTGGCACAGCAGCGCGGCGACGATTGGGCGGCCGGTCCGTGCCGGATTACCACGCCCCTTCCCGAGGGCTACCCAGCGCCGACGCCGCCGGGCGCGATCGAGCTCAAGCGATACCCCGTGGTGCGGCGCGCTCAGGTCGGCGGACGGCAGAATCCCGACCTGGCGACGAACATCGCGTTCTTCCCGCTGTTCAACCACATCAAGCGGCGCGACATCGCCATGACCTCTCCGGTCGAAGTCGATTACGCCGATCCCTCCGCCGCGGACACCTCGTGGACCATGTCGTTCCTGTACCGCACGGCCGATCTCGGCCCGACGGGGCCCGACGAGACCAACCGGCGTGTCGAGGTGATCGATGCGCCGCCGGTCACCGTGCTGGCCGTGGGCATCGAAGGTCCGTACGCCCTGTCGCGCATCCGCCAGGGTCTGGAGGAACTGGACCGGTGGCTGGCGGAGAATCCTCGCTGGCGCCGGGCCGGAGAGCCTCGGGCGTTGTACTACAACGGGCCGGAGATGCCCAACCGCGCCAAGTGGTCCGAGGCGCAGATCCCGGTTCGGTTCGTACCCTTGGATTGAGCCGCCGGGGAGCGGGGTGGCGGGGGGCCGCGGTGGGGAAGGGGGTTGGAATGGGCTATGGGCACCGGCCGGATCGGTCGGCCGGGGACGTTGACGTTCTGCTTCCCGTCGCCACCAAAGGTCATGCACGCCGGAGCCGTCAGCACGCACGAGCGGGGAGGCCAAGACGGTGCGCGGCCTGCCCGTGCGCCGGCGCGATGGCGCCGCTGGCGCTGGCCGATCGTCATCGGCCTGGTGCTGGGCGTCATCACCAACCTCGCGCTGGCGATCGGGCTTCCGTGGCACGCGCTGCGCCGGGGGTGGATCGATCCGTCCAAGGCCGGCACGGGCGAGGCGGTCTTGCTGCCGGGCGGGAAGCCGCGGGGGTATGAACTCGCCCGGGGTTGGCGCCATTGGATGCTCGAATCCTGGAGCGTTGACAACCCGGCGCGTCGGGATGAACCTGCGCCCGTCGCTCCGACAGCGCCCGACGGTTTGCCGGGCTTTGTCGTGGTTCCGTGGGGCCCGATGGCGCCCCCGGGCCTGGCGGAGCCCATGGGCACGGACCCCGATCGGCTCGATCGATCGCCGCGGGTATCGCGCGTCGTCACGCTCGCGTCGGGCTGGCCGTTTCGGGCCGCGACCGGGTGGGTCTGGGAGATCGATGAGCGCCCCGGCTCGGCAGCGCTGCACCTGCGGGAGATTCCCGTGGGCGTGGTGGTCCTGCGACCGGGCGCGCGGTGGGGGATGTACGCCCCGCTGGCGCCGATGTGGGGCGGCGTGATCTGCAACTCGGTGCTCTTCGCGGCGGCATGGGCCGGGCTCATCGGGGCCTTCGCGGCGATGGCCCGGCGCGCGGTCGTGGCGCGTCACGCCCGCCGCGGGTGTTGCCGGTCTTGCGGGTACGACCGGCGTGGGTTGTATCCGAACGCCCCGTGCCCGGAGTGCGGCAGAGCGCCCCAACCGAACTGATCGGCGAAGCGGCGTCAACGACGGCCGCCTCAGCGTCCAGCGCCGCGTCACGCCCCGGCGTCCGCCGGCCGACCGCACTCGGGGCAGGGGGCCTGGTCGGCCAGGCCGCGCCGGTCGTACCGGCACCGCACACAGAGCCCGCGACCTCTTCGTCGGGCGCGGATCCACGCGAGCAACCACCACGGCAGGCTGATCAGCGCGAACCACGGGGGCGCGAAGAGCACCGCGGCGGGCAGCAGGCCCGTCCAGATGGGCCGCGCAGGGATCACCTTGGGTTGAATCGCCGCCATCGGCGGCAGAACCCAGCCGCGGCCGGACGTCACGATGTACGCGCCGTCGCGCCAGCCGGAATCGCGAGCCAGACGGTCGGACACCCACGCCCACGCCACCGGCCAAGGCCAGCCCGCGACCACGATCCGCACCGATTGCCAGGGCCGCATGGGCGGAAGGGCCCACGGTCCGCCGTGCTCCCAAGGGGCGATCAGACGCCGGACGAACCATGGAGCCTCGGGCGGCGATATCGCGGCGTGGGCTGATGGATCTGGGCTTGCGTTTCCGCGTCTGAGGTCTCCGCGTTCGAACGAAGCGTGCCGGCGAGCGAACTCGTCGGCGCGTTCCGCTGGGAAGATCAAGACGTCCGAGACGACGACGCCGGGCGCGCGGTACGGGTGGGCTTCGACCCCGGCCAGAGGGCCCGAGTCGGCCGCCGCCCCGGCCCGGTAGCCCGCGGGTGCCGCTCGGATCCACGGGCTCTGCTCTTCGAACCAGTACGCCCGCGATGCCAGCCACCACGCCAGTACCATCGCCGTTGCGGCACCCATCGCCAGCGAGCAGATTGCGATCGAGATCGACCGTCGCATGGCCATGGCGGACTCACCGGACTCCCATCAACGGCCTCGGGTCGCGCATGGTCGAAGTTCCCTGCCGGAAACCGCACTCCGGGCACGGTGTTGCGGCGATAAGTCCGCGCCGGTCATAGCCGCACGCCGCGCAGCGGTTGCGACTCCGGCGGACGGCCCGTCGGACGGCGCCGGGAGTCACCAGCAGCACGGCCCACACGGCCGCGAATATCGCGGAGTTGGCGACCAGTGCGGGCCAGATGGGCCGCAGGGGGATCGCGCGGTAGTCGCGTCCGCGGACCTCCGGCGAACCGTCGACGAGCCAGCCGAAGCGCAGCTCGCCGGCGCTGAGCCGGTTGAAGATCACGGCGCCGTGCACCTGGTGCCACATACAGGGCCACGGCCAGCCGAAGGCGGTGTCGCTGCCGATGGCGGTGGTGAGCGTCCCGGGCACGCCCTGGAGCAGCCCCCACGCCGGCGGCGCATCCAGGGCGATGCGCCCGTCCGACGTGCCGCGAACCTTGGCCTGCGCCGCCCGTGCGCGGCCGACGAGCTCGGCCGGGTCGCCGCCGGGAAAGTCGACGCGGAGGTCCATCCACCAGGAGTCGATGAAGCCGGCGCCGCGCGCCTGGGCGAAGTTCCAGGGCCGGCCGTCGACCAGGAAGGTGCCGACGTGGGTGCGCGGGTACATCGGCACGGCGCGCCAGAGCGCCAGCCCCCAGGCGACGGCGACGGTCGTCGCCCCGCCCAGCGCCGCCAGGGCCGCCAACAGCACCATCCACCGACGCACAGCCATGCCCCCAGCGTACCGGGTGGGCGCGGCGGGGCCGGCCTGCTCAATGGCGATTGCGGAGCACGTTCTCGACGAACAGCCCCTGCGGCTCGCCCCGTTCATCGGCGTAGGCCCAGTCCACGACGTCGTCGCTCTTGACGCGAGCGGTCGAACCGCGCCCCGGGACGCCGGGGTGCAGCGGCTCGTTGCCCACCTCGCCGACGAAGTGCGTGCCGGTAATGTCCTTGAGCACGAGCCACATGTACTCGACCTCGCCGTTGCTGCCGGTGAAGCGCCCCTTGACCATCGCCTGGCACTCGGCCCCGCGCCGCTCCCAGGCGCTGACAAGCTCGGGCAGGCGCTGCTGGGCCTTCTTGATCGCGGCGTTGACCTTCCCGTCGTCGGGCTGGACGGTATAGACCGGCGCGTTGAGGCTGCCGTCGTTGTCCGGGTCGATGAGCCGGCCGGAGCGCAGGCGCTCGCGGCCGGATTCGCCCGCCTCGAGGAAGTAGCCGTCGGCCGGCAGGTAGAGCATCAGCACGTCGTCGTCGAGGAACTCCAGCGCGACGCGGGCCAGCAGCGCGTAGTACGGGGCCCGTTCCGACGGCGGAGGCATGCGGTCCAGCAGCACCGCGTCGACCGACACCCACCCGACGTGCTCGCGCACCGCCGACCGGGTGCGCGGGTCCTCGCAGCCGTGCGCGACGGTCTCGACCTCGTCGTCTTCGATGTACCGGCGTGCAGCGGAGATGATCGCGATGGGCGGCGCCCCCTCTCCCAGGATCGGCATCGCCACCGCCTGCCCGTCGGGCATGGGGATCTCCGATACCTGCGCTTCGACGCCCAGCGCACGCCGCGCGATACCCCGCACATCGGCTGGGGTGATGCGGGGGACCGTGCGCCGCAGCAGCACGATCGACAGCGGCCCGGAACTCCGCCCCGCCCGCCACCGCAGCACCAGCCAAATCACGGCCCCCGCCAGCACCACGCCCGCCCCCACCAGCACCCAGATCAACCACGCGTCCATGAGCACCTCCCGCACGGACAACATAACCGGACGGGCCGGGCGCGACAACGGCCCGGCCTGAACGCAACAACGGCCCGGGAGGGTGCTCCCGGGCCGTTGAGATTGGAACGCGAGTTCGCCGCGGCCCAGCGCCGTGGTGGCCAAGCTCCTGGGCGGATCAGCGCCGGCCGGCGGCCTTGCGGCCGCTCTGCATGAACGAGGGCAGCCCGTCGCCCTTCTCGTAGAGGTCGGCGAACTTGAAGCCCTTGCGGGCCTTCCAGGCCTTGCGGTGGAAAGCGTCGCTGGCCAGCAGCGGGAACAGGGCGCTGAGCTCGCCGAAGACCATCTGCTCGTGCACGACGTCGACCTTGCCCCACGAGCATGCCTCGCGGAGCGTGGAGCCGGACAGGGCGCCGTCGCGCGAGTCGGCGACGGTCATCTGCACGGCGTACTTGTGCATGCCGATGTCGCCCCGCGCCTTGCCGCCCTTGCGCTCGTTGAGCAGCTCGGCGGCCACGACGATGTCCTGGGCGAAGTTCTTGGGCACGCCGCCTCCGAGCATCAGCAGGCCGGTGTCGCGGCAGGCGAGCTTGATGTCGGTCAGCTCGCGGAAGTCCTTGCCCGAGTCGATGGCCACCTGGCCGCGCCCCTGCTCGATGGCCTCGGTCTGCTGCAGCACGATGCCGAAGCCGGCCGAGCAGTCGCTGAAGGCCGGCACGAAGATGGGCACGCGCTTGAGGAAGGCGGTCTTGACGATGCTCTCGTTGCGGGCGTGGTGCCGGGCCAGGTAGGCCCCCATGGCCTCGATGAACTCGCGGCTGCTGTAGGCGCCGGGCTCGAAGGCGTCGAAGATCTCCTTGGTCTTGGCGTCGCAGGCGCGCAGGTCGTCCTCGTCGATGTAGGTGTCGTAGATGCGGTCGATCATCATGTTCCGCAGCGTCATGTCGTCGACCGGCGGGGCCTCGGGCGAGCCGGGGGCCATGTAGTGCTTGAAGCCCAGGCCCTCGAAGAAGTCCTGGTCCACGATGTTGGCGCCGGTGGACACGATCGCGTCCACCATGTTGTTCTCCAGCAGCGTCACGATCGCCTTCTTCAGCCCCGCGCTGATCAGCGAACCGGCCAGAGTCAGGACCACGGCGCAGTCCTTGTCCTTGAGCATCATCGAGTAGATGTCGGCGGCGTTGGCCAGCGTGCGGCTGGAATACGCCATCGAGCGGTACGCGTCGATGACCGGGCGGGCGTCGAACGACGTGATGTCCACGTGCTCGATGGGGCGGCTGAGCAGGTCCTTCTTGGTCCACTTTCCGGGCATGGGCACACTCCCGCGCCGTGGCGCGGGCCTCCGTTGTTCAGCCAAGCCCCCCTGGCTGGTGTGGGTATTCGGTGACCGCCGGGGGTGGCGGCGGCGATCAATGCTAGCGCGGCCGCGGGCGTCGCGCGTGCCACTCCTCGGCCAGGATCGCGTTCATGACATGGTCCTGCCAGCGGCCGGCGATCTTCAGCATCGCTACCCCGAGCCCCTCGCGGCGCATCCCCAGGCGCGCCGCCAGCCGGAGCGACCGCTCGTTCCCCGGGATCACGTTCGCCTGCACGCGGTGCAGGCCCAGGCCCGTCGGTTCCGGCCCGAAGGCGTAGTCCAGCACGCGGGCGCACAGTTCGTACGCCAGGCCGCGCCCTTCGTGCCGGCGCGCGATCATGTACCCCAGATCGGCGTTGAGAAACACGCCGCGCACGACGTTGTTCAGGGAGCAGAAGCCGGCGATCCGCGGCGACGCCTCACCGCCGGCGGAGCGCTCGAACGCCGCGAACCGGTAGGAATCTCCCCGGGCCAGCCCGGCGTGGGTGCGTTCCAGCGCGCGCTCGAATCGCTCATCCGGGCTCAGGTCCGGGGGCAGCGCCGGTGCCCACGGAGCCCAGTGCCCGGCGTTCTCGAGGTCGGCTTCGATCCACGCGGCACGATCGCCGGGGCCGATGGGCCGCAGGATCAGCCGCTCGGTCGTCAGCACCATCGCAGCGCCGGCCGCATCGTCGTTCATCGCGCCGATTCCTTCGGATCGTTCACTTCGACGCCAGCGATCCCAACGCCCACCCGGCCCAGACCGCCAGCAGGCAGCCGACGGCGGTCACCGCCACGTACCCCAGCGCCGCCGGCACGCGCCCGTCGCGCAGGAGCATCAGCGACTCGTACGCGAAGCCCGAGTACGTGGTGAACCCGCCCAGCACGCCGACGACCAGCAGCAGCCGCGGCTCGTCGCGCAGGTTGCCCACGCCCCCGACCATGCCCGCCAGCACGCCGATCACCAGCGAGCCGACGACGTTGATCGTGAGCGTGTGCACCGGGAAGAACTTCGGCCCGGCCTCGGGCATCATCGACTGGTTGATGATGTGCCGCACCAGCGAGCCCAGCCCGCCACCCATGAACACGAGGAAGAAACCCACGCCCGGGTTCATGGCTGCAGCCTCCCGGCCCGCCAGGGGCCGCCGGAAAACCCGGGCTCGCCGTCCACCGTCGCCGGCGACAGGTCGCGCCGCCACACGGCGCGGTCGTGCAGCCGGTTGGTGTGCCCCAGCCACAGTTCGACCGTTTCCGCCCACACGCGGAACCCGCCCCAGTGCCCGGGGCGGGGCACGTCCAGGGATTCCAGCGGTGCGCCGGACTTCAGCCGGGGCGAACCATCCGGGCCGCGCTCGATCCCAAACCGCGCCTCGACCCGCGCGTTCTGTTCCAGCAGCGCGCTCCGCGAGGCGATCGGGGCGGACTGTTCGCTGGCCCACGCCGCGACGCGGCTCATGACCGGGCGGGAACGGAAGTAGCCATCGCTCTCCGAGGCGGGGGAACGGGTCACGGGGCCCTCGATGCGCACCTGTCGGTCCAGGTCGTCCCAGTGAAACACCAGCGCCGCCCGCCCGGAATGCTCCAGTGCTCGGCCTTTGGCCCCGCGGTAATTGGTGTAGAAGACGAAGCACCCCAGGTCCGGGTGGATGGTCCTGCACAGGACGATCCGGGCCGAGGGTCTGCCGTCGGGGCCAACGGTGGCCAAGGTCATGGCGTTGGGGTTGGGCTGGACCTTCCCACGGGCGGCGTCGTCCAGCCACCGGCGGACCAGCCCGATGGGCTCGGCCGGCAAGGGGTCGGGCAGTTCCTGGTCCGCGAAGCGGCACGCCCCCGAAAGCGGGTCAGGATGGGCCGGGTCCACCATGCCCGAGGGTAGAGCGCGCCGGGGTCGGGGCGCGCTCTGGGCGAAGGGTGGGCCGGCTGTCGCTTGCGACGGGGGCTCGCCCGGCGGCCGTAGACTCCGGGCGATGACGGCCGCGCCCGGCACCTTGAACTTCGAGCGCTACGCGCCCCAGCCGGGACGAGGTCGCGGGGCCGGTGCGCCACAGCGGGGGCCGGTTGGACGGCTGTTCGACCGCGATCCGCCGTTCTCGCTCGAGGCGGAGATGAGCCTGCTGGGGTCGCTGATGCTCGACCCGCGCCAGGCGATGGATGTGATGCAGATCGTCAAGGGTTCGGAGTGTTTCTACTCCGAGGCTCACGGCGCGATCTACGACGCGATCATCCACACGGTGGACCGGCGTGGGACGGTGGACATTCAGATCCTGCTCGACACGCTGCGCGACAAGAAGCTGATCGAAGCGGTCGGCGGCGGCGGGTACCTCGAGCAGCTGGCCAACAGCGTGCCCAACGCGATCAACGCGCCGCACTACGCGCGGATCGTGGCCGACAAGCACCGCCTGCGCCGCCTGATCGATGCCGCGGGCCAGGTGCTCTACGACGCCTACCACGCCGGCCCCGCCGAGGGCGAGGACGTCAAAGCGGTGATCGACAAGGCCGAGAGCCGGGTGTTCGAGATCGCGCAGGAGGAGCAGACCAGCGAGATCGAGCCGCTGAACAACCTGCTGGAGAAGGAATACCAGCGGCTGATGGACATCGACGAGGGCAAGCTGGTCCACCAGGGGGTGGCCACCGGGTTCGTCGATATGGACGAGATGCTCGGCGGCCTGCAGTCGGGGGAAATGGTGATCCTCGCGGCGCGCCCCAGCATGGGCAAGACGGCTCTGGCCCTGAACATCTGCGAGCAGATCGCCATGGGCTCCAGCGAGCCGGGGTCGAGCCACCGCGTGCGCGAGCCCATGCCCGTCGGCCTGTTCAGCCTGGAAATGTCCAAGGCCTCGCTGGCGCAGCGTCTGCTCGCCTCGTGGTCCGGCATCGAGGGGCACAAGATCCGCACCGGCAGGCTGAGCAAGCGGGCCCCCAACGACGAGTACAAGGTGCTGCTCGACGCGGCCCAGCAGCTCGGCCAGGCGCCGATCTTCGTCGACGACACGCCCGGCCTGACGGTTCTGAGCCTGCGCGCCCGCGCCCGGCGCATGGTGGCGCAGCACAAGGTCCGGGCCATCATGGTCGACTATCTGCAGCTGCTCACCGCCCCCGGCGCCGCACGCGAAAGCCGGCAGGTCGAGGTCTCGGCCATCAGCCGGGGCGTCAAGGCCCTGGCCCGCGAATTGAACGTGCCGGTCATCGCGCTGTCGCAGCTCAACCGCGGCCCGGAGGGTCGCGAGGGCAACCGACCGCGCCTGAGCGACCTGCGCGAGTCCGGCTCGCTGGAGCAGGACGCCGACGTCGTCATGCTGCTGCACCGCGAGGAGTACTACCACGTCCAGGACGAAGACTGGAAGTCGCAGAACCCCGACAAGGTGGGCGTCGCCGAGATCATCATCGCCAAGCAGCGCAACGGCCCCACGGGCGTCGTCCGTCTGAGCTGGGACAGCGGCACCACGCGGTTCCGCAACCACACGCCCGGCGGCGACGGCGGCTACGCCCCGGCGCCCGCGTACGACCCGCCGACGGAACTGCCGGTCAACCCGCCGCGCAACGCCGGCGGCTTCGGCGGAGCGGGTTCGGGCGGCGGCGTTGGCGGGGGAAGTGCCGCGGCGGTGGGGGGCTGGCACGCGGGCCGTCAGACCGGGCCGGTGGCCAACCACCGCGACGGCGGCGGGCCGGAGCGCGACGAGCCCGAGGAGCGTGCCGAGGCGCTGGGCGACCTGGGCGAAGTGGACGACCCCGAATCCGACGGCGGCGCGCCCTTCACGCCCGGCGACGATGGCCCTGCGCCGTTCTGATGGGGCGCGACCCGTTCGTTCCCCGGCACGCGAGGATGGGGTACATTGATCGCTCAGGAGTGATCCATGAGCGCCGCGCACCCGCAGCCGTCCGACCAGAGCATCGATTCGGTTCTCCAGGAGACCCGCGTCTTCCAGCCGCCGTCGGCGGCGAGTCTGGGCATCGACCGGTGGCACGTGGACTCGCTCCAGGCGTACCGCGCGCTTCACGAGCGCAGCCTGCGCGACCCCGACAGCTTCTGGACCGAGGAGGCCCGGCGGCTTTCGTGGTTCCGGCCCTTCGACCGGGTGCTGGAGTGGGAGCCGCCCGACGCCAAGTGGTTCGTCGGCGGCCGGCTCAACGCCTGTTACAACTGCGTCGACCGGCACGTGCAATCGGGGCACGGCGACCAGGTGGGGCTGATCTGGGAGGGCGAGCCGGTCGCCCCTCGCACCGGCCACCCCGCCCCCGGTAGCCGCTACGCCGAGGACCCGCCCATCCGCAGGCTCACCTATCGCGAGCTGCAGATCGAGACGTCGCGCCTGGCCAACGCGCTGCGGGCCCTGGGCGTGAACAAGGGCGACGTCGTCACCATCTACATGCCCATGGTCCCGGAACTGGCCGTCGCCATGCTGGCCTGCGCCCGCATCGGCGCCGCCCACTCGGTCATCTTCGGCGGCTTCGCCCCGCACGCCATCAGCGAGCGCGCCACCGACGCCCGCAGCCGCGTCATCATCACCGCCGACGGCGGCTACCGCCGGGGCGAGGTGGTGCCGCTGCTGCGCAACGTGCGCGAGGCCGTCGGCGCCCTTGCCAACGCGGGCCACGTCGTCAACCACGTGCTGGTCCTCCAGCGCACCGGCCACACCCCCGCCGCCGAGCGTTTCCGGTCCGGCGACCGCACCGGCGGCACCGCCTGGCACTGGTGGCACGACACCGTTCCCGCCGCCAGCGACGCGTGCCCCTGCGAGTCGATGGACAGCGAGGACATGCTCTTCCTGCTGTACACCAGCGGCTCGACCGGCAAGCCCAAGGGCATCCTCCACACCACCGCCGGCTACCTGGCCTGGACGCAGTTCACCGCGCGCCTCGCGTTCAACCTCGCGCCCGACGCCGGCCAGATCTTCTGGTGCACCGCCGACATCGGCTGGGTCACCGGCCACTCCTACGTGCTCTACGGCATCCTGGCCAACCGCGTGCCCACGCTGCTCTACGAGGGCGCGCCCAACTTCCCCCGCAACGACCGCTTCTGGGACATCATCGCCCGACACTGCGTCACGCACTTCTACACCGCGCCGACCGCCATCCGCACCTTCATGAAATGGGGGCACGAGTTGCCCGCGGCCCACGACCTGTCCTCGCTCAAGGTGCTCGGCTCGGTCGGCGAACCGATCAACCCCGAAGCGTGGATCTGGTACCACGCGCACATCGGCGGCGGCCGCCCAGCCCAAGCCCGCTGCCCCGTCGTCGATACGTACTGGCAGACCGAGACCGGCGGGCACGTGTGCGCGCCGCTGCCGGGGGCCATCGCCACCAAGCCCGGTTCGTGCACGCTGCCCCTGCCTGGCATCGACGCCGCTGTCGTCAACGAGCAGGGCGTCGAATTGCCGCCCAACAAGGGCGGGCTGTTCGTCATCCGCCGGCCGTGGCCGGGCATGCTCCGCGGGGTGTACGGCAACCGCGAGCGGTTCGTGAGCAACTACTGGTCGCGCGTCAAGGACCCCCGCACCGGCCGGCCGTACTACTTCTCCGCCGACGGCGCCCGGCGCGACCCCGACGGGTACTTCTGGATCCAGGGCCGCATCGACGACGTGATCAAGGTCTCCGGCCACCTGCTGGGAACCATGGAGGTCGAGAGCGCGCTGGTGAGCCACCCGATGGTCGCCGAGGCCGCCGTGGTGGGCGTGCCCCACGAGATCAAGGGCAACGCCATCTGCGCGTTCGTCACGCTCAAGAGCGCCTGGTTCACCGCCAACCCCGGCCGCCAGCCGGGCGACGACCTGCGGGCGGAGCTGACGGCCCACGTGGCACGCGAGGTCGGCGCCCTGGCCAAGCCCGACCAGGTGCGCTTCGCCGACGGCCTGCCCAAGACCCGCAGCGGCAAGATCATGCGCCGGCTGCTGCGCGACGTCGCCGCCGGCGTCGAGAAGATCACCCAGGACACCTCCACCCTGGAGGATTTCAGCGTCGTGGCGCGGCTGCGGGGCGACGACGAATAACGGCCCGCCGCGAGCGACGCCGAACCGCCCGGCCTGCTACTGGATGAACCGCATCCGCCCGAAGTCCGGCATCGGGATCGGGCTCGAGCCCGCCAGCGCGGGGAAGTAGACGAAGAACGCCTTGCCGAGCATGAGCTTGCGGGGCACGATGCCGGGGGTTTCGTCGATCTGCTCGGCCACCCACGGGTCCGGGTCGCGCCACAGGCGGCCGTCCTCGCTGGCGGGGCTGTTGTCGCCGCAGACGAAGTACTGCCCCGCGCCCAGGGTGATGGTGGTGCTCGGATGTGTGGCGCGGGCCGGCAGCCCGCCGCGGACCGCCGGCTGGTAGTACAGGTCGCGGTCCAGACCCACGCGGTAGAGCGTGCACGGGCCGCCGGCGATCTCGAACCGAAGCGCCGGGCGCGAGTAGATGGACGGGTCGGCCAGGGGGTTGGCCGGGGCGGCGGTGGGGCCGTTGAGCACCTCGCGCAGCGGGCGGCCGGTTGCGAACGCGATGCGCTCGGCGGGGGACCAGTCGTACTGGCCGCTGACGATCTGCGCACCGTCGAGCCACACGCTCAGGCGCTGGTCGGCGTGCCAGAACTCAAAGCGCCTGGCCTCGCCGACCGCCAGCCGCCCCACCGGCGCCTCGGCCAGCACGATCCAGGCCGGCTCGGGCGTCCGAGCGGTGGGCACGGGGCGCATCTTCACCCGCGCCGTCTGCCCGCTGATCTCGCCGACGAACTCGTGCCCCCGCGACACAACCACGCCCGCCAGGCGTGCCCCGGCCGGGTCGGCCCCCGGGCGCAGCTCGATGTTGGCCCTCAGCCGCACGTCGCTGACCGGGAACGTTGCCCGCATCGAAGCGCCGGGCGTCGACTCGTTGTAGGGGTAACGGTCGCCGATCTCGCGCGTGCGCTGCGGCTCCAGCAGCGCGCCGCTGGCCGGGTCGGTTGTCTGGCGGATCCACGGCGCGGCGGCGTCCCACTCCAGCCGCGACGGGCTGGACCCGTCGTAGCCGATGCTCCGCGCCGCGCCGTCGATCGTCCACCCCGCGCCCGCGCCGACCCACGGCTGGCGGAAGCCGTCGGTCATGGTGCCCGGCTCCGCCGGCGAATAGAACGTGTCGTACACCGGCTGCCACACCGCGTGCTCCACCCGCGCGGGCTTGCGGCGGATGGTCCAGCCCGGCTGCTCCCACACCGCGGCCGGGTCGTCCACCGGCCCGCCGGGCACGCCCAGGGCCGCGTCGCGCACGAAGATGTCGCCGTCCACCAGCGCCACCTGCTCCAGCGGCCTGCCGATCAGCCGCTTGATGTAGTTCACCGCCGGCGTGCCGGGGTTCTTGAACACCACCACGTCGAACGGCGCCGGATCCTGCAGCATGTACAGGAACTTCAGCACCAGGATCCTGTCGCCCGCCCGGCGCGGCACGTTGGCCTCGCGCCGCTCCGCCCCCGTGTACGGCTCGTGCACGATCATCGGCCGGTCGATCGGCACCCCGCCCCGCCCCGTGATCGGCGCGCCCTGCAGGGCCAGCGGCTCGGCCTGGCCCGAGGCGTCGGGCATGCCGAAATCGCGCGGGCCGACCGCCCACGTGCTGCCCGTCTGCCGATCGGTGAACCGCATGTGCGCGCCCATCAGCGTCGGCGCCATCGAGCCCGTGGGGATGATGAATGCCTCGATCACGAACGACCGGAAGACGAACGCCAGCACGAACGCGATGATGATGGAGATCAGCGTCTCCTTCACCGACTCCTTGGTGGCGTGCCGGGCCTGCGACATGGCCGGAGGATAGCGTCGCACCCGCCGTTCCGGCCCCGCCCCGCCGCGGAGTCAGGTCGTTGACGCGAACGGATCGCCCGGCTTCTCGGGGTCGTCTGCCAGCCATACATGCTGAAGGAACGTCATCCGCAGGCGCGGCACCGACATGAACGCCTTCACCACATCGTGTCGGATCCAGATCTGGCGGTACCGAACGCTGAGGATCCGGGTGGTCCGCATAAGTTCACCCATCCAGTCCGGGCTCAGCGCTGCGAGCGCCGAGTTGGCGTGCCACCAGCCCGGGTCCAGGTACGTCGGGTACACCCGATTGGGATCCGGGTTCGGGCAGTCCGCATCGATCGGATAGGCATCGAGCGCGCCGCACGCGGCGCAACGGTCCACCGTGTGCGCGACGAACCGCAGCGCGTCCTCCGGGACCACGACCGTGGGATTCAGGGTGTACCAGCGCTCCTTCCGCACGCCGCGGCCGATCTGCTCGATTTCCTCGAGCGGCAGCGGGCCGGGCAGCAGCGACGCGATCCGTTCGACGAGCCGCTCGCTGATGGGTGGGAAGTACTCGAAAGCGTAGATGTTCGCGACCAGGGAGCAACGGCCCAGTTCCGAAGCCGCGATCCGCAGCGGCGAGGTGCGCCGGGCCCCGGCGCCGCACACGCCGCACATGCCGCTGAGATCCCAGTCCGCTTCGTCGTCGATGCCGGTCAGGCCGTCCTCGCCCTTGGGCGAACCAGTAAACCGCGCTGTGGACGACGCGGAGAAATAGCCGGGACGGAGCGTGGTGGAGTTGCCTTGATCCTCCATGGTCACACTCCAGGCGGTCTTGGCGCGCGACCACAGTTCAGCCGTGGGGCTCGCCGAAGCGATGGGGCGCGACTGAAGTTCCATGACGCCCGCTGGGACATGGTACATCGGCACGGTGCGATGAACGATCCGGACGCACGGCGCCCCCGGAGCTCGGCCCGGTTCAGAGTTCGGGCAGTTCGTCAAGTTGGCGGGCGAGCCACGCCGTGAAGGTGGGCGCGACGCGCGTGGTGCGCTGCATCTCGCCCTTGGGGTGGTCGTGTTCCCAGAGCACCACTGGGCAGTCCCCGTCCTTGATCTTCCTCGTGTCAAGACAGTCGTGGTTCCCCGCGCCGTCGTTCA
>JAHCJH010000029.1 GCA_026126345.1 Phycisphaeraceae bacterium | reverse complement strand
CCAAGACCGTCGACGGCGTCGTCCACGAGCCCGTCGAGCTCCTGGTCATCGACGTGCCACCCTCCGCCGTCGGCCCCGTCATGGAGCTCGTCGGCTCGCGCCGCGGCGAACTCCGCAACATGGACACCCGCTCCGACACCCTCACCCACCTGCAGTTCGAGATCCCCTCCCGCGGCATCATCGGCCTGCGAAGCAAGGTCCTCACCGCCACCCAGGGCGAGGGCGTCATGCACCACTCCTTCCTCAAGTACGCCCCGGCCCACGGCGAAACCGTCCACCGCTCCCAGGGCGTCCTCATCGCCATCGACGGCGGCGACGTCACCACCTACGCCTGCGAGGGTCTGGCCGAGCGCGGCGTGCTCTTCGTCGTCCCGCAGGACAAGGTCTACGCCGGCCAGATCATCGGCGAGCACAACCGCGACAACGACTTGCCGGTCAACATCACCCGCGCCAAGCAGCTCACCAACTTCCGCGTCGCCAGCAAGGAGCAGACCGTCGTGCTCAAGGCCGCCCGCAAGCTCAGCCTCGAGGCCGCGCTCGAGTACATCGAGGACGACGAACTCGTCGAGATCACCCCCAAGTCCGTCCGCCTGCGCAAGCGCATCCTCGACGAGGCCATGCGCAAGCGCGCCGAACGCCAGTCCCGCGACCGCGAGGCCGCCGGCGCCAACGCCTGATCGGCCCGCCGCTCCGCCCCGGTCAGTCCGCCGTTTCTTCCGCCAGCTCCGCCGCCGTGCCCCCGCCGGTCAGCCACCGCAACCACGCCAGCATCTGCCGCGGCGGTTTGCCCGAGCCGGCGCAGATCGGCCGCTTGGCCTCGGCCACGAACGCCGCCATCTCCGCCACCAGCGCGCTGCTCAGCGCCTGATCCCGCAGCCGCGCCAGCATCTCCTCGCGCCCCGGCGACGGCCGCAGCGCCGTGCGGAAGGCCCGCCGCACCGCCGTGATCTCGTCCCGCGGGTAGCCCGCGCGCCGCAGCCCGATCACATTGATCCCCGTGAGCTGGTTCCGCTCTACCGCCATGCAGAACGGCGGCACCTCCGTCGTCTGCCGCGTCCCGCCGCCCAGGAAACTCATACGCCCGATCCGCGTGAACTGATGCAACATCGCCCCGCCGCCCATCGTCGCCCGGTCCCCCACGCGCCCGTGCCCGCCCACGCACGAGTTGTTCACCATCACCACCCCGTCGCCCACGTGCGCATCGTGACCCACGTGCGCGCACGCCATCATGAACACCCCGTCGCCCACCACCGTCGGCGCCTCGACCTTCGTCGCCGCGTGCACCGTCACGTGCTCCCGCAGCGTGCACCCGGCGCCGATCCGCACGCCCCCCGACGGATCGCCCGCCTTGAACTTCGCGTCCTGCCCCGGCGCGCCCACGCACGCGTACGGGTACACCACCGTCCCCGCGCCGATCTCCACCGGTCCCGTCCGCCCGCTGATCCACGCCGGACCGAGGATCCGCACCCCCTCGCCCAGCCGCACCCGCCCCGAAATCTGGCACCCCGGGCCGATCTCACACCCCGCCCCGATTTCCACCTCCCCGGCGACCTGCGCCGCGGGGTCAATCACCGCCGGACCGAACTGCGAAGTGGGCATGCAACAGCCTAGCCCGCCTCCGCCCCCAGCCCCCGAGGAATCCCGCGATTTCGTGCCATCCCCGGCCCCCGCTATCCACCCCGACGCTGGTCCCCGGACGCCCGGCCCGCTACCATCCCGACCCCGCGGCGACACCGGCCCATCCAAGCCGGGCCTTCCGGCCCCCCGGCGAGCGCGGACAAGTGAGGTCCCGATGTACGCAGTCATTCAAGAGGGCGGCGCCCAGCGCAAGGTCGCCAAGGACGACATCTTCCTGGCCGACCTGCTCGACGAGGGCAAGGCCGCCAAGGGCAAGTCCTTCACGTTCGACAAAGTCCTGGCCGTCGGCCCCGGCGACGGCAAGTCCGCCGCCAGGATCGGCCTGCCCTTCGTCGCGGGCGCTTCGGTCACCGTCGAGGTGATCGACCCCCTCGTCCAGGGCGACAAGATCTACATCCACAAGTTCCGCCGCCGCAAGGGCTTCAAGAAGAAGACCGGCCACCGCCAGTCCTACACCCGCGTCAAGGTCACCGCCATCAAGGGCTGACGCCGCGCGGCAACCCGTGTTGTTTGGATCGAATGAGCCCACTGGCGTGTTGCCTGGTACTTTCACGCGGTAGTCGCGCGCGTGGCACCCCGGGGAACCCCCAGTTCCGCGGCCCGAATCGACCGGTTGATTGACAGGCCCCCCCCGGGGGGTAGGGTGTCATGCGCGTCCAAGACTCCGACGACTGCGGGACATCGTTCGGGAGACTGCCATGAACACAGGCAAGGGCGGTTTGCTGGCGTATGTGTCTGCCGGGATCGCGGCTGTTCTGCTCGTGATTTCTGTCGTGCGGGCGGATGCAGGTTGGTGCACTTGCGTCAACGCGCCCCCGTGCGACGAGTTGTACCTGTACTGCCCTGAATCTTGCTGCTGCTGCCGGGCGAGCCAGGCCGCGATGTGGCTGTGTGACTGCCACACCCGCGAATACTGCAAACGCCCCGGCGGTACCATTCAGTGCATCGAGTAATCGTTTCGCCGTCCGTGGTACAATTTGACTCCGGTAGTCGCATGAATCGAGCTGGCTCAATTGCGTGCGCGGTCACGGCAATTGGTGTCTTCGCTTGGGGTGCTTACAACCTGTGGGCGCCTCGGCCCGTACGCTCCGAGCGAGCGCAATTGGTTGCTGAAGCGCAGCAGAACGCCCAGAGAGCATTCGCCGCGGTTGAAACGGTTCCGTTGTCTTCGATTCCGGACAACGAAGCGCTGCGCACGGTGCTCGCGCGCGTCAAACTCGACGCGGATCAGGTTGATACGCCGACCGAAGATGTACACGCCGTCGTCGCCGCGGCAACCGACCTCTTCGCCCATCGGTTCATGCGGAAGGACCCCGCTGGATACATCGCTTGGCGCAAGAGTGCCGGGTACAGGTTCCGCACTCGGGACCAGATTCTCAAGGCCGGAGGTGAAGCCGCGAGTTACGAGGCCGCTGCGGGTGCCCCGCCCAGGGACGACCAAACCCTGGAGGAGATTTTCGCGGCCGTGTGGCGCTACGTAGAGGCCAATTCGGATGCCTCGACCAAACCGGCATACATCGCATCGGTCCCCGAAGGCCTCGCGATCCGATTCGGTGAGCTCGATCCGTCCGGTCCACGTCGGTATCCCCGGCCCGTAGGCATCTTCGGGACCGCGCTCTGGATGGCACCAGTCTCGGGCGGCTACACCATGTGGTTCGCGCCCCCGTGCGATGTAGGCGCACTGCTCAAGTCAAGAGTCCGGGTGCGCTCTGCGACGTTCAGTGCCATCGTGGAATGTGTCGATTCTTCAAGGTATGCACTCACGTTCCGCATGGTTCAGGACCCTGACTCTCGGCGGTGGTACGTCGCCGCCGTCAGCCTGTACGCCGCGCCCCACGGGAACATCAAAGACCTGTTCTGATGTCGCCGCAAACGCACAGGCAGGACCTGCTGGCGCGCATCGCCTCTTCAACAGTCGGCGGGGTCTTCCTGATTGCCGCCGTCGGCAAAGCGCTGCATCCGGATCGCTTCGCGGACCTTCTCGCCAGGGTGGCGCCGATTGACTCGGCGTTGTTCGCACAGGTTCTTGGAATCGTCGTCGCGGCGGCGGAGGCAGCGCTCGGTGTTGCGCTCATGCTCGCCGGCTGGAAATCTCGACGCCTTCTCGCCTTCGGCGTTTCCGCTCTGCTCGCGTTCACGGCGTTTCTGGGCTGGCTGTGGGCCCGCCATGGTGCCGTATCGTGCGGGTGCTTCTCACTCTTCGATTCGATGACGGGCGGCTCGTCCGGCCCGGCATGGGGATTGGTGCGGAACGGGAGTCTGATCTGGCTGCTCTGCATCGCTCGCAATCGCACGGCCCGGCGGCAACCGTCCGCCGATTCCGGCCCCGCGAGTTCAGACCAGTCGTCCGCGCCTTCGGCGGTCCGCGCGTTCTCCCTTGTCGAGATCTTAGTTGCCGTTTCATTGATCGCCGTCCTTGTGGCCATCGCCCTGCCCGCGCTCCGCTCGGTTCGTGCCCGAGGAAAGGCCGCCGACTCGCTCAGCAACCTGCGACAGGCGATGGTCGCGCTTGGCGCGTACTCCGCCGATTTCAAGGACTCGTGGCCTTACTTTCAAACTCCCGGCAGCTTCAGCGGCCCGATTTACGTTCGTGGCGTGCGAGTCTCCTGGTCCTATTTCGCCGCCGGCCGAACGCTGTGGCCAAATCTCATCTGGCCCGCATACATCGACTCACAGGAGCTCTTTCTCGGTTTCGATGTCTCGCTGCTCCGCGACCGCAACGTGCTTGACGGCTGGGATCCCGACACGATCCGTTCCCGTTACCTGCTCTCCAACGTCGCCTTTGCTCTGCCTGATTGGTGGGTCGGAGATGACCCGCCAGCCAACCCGGATCTGTTCGCCGCAACCCGGACCACCCACGTGCAATGCCCCGCGCGAAAGGGCATACTCGTCGATAGCGCGTTCGGGTGGAATCCAACCACGCCAACCAAGGTCGTGCTTGCCTGCAGGGCGGACTCAAGCGCCGGCGAATTCCCGTTCACCACCGAAGATCCCACAACCATCGTTCCGCGGTGGCGGTTCGGCGTGATAGAAGAGTCCATTCTCTCCACCCGCAACGGTTGGCGCGGCATCGACTACGGCATGTGATCGCCCCGTTCTCGTCTCTACCCCCGCACGAACGTCCCGCGCTCCCGGTCCTTCACCACCCCCGGAAACCGCAGCGCCCGCCCGTGCGCCGCCACGTACACCCCCGGCCCCACCGCACCCCCCGCCGCGAACAGCGCCTCGGTCAGGTTCTGCAGCGCATCGCTCCGCTTCATCTCGTACGGCCGCATCGCCCCCGTCAGCACCACCGCCGCCCGCGGCCCTCCGTCGGCCGCCAGGTCCGCCGCCAGCCGCTCGCCCGTCTGGCACAGCGTGTCCGTCCCGTGCAGGATCACCACCCCGTCGCACGGCCCCTCCCCGCCCGCCAGCGCCCGCCGCACCGCCGCGACGATCGCCGCTCGGTCCTCATCCGTCATCACCAGGCTGTCCTTGCTCATCAGTTCCACCGTGTGCACCCGCGTCTCTTCCAGGCGCAACTGGTCCAGCATCTCGCGGATCATCGTCCCGCGGTTCTCCAGCGCCCCCGTGCGCTCGTCGTAGACCTTCTCGATGGTGCCGCCGGTGGTCAGCAGCGTCAGGTGCCGCATGAACCGAGCATAGCGGGCGAATCCCCCGCCACGATCCCCGCGAATCCATGGTCGCCTCCCGCCCCCATCACCCGCCACGACCGCGGTACCCTGTCGCCATGAACACGCTCCTCCCGCTGGCCGTCGTTCTCTCGCTCGCCGCGCAACCCGGCTCCCCCGGCGCTGCGCCCGGCCCCGGTCAGCCCAAGGCCCCGCCGGCGCCCGCCGCCGCGCCCACGTCCGACGTCATCACCGTCGGCGATGTGAAGTACCGCGTCGAAACCGTCGTGGAGAAGGCCGACATCCCCTGGGCCATCACCTGGGACCACACCGGCGCCCTCTGGTTCACCGAACGCTCCGGCAAGGTCAAGGTCCTCCGCAACGGCGAGCTCTCCACCGTCTACGAGGTCAAGGACCTCAAGCACCGCGTCGGCGCCGAGGTCGGCCTCATGGGCCTGGAACTCCACCCCGACTTCAAGTCCAACGGCTTCGTCTACATCGCCTACGGCCACAAGACCGACAACGACGTCCGCGTCGTCCGCCTCAAGTACGACCCCAAGGCCAACGCCCTCGCCGACGACAGGATCATCCTCAAGGGCATGCCCGCCGGGCCCAACCACGCCGGCTGCGCCCTGCGCTTCGGCCCCGACGGCAAGCTCTACATCACCATGGGCGAGATGTTCCAGCGCGACCGCGCCCAGAAGCTCGACGACCTCGGCGGCAAGATCTTCCGTGTCAACGACGACGGCTCCGCCCCCGCCGACAACCCCTTCGTCAACACGCCCAACGCCCGCCCCGAGGTCTGGGTCTACGGCGTCCGCAATCCCCAGGGCATCGACTGGCAGCCCGGCACCGGCCGCATGTTCGAGACCGAGCACGGCCCCAGCGGCGAGCTCACCACCGGCGGCGACGAACTCAACTTCATCGAGAAGGGCAAGAACTACGGCTGGCCCGCCATCCACCACATGCAGTCCAAGGACGGCATGATCACCCCGCTCTTCGAGTGGTCCCCCGCCATCGCCCCCGGCTCCGGCCGCTTCTACACCGGCGACCTCTTCCCCCAGTGGAAGGGCTCCTTCCTCGTCGGCGCGCTCCGCGGCACCAGCATCATCCGCATCACCCTCGACCCCAAAGCTCCCGACGGCGCTTCCGCCTACAAGGGTCAGGAACGCATCCTCACCGGCTTCGGCCGCATCCGCGCCGTCGCCACCGGGCCCGACGGAGCCATCTACTTCTCCACCAGCAACAAGGACGGCCGCGGCCGCCCGGCCCCCAATGACGACCGCATCTGCCGCATCGTCCCGGCCAAGTGACACCCGCCGGGCGACCCCTCACCCGGGGACGCAACCCCGGCCATGGGGCCGGCCCGCGCCCGCCGATTCCCGGTACACTGCGGGCATGATCACCGCACTGCTCGCCGCCGCCGCGTCCTGCGCCATCACCGCCGCCCAGCCCGTCGACGCCACCAGCGTCGCCGCCCTCAAGGCCGCCGGCTGGAAGTCTCTCTCCGGTTCCGACGCCGGCACGCTCTGGCGCGGCTACAAGCAGCGGTCCATGCCCGCCAAGGGCTGGACCTGGACCGACGGCGTGCTCACCCACACCGCCGGCGCCGGCGGCGGCGACATCATCACCACCGATCAGTTCGGCGACTTCGAGTTCGTCTGCCAGTTCCGAACCGCCGCCAAGGCCAACAGCGGCATCATCTACCGCCTCACCGAGAAGCACGACGCCCCCTGGATGACCGGCCCCGAGTACCAGGTGCTCGAAGATGAGGGCAACAACCTCAAGCCCGACCACCAGCACTCCGCCGGCGCGCTCTACGACATCTTCGGCCCCGCCGAGAGCAAGAAGCTCCTGCCCGCCGGCCAGTGGAACGACGCCCGCATCCGCCTGCGCAACGGCGTCCTGCAGCACTGGCTCAACGGCCACAAGACCGTCGAGTTCGTCTGCTTCGACGAGAACGGCAAGCCCACCCCGGAGTGGATCGCCAAGATCGCCGCCAGCAAGTTCAAGGGCTACGAAGGCTTCGGCGTCCAGCCCCGCGGCCACGTCGCGCTCCAGGATCACGGCGACGAAGTCTCCTACCGCAACATCATGGTCCGCGACCTCGACGCGCCCCTGCCCGGCGAGATCCGGCTGTTCAACGGCAAGGACCTCACCGGCTGGCAGGCCTTCGTGCCCGATCTGGCCGCCCAGGGCAAGGACCAGGCCTCGGTCTGGCGCGTCGAGAACGGCGTGCTCATCTGCTCCGGCACGCCCGCCGGCTACATCCGCACCACCACGCCGTACACCAGCTACGTCCTCCGCCTGCAGTGGCGTTTCAACCCGGTCACCAGGCAGGCCGGCAACAGCGGCGTGCTGCTCCGCGTCACCGGACCCGACAAGGTCTGGCCCAAGTCCATCGAGGCCCAGCTCCACTCCGGCAACGCCGGCGACTTCTGGAACATCGACAACTTCACCATGACCACCGACCCCGCCCGCACCAAGGGGCGCAACACCCGCAAGTCCAAGGCCGCCGAACGCCCCGTCGGCGAGTGGAACGAGTACGAAATCATCGTCAACAAGGGCGACGTCGTGCTCAAGGTCAACGGCGAAGAGGTCAACTTCGCGTACAACTGCGAGGTCATCCCCGGCTTCATCGCCCTGCAGAGCGAAGGCTCGGAGATCCACTTCCGCAACATCCGCCTCGCCCCGCTCGACTGACCCGCCCGCCGCCCGGACCCACCGCATGACCGGCGCGTTCATCCGCCCAGCCACGCCCGCCGACCTGCCGGCCATGCTCGGCTACATCCGCGAGCTCGCCGCCTGGGAAGGCCGCCCCGAGGCCGCCACCGCCTCCGTCCCGCGCCTGCACGCGCTGCTCTTCGGCCCGCGACCCCACGCCGAGGCCTACATGCTCATCGACCCCGCCTCCGGCGAGCCCGTCGGCTACGCCTGGATCATCACCCTCACCTCCACCTTCACCGCCGACACCCGCCTCTACCTCGAAGACCTCTACATCTCCGCTTCCGCCCGCGGCAAGGGCCTCGGCCGCCGCTTCATGGCCTGGATTGCGCGCCTCGCCCAGTCCCGCGGCTGCTGCGGCGTCGATTGGAGCGTCGTCGAGGGCAACACCCGAGCCATCGCGTTCTACGAGCGCCTCGGCGCCGCCCGCCAGTCCGGCGCCCACCGCTACCGCCTCGCCGGCGACGCCTTCGACGAACTCGCTGCCGAATCGCAGCCCGTTTGATCGATGTGCCCGAGCCCCGCGCGTACCATCCGCCGGTTCGCACGCGAGGGGTCCGACATGCTCCAACGATTCGTCGACAGCCGCCCGTTCCAGGGCGGCGTGCTCCTGGTCATCCTCCTCAACGCCGTCCTGCTGGGCTGGGAGACCTACAGCCCCTCACCAGCCGTTTCCGCCGCGCTCACCGCGTGCCTCTGGCTCTTCGTCGCCGAGCTGGCGGTCAAGCTCGCCGCCGCCGCGCGGGCCGGAACGCTCGGCGCGTTCTTCCGCGACGGGTGGAACCTGTTCGATGTCGCCGTGGTCGCCGCCTCGTTCCTTCCCGACGCCGGGGCGTTCAGCGCCATCCTCCGCGTCGTCCGCGTGCTGCGCGTCTTCCGCCTCGTTCGCGCCGTGCCCGAGCTGCGCCTCATCGTCACCGTCCTGGGCCGCAGCCTCGTCTCCATGAAGCACATCACCCTCCTGGCCGCCATCGTCTTCTACATCTACGCCGTCATCGGCGTGCACATGTTCGGCCCGCACCTCAAGGAGTACGCCTCCCTCCACGAGGCCCTGTTCACGCTCTTCCGGGTCCTCACAGGCGACAACTGGACCGACTTGCGCTACGCCATGGCCGACCGGCCATTCGCCTGGAAGGCCACCGCCTACCACGTCTCGTGGATCGTCATCAGCACCTTCCTGCTCATCAACCTCATCGTCGGCGCCGTCATCAACAACTACCAGGAGGTCCAGGAGGTCGAACGCGCTCGCCGCCACACCCTCGACGCCTCCGACCAGCGCCTCGCAGAACTCGTCGCCGAACTCGACCGCATCCTCAAGGCCCGCCGCGCCAACGGCCCCGCCTCGCCCGAGGCCTGACGGCGCTTCCCCCGCGGCCACCCCGCGCCGCCCCCCGCGCTCAGTCCGCCGGCACCAGCCGCACCACCTTGTCCGGCCCGTTCAGCACGATGTAGATCGTCCCGTCCGGCCCGCACACCACGTCGCGCACCCGCCCCTGGCCGTGGAAGATCTCCTCCCGCTCCACCAGCTTCCCGTCGGCGATCCGCAACCGGTCCACGTTCGCACCCGACAGCCCGCCGGCAAAGAGGTCCCCCTTCCACTTCGTAAACGCCGGCCCCCGCGCCACGTCCAGCCCGCACGCCCCGATCGACGGCAGCCACCGGTACACCGGCATCCGCACCGCCCCGCCGGTCTTCGGCGTCCCGCGAGCCCCCATCACCTCGCTCCACGGCGCCCGGAACGGCGCACCGCTGTAGTTGATCCCGTACGACACCAGCGGCCACCCGTAGTTCGCCCCCTTCTCGATCAGGTTCAGCTCGTCCCCGCCCCGCGGGCCATGCTCGGTGTCCCACAACGACCCGTTCAGATCGAACGCCAGCCCCTGCGGGTTGCGATGCCCGAAGCTCCACACCTGCTCGTACGTCCCGCCGCCCCGCCCGACAAACGGGTTGTCCTTCGGCACGCTCCCATCGTCGCGCACCCGGTACACCTTTCCGTTCGGCCGTTCCAGGTTCTGCGCCAGGTCCATCTGCCCCCGCTCGCCGATGCCGAAGTACATCAGCCCCGGGTCCTTCGGGTCGAACACGATCCGGCACCCGTAGTGCACCCCCGGCCCCGAGTAGTGCTCCGGCTTGGCCTCGAAGATCACCCTGTCCTGCGTCCACACCGCCGGCGTCTTGCGCACGTCCAGCGTCCCGCGCAGGATCTTGGTCATCTCCCGCTTGCCGTCCGGAGAGGCCTCCGTGCTCGCCAGGTACACCCACCCGTTCTCCGCGAACTTCGGGTGCACCGCCACGTCCATCAGCCCGCCCTGCCCGCGCGCCGACACCGCCGGCAACCCCTCGACCGGCGCGCTCAGCTTCCCGTCCTTCCATACCCGCAGCCGCCCCGCCCGCTCCGTCACCAGCATCTCCCCGCTCGGCAGCCAGTCCACCGACCACGGCGTCTCCAGCCCCCGCTCCACCACCGGCCGCACCCGGTACCGGTGCAGCGACGTCGTGTACACGCCCTGCCGGTCCGCCTTCGGGCTCCCCACGCGCTTCCGCCACGCCGCGGCCTGCAGCTCCCGCACCTCCACCACCAGCGCCCAGATCTGCTCATCCTTCAGCGTCTCGCCGAACCCCGGCATCGCCGAGTCCGGCACGCCGTTCTTGATCGCGTCGAAGAACCGTCGGTCCAGCCCCTGGTCCATCAACTCGTCGGTCAGCAGCGTCCGCGTCCCCGCGCCGCCGCCCTGCCCCTCCTTGCCGTGGCACGACAGGCAGTTCCTCGACCACAACTCGTCGATCCCCTGCCCCCGCGCCGCGCCCGTCACGATCACCACCGCCCCCAACGCAGCCCAACGCATCACGCCGTGTGTCCTCATGACCGATCGTATCGGCCGCGCCACGCACCCGCCGCCGCAACCCCCGCACGTCCGCGGCCGTTGCACTATCTTCCGCCCATGCCCCGCGCCCTCTCATCCCTCCCCCCCAAAGCCGTCATCGGCATGATCCACCTCCAGGCCCTGCCCGGCTCGCCCGCCGCGAGGCTCCCCGTCGCCCGCATCGCGCAACAGGCCGCCGACGAGGCCCGCCTGCTCGCCCGCGCCGGCTTCGACGCCCTGCTCATCGAGAACATGCACGACGTTCCCTACGTCCCCGGCCGCCAGGACCCCGCCGTCGTCGCCGCCATCACCGCCGCCGCCCTGGCCGTCCGCGCCGCCGCGCCCGCGCTGCCCCTGGGCATCCAGGTCCTCGCCTGCGGCAACCGCGAAGCCCTCGCCATCGCCCTGGCCGCCGACGCTTCGTTCATCCGCTGCGAGAACTTCGTCTTCGCCCAGGTCGCCGACGAAGGCCTCTCGCCCACCGCCGAAGCCGCCGACCTCCTCCGCTACCGCCGCGCCATCGGCGCCCAATCCGTCCGCATCTTCTGCGACATCGACAAGAAGCACGCCTCACACGCCCTCACCGCCGACCTCTCCATCCCCGCCTGGGCCGAGGCCGCCGAGTTCTTCCGCGCCGACGGCATCATCGTCACCGGCCTGGCCACCGGCCGACCCGCCGCCGCTTCCGACCTCGCCGACGCCCGCCGCGCCACCAGCCTCCCCTTGCTCGTCGGCTCCGGCGTCACCCCCGACAACATCGCCGCCATGTTCCGCCACGCCGACGCCGTCATCGTCGGCTCCTGGTTCAAGCGCCGCGGCGTCTGGAACGCCCCGCCCGACCCCCGCCGCGCCGCCGCGTTCATGAAGGCCGCCCGCGCCGCCCGAAGCAATCCCCGTGCCTGACCCCGGCGCCCCGCCAGCCTGCCCCGCCATCGGCGACCGCTGCCCCGCCTGCGGCCATCCCCTCCGCCTCATCCGCGTCCACGCCCACGACCAGTGCGCCCGCTGCGGCATCAACCTCGAGCCCTGCTGCCAGCCCCAGGCCTGGCCCGCCGCTCCCGCCCACCCCGCGCCCGCCGGCCCCCGCTGATGCACACCAGGGTTTCCCCTGCTTTACCAAACCGTTGACGTTTCCGCCCTTCCCGCCCCGCCCAGGCGCGGTAGACTGATCTCAGCCCATCCGGAGCACCAAGGGGACCCGCTCGTGGTCACGGTCGACGCCTCAGGACGCACCATCTTCCGCGTCTTCTTCCCGCACGCCGCCAGCGTCGAACTCGTCGGCTCGTTCACCGACTGGGCCGCGCGGCCCATCCCCATGTCCCGCCAGCACCCAGGCTGGTGGCTCGCCACCGTGCCCCTCCCGCCCGGCGCGCACACCTTCGCCTACCGCGTCGACCGCGGCGTTCACGTGGCCGACTACGCCGCCCACGGCGTCGAGCAGGACGCCGCCGGCGCCTGGATCAGCCGCCTCAACGTCGCTCCACCCGTCACCGCCGTCGTCGAGCCCAAGCCCGCCGCGGCTCCGGCCTCAGCGCGCACCGGTCGTTGAGACCCGCTCGCCGCTGCCCCCAATGGGGCATTCTCGTGTGAAGTCCGGCGCGCTCCCTTGATCGCAACCCCGCTGCGGGTAGCGTCATCTGAGAGTCCGTGCGTGAGCGTCCGCCACCGGCAGGAGAGACCACGGAGGCCGGGCCATGATAGCCTGCGACCGCAAGGGCCACGTCGAGTTCCGCGTCTTCCTTCCCCACGCCGCCGACGTCCGCGTCATCGGCGACTTCACCGCCTGGCGCACCGGCGCGCTGCCCATGCGCCGCTCCTACCCCGGCTGGTGGTCGGTCGATGCCGACGTGCCCGCCGGCCAGCACGAATTCTGCTACCTCGTCGACGGCCACCTCTGGATCGCCGACTACGCGGCCCACGGCGTTCACGCCGACCGCGCCGGCCACTGGCTCAGCCGCCTGCGCATCGCACCCGAGCACGCCCCGGCCTGAACGGCGCGCTCAGTACGTCAGCACCGAGTGCACCTCGCCGTACGGCCGCAGCCGCTCGCGCCCGTTCAGGAACGTCAGCTCGATCAGCACCGTCACGCCCACGATCTGCGCCTTCAGTTCCTTCACCAGCTTGCAGCACGCCTCCATCGTCCCGCCCGTCGCCAGAAGGTCGTCCACCAGCAGCACCCGCTGCCCCGGCGTGATCGAGTCCACGTGGATCTCCACGCGGTCGCTGCCGTACTCCAGGTCGTACCCCATGCTCATCGTCTTGGCCGGCAGCTTCCCCGGCTTGCGCACCGGTACGAACCCCGCCGCCAGCGACTGCGCCAGCGCCGTGCCGAAGATGAACCCGCGCGACTCAGCGCCCACCACCACGTCGATGTGCCGCCCGCGGAACGGGTTCACCATCAGCTCCACCGCCAGCGCCAGCCCCCGCGGGTCGCGCAGCAGCGGCGTGAAGTCCTTGAACCCGATCCCCGGCTTCGGAAAATCCGGCACCTCGCGGATCAGGCTCTTGAGCAGTTCCGTTTCGCGCATCGTCGCGTCTCCAGGCCCCGAAGATAGCACCCCACGCCCCGGCGTACCCTCACCCCGATGGCCGATCCAGCCCCGCGCAAGACCGTCCGCCTCGAAACCGTCGAGCCCATCGGCGACCGCGTGCTCATCCGCAAGGACGACGACAAGAAGCAGACCAAGCAGGGCATCCACCTCCCCGACAAGATCGAGATCCCCACCCTCACCGGCCGCATCGTCGCCGTCAGCACCAAGGTCGAGAACAACGCCGACTACCCCATCAAGCAGTACGACCGCGTCCTGTTCAACCCCAAGCACGCCATCCCCGTCGAGTTCGAAGGCGACAACCGCCTCTTCGTCATCCCCGTCGAAGACGTCGTCGCCATCCTCCGCAAGGCCGACGCCTGACACGTACCATCGCCCCGTGCCGCCGGCCGAGCGATCACACCCCGACACCCTCCGCCTCCCGCTCCACCGGCTCCCCGACCCGCTGCCCATCCCCGTCGCGCACGCGCCCTTCGACGCCGTCATCTCCCCGCCCGGCTCCAAGAGCATCGCCAACCGCGCCCTGCTCCTGGCCGCCCTCGCGCCCGGAACGTCCACCCTCTCCAACCTCCCCGCCGGCGCCGACGATGTCCGCGTCATGATCGACGCCCTGCGCACCCTCGGCGCGCGCATCGATGTCTCCCCCGGCCCCCTCGACGCGCCCGGCCGCCCGCCGGCCCACGCCGTCGCCCGTGTGCTCGGAGTGGGGGGGCACTGGCGAATCGACCCCGGCGCCACCGCCCGCCTCCACCTCGCCGGCGCCGGCACCGCCGTCCGCTTCCTCGCCGCCGCCGTCCTGCTCGCCCCGCCCGGCGCCTCCATCGAAATCGACGGCGACGACCGCATGCGCCAGCGCCCGCTGGCCGACCTGGCCCTCGCCCTCGAATCGCTCGGCGTGCGATGCCAGTGGCTCGGCCGCCCCGGCTCCGTGCCGCTGCGCCTCACCGCGCCCGCCCCGCGCCGTGCCGGCGAGCCCCTCACCGCCGCGCTCGCCGCCGCCCCCTCCAGCCAGTTCATCTCCGCGCTCATGCTCGTCGCGCCCTTCCTCAACGCGCCCCTGTGCATTTCCGCGCCCGCCCGCCCGCCCAGCACGCCCTACATCCACATGACCGCCGCGCTGCTCGCCCGCCTCGGCGCTGAGCCGCGCATCAGCATCCCCGCCGCCGACGCCGCCGACGCCTCCGCGCGCATCGACCTCCGCCCCGCCCACATCGCCCCCTTCAACCTCACCATCGAGCCCGACGCCTCCGCCGCCAGCACCTTCTTCGCCGCCGCCGCCCTCATCCCGCGTGCCCGCATCACCATCCCCGGCCTTGACCTTCACCCCGCTCGCCCGCCCCTGCAGGGCGATGCCCGCTTCATCGCCGTCCCCGCCGCCATGGGCGCCGCCGCCGAACGCCTCGACAACGCCCTCCGCCTCACCGGCCCCGCCATCCTCCATCCCTTCGACGTCGACTTCACCGACACCCCCGACACCGCCATGAACGCCGCCGCCCTCGCCTGCTTCGCCGACGGCCCCTCCACCCTCCGCGGCCTGCGCACGCTCCGCCTCAAAGAGTCCGACCGCCTCGCCGCCCTCCAGACCGAACTCGCACGCACCGGCGCCGCCGTCTCCATCGACGCGATCCGCGGCGATGAAACGCTCCGCATCACGCCCCCGTCGCCGTCACCGGCCGCGCACCGTGCGCCCGTCGTCTTCCAGACCTACAACGACCACCGCATGGCCATGGCGCTGGCGCTCATCGGTCTCCGCCGCCCGGGCGTCTCCATCGCCAACCCCGCCTGCGTCGCCAAGAGCTACCCCTCGTTCTGGTGCGACCTGGCCGACGCCCTGCAATCCACGCGCTGACCCGCACCCCGCCCGCGCCCTGCCGCCTCCCCGCGCGCCCGAATCGCGACTTCCCTGCCTTGCTCCGGGCTTTGCCTCGCGTCTCGCGACTCGCGCCTTGCGACTTGCGACTCGCGTCTTGCGACTCGCGACTCGCGACTTCTCTCGGCACTCAGCACTCAGCACTTCACCCCCACCCCGCCTCTCCAGATTGCCCAACTCCACGCGCCGTTGATCCGCCGTGTCCCTGCTTTTCCCGAGATTTCAGGGGTTTCTTCCATGGAATCTTGACGCCACCCGATCCCGGTGTACCTTGGATCCGGAGTCAGGTGAGAGCTTGTGGGTCACAGGCTCTGAAAATCGCGAGGAGTGCGTCACTGCGGAACTCCACCGCGGCGTCGCCATTCGGGCCATTCGGCCCGGGGAGAAAGTTCCATGGTTCGTTCCGCTCTTGCCGTGACGGCGCTGCTCTGCGCCGCGGGCGCTTCGTACGGCCAGTTGTACAACAACGGCCCCATCGTCACGCACCCGGGTGGCATGACCGGTGCCGCCGCCGGCGCCGACCGCAGCGCCATCGGGCCCGGAAGCACGACGTTCGGTTACTCGTCCAGCGGCGCGTTCCGCCTGGCCGACGATTTCGTCAACGACGCTTCCTGGACGCTCACCAGCGTCTCGTTCTTCGGCTACCTCACCAACGCCACCGCCCCGACCGCCACCGGCGCCACCCTGCGCATCTGGGATTCCGGCGGCCCCGGCACCGGCAACATCGTCTGGGGCGACGCCACCACCAACGTCCTCTCCAGCGTTTCGTTCACCAACATCTACCGCACCACCGGCACCGACACCGCCAGCACCGCCCGCCGCATCCAGGAGGTGGTCATCAACCTGCCCAACCTCGTCCTGGGCGCCGGCACGTTCTGGTTCGACGTTTCCTTCACCGGCATCAGCTTCACGCCGCCGGTCAGCCTCCCCAACGCCCTCTACGGCGGCAACGCCCAGCAGTTCAACGCCGCCTGGGCGCCCATGGCTGAGGGCACCGCCGCCCCCAACCCCGGCGTCTCCGTCCCCTTCGTCGTCTACGGCATTCCCTCGCCGTCCGCCGCCGCGGGCCTCGGCCTGCTCGGCCTGGCCGGCCTGCGTCGCCGCCGCTGAGCCGCGCGGCCAACGCACACAACGCACTCCTGGGGCTTCAACTGCCCTCACCGGCCCGCCGTACCCCCGGCGGGCCGGCGTTCTTTTTGGCCCGGCCCATCCCGCCCCAGACACAGCGCAGCGCGGTATCCTGTCGCTCTGTCCCGTCCCTGGCCTTCCATCGTTCCCGCAGGAACCCCGCGCATGTCCAGCCCCGCCAGCATCACCATGGGCCCCAAGGGCCTCTCCGTCCCCGACCACCCCATCATCCCCTTCATCGAGGGCGACGGCACCGGCCCCGACATCTGGCGCGCCAGCGTCCGCGTCTTCGACGCCGCCGTCGCCAAGGCCTACGGCGGCAAGCGCCGCATGCACTGGCTCGAGGTCTTCGCCGGCGAGAAGTCCTTCAACAAGTTCAACAACTGGCTCCCCGACGACACCCTCACCGCCTTCCGCACACACCTCGTCGGCATCAAGGGCCCGCTCACCACCCCCGTCGGCGGCGGCATCCGCTCGCTCAACGTCGCCCTCCGCCAGATGCTCGACCTCTACGTCTGCCTCCGCCCCGTCCGCTGGTTCAAGGGCGTCCCCTCGCCCGTCAAGCGGCCCGGCGACTGCGACATGGTCATCTTCCGCGAGAACACCGAGGACATCTACGCCGGCATCGAAATGGCCGCCGGCACCCCCGAATCCGCCAAGGTCCTCGAGTTCCTCCAGCAGAACTTCCCCAAGGACTTCGCCAAGATCCGCTTCGGCACGTCCAAGGCCGCCGCCGAATGGCAGGCCCGCCTCGAGTCCATCGGCGCCCCCAAACGCGACGCCGCCGCCCCGCCCCTGGCCGCCGCCGCGGGCTCGCCCTTCGGCTTCGTCGGCATCGGCTTCAAGCCCGTCTCCTACATCGGCTCCGAACGCCTCGTGCACTCGGCCATCGCCTACGCGCTCAAGGAAAGGCGCCGATCGGTCACCATCGTGCACAAGGGCAACATCATGAAGTTCACCAGCGGAGCCTTCAAGGACTGGGGCTACCAGGTCGCCGCGAAGTTCTTCCGCCCCCACATCGTCACCGAACGCGAGTCCTGGATCCTCGGCAACAAGGAGGCCAACCCCGCCCTCTCCGCCGAGGCCAACGCCCGCATGATCGACCCCGGCTTCGACATGATGACCGCCGACCAGAAGGCCAAGATCGTCAGGGAAGTCGAGTCCGTGCTCGCGGCGTTGTGGTCCAGCCACGGCGACGGCAAGTGGAAGAAGATGCTCCTGATCAAGGACTCCATCGCCGACATCACCCTCCAGCAGGTCCTCACCCGCCCCCGCGATTTCGACGTCATCGCCTGCATGAACCTCAACGGCGACTACCTCTCCGACGCCCTGGCCGCCCAGGTCGGCGGCATCGGCATCGCCCCCGGCGCCAACATCAACTACGTCACCGGTCACGCCATCTTCGAGGCCACCCACGGCACCGCCCCCAAGTACGCCAACCTCGACCAGGTCAACCCCGGCAGCGTCATCCTCTCCGGCGAAATGATGCTCCGCTACCTCGGCTGGTCCGAAGCCGCCGACCTCATCATCAAGGGCATGGACGGCGCCATCACCGCCAAGACCGTCACCTACGACTTCGAACGCCTCATGAAGGCCGAGGGCGATACCCAGGTCAGGAAGGTCAAGTGCTCGGAGTTCGCCGAGGCGGTGGTGGGGAAGATGGGGTGAACTTCGGTTTGATGCGTGCAACCGTCCAGCCTGGTCTGGCAACCTAGACACGACATGGTGGGGTTCTCAGCGGTCGACCAGGAAAGATCAAGGAAAGACTTTAGACAGTCAGCAGCGAACCGAGAATGCCAATGGCAAACAGCGAACAAGGCGGGCAGTCTGGCATCACGGGGCCGAAGCCATTCGTTTTTGTGCTTATGCCGTTCGATCCATCGTTCGACGATACATACAAGTTTGGCATCAAGGGTGCCTCCGACGATGTCGGTGCATATGCCGAACGAGTTGATGAACAGCAGTATTCCGAAGGGATTCTTGATAGAATCTTGAATCAGATAAACAAGTCAGATGTCATTGTCGCAGACATGTCTGGCAAGAATCCGAACGTGTTCTATGAAGTAGGATATGCACACGCTCTAAACAAGCTAGTGATTCTTGTTACTAAAACGGTCGACGATATTCCCTTCGACCTGAAGCATAAGCGGCACATAGTCTACGAGGGCCAGATCAAGCGCCTGCGAGAGGAACTCGCTCGCAGCCTGTCCTGGGCGATCGAGGAATCCAAGCGACGAGCCGCATCATTACCCCTCGCTCATGTAGATGTTCTAGTCGATGGCACCCAAATCCGGCAATTCGGCGAGCAACCGGTGGTCAAGCTCGAAGGCGAGATTGGATCGGGCGATATCACGCTTGCAATCACCTTTCGTAATAGCATGAATATTATCAGCGAGCCAATATCGCACATTTATCTACTAACCGAGCGGTCGAGTGTTCTGCGGCCAAAGACACAGCTCAAGCCGGTGAGCAACGCGCTCTTCCGTACTTTTCTGAATGATCCGATTATCCCCAGCGCGGCTTCCGCAACCGATTTGACAAATGCGCCGTTGAATCAATACAAGCTCGATTTTGTCGTTTCATCGCTTCCGTCGGGGGCATTGGAGGATGTTCCTTTGCATCTCCAGATCGTCAACAGCGATGGTGCGGATGAAGTGCTAATTCTTCGGTTGCACTCGGGTCGCGGCGTTCAGTCGTTTGCGTTCCATTTGAAAATCAAAGTCAAACCCTCGGCGGACACAAAGTAGTAATACGATGGCGGTCGGTCCGACGGTTTCGGCTCTGCTGCGTTCCGACCTCAGGCATGTCCGATGGGGAGTGCTTCCTCGGCCACGTGGGCTTTGCGATCGATGTCCAGGTGCGGTCCAATGAAGACTCCACGCCAATCTACTTCGGGCCGTACTTCGCAAAGCCGGTCTTCCATTGCTACTTTCGCCTTGAAGGCATATTGCACGGCGGCGTAGAGCGACTTGAATGCGCGCGAACGCCGGCCCGCGATCGTGGCCGCATCCATCTGAAGCGCCAGAAGCAGTTCGTGAGCGTCCTTCATCCGCTGGCCAAGCGCGATCCAGTCAGAATTGGCCAAATGTAATGCTTCAGTGCGAGCCCCGGACCTGCCTCCATCGGCGATGTTGAAGAGGCGCTGGCCATCCAGTTGCCGCCACCGGACTTCCTCTCGTTCGCGTTGATCTGCCTCTCGCTGTGTGTGCAGAGTTGCCAGAAGCTCCAGCCCGGGTTCAAGGTGAAGAAGGCGTAACTCGTCCAGCCACTGATTCAGGCCCCAGTTTCCATGGCCATCGCCCCGCTGGTACTTCTTCCACCGGTCTACCACGTTCGTGGTCTGTCCCACGTACGTCGGGCGATGGTCACGGGGGTCGTTCAGGAGATAGACGTACCAGTTCATGGCTTGCAGTCTATCCGACAACACGAACTCATCATTGGGATCTGCTACCCAATCCACCGCTTTTGTACGTCCGGTTCCCGTTCCCCAATCTCCTGCGTCCTCCCGCGGCTTCTCTACCCTCCTCCCATGTGGCCCTTCTCCCGCAAGCAATCCCCGCGATCTTTCCCACCCCTCTCCGACCAGGCCGACGAATGGTCCGTCGCCGAAGGTCGGCACGATGGCCAGCCCATCGTCGTCCGCCTCAATGCCTGGGCCCATCGCCACCTCCGCGGCCATCCCGACCTTCCCCTCCAGGTCGGCATCGCCATCCCCTTCCTCCCCGAAGACGGCGCACCCCAGCCCGCCCCCTCCATCGACCGCCTCATCCAACTCGAAGACGCCATCGGCGCCCAGTTCGACGACCGCCGCACCTTCATCATGGTCGCCGTGATCAGCACGCCCCGCATGCGCGAGTTCGTCGCCTACACCTCCGATCCCGACCGCATCCAGCACGCCCTCCCGCAGCTCCGCGCTTCCAACCCCGACCTTCAGATCCAGTGCATCGTCCGCCGCGACCCCGCGTGGTCCGTCCTCGACTCCATCGCCCCCTGACCGCCCTTCCGCCCGCGCCGCTCCCTTCTCGCCGCGCGCGAGCGAAGGCGAACCCGCGGTTCTTCCGGCAACTCCTTCCTTCAATCCCCGCCGCGCCCCCGGCCCGACCGGGCTTCCGCCGCCTTCACTCGCGTCTCGCGACTCGCGACTCGCGACTCGCGACTTTCCTTCCCCTCGGCCTTCGGCCCTGTTCCCCGCGGCCGTCTTCTCAGCACTCAGCACTCAGTACTCAGCACTCTCCACCCCAGGGTTTCTCCTATTTCTTGACGTCTCGTTCCAAATCCCCTTGACAACCCAAACAAAGACCGTATTCTCCCGACATGGCTCCCGCCGCTTCCCCGCTCCCGGCCGACGTGGCCGACCTCGCCCGCGCGGCTCTTTCCGAGGGCATTTCCGCCCTCCGCTGGGTCGTCGCCCACCGCTCCGACTCACCGCCCGCCGTTGAGTCCGTCCGCCGCGCCGCCACCTCGCTCCTCCAGTTCTCCGACCGCCTCCTGCGCCTCCCTCCAGCCGCCGCTCGGCCCGTGGCCGCCCGCGCTACCGATTCGGCCGCCGCCGCCGCCGCCACCTTCAACGCCACCCTCGCCGCGCCGGCCCGCCGCCCGCCCCCGCCCGAACTGCCCGACCTGCCAGAACTGTCCGAACTGCCCGAGCCGCCCGCCGCGCCCTCGCCCATCGCGATGTTCCTCGCCCGCGCCGGCGCCGCCGCGCCGCCGCCAGATCCCGCCCTCGCGCGCCTCAGCGCCCTGGCCGAACTCGCCGCGATCCACACCGCGGCCAGATTCCCACCCTGATCTCCGCGCCGCCGCCGACCATCGCAACACCCGCTCACCGCAGCCACCGTTCGCGTTCGCCCCTTCACCCCGCACACACCGGAACGTTTCATGCACACCCCCGCGCAACCCCAGCACCAGTGGCTCAAGCAACTCCTCGGCGATTGGTCCATCGAGACCGAGTGCGTCATGGGCCCCGATCAGCCACCATTGAAGCTCAAGGGCCGCGAGTCCGTCCGCATGCTCGGCGACCTCTGGGCCGTCTGCGAAGGCGGCGGCCCCATGCACGACGGCGGCGAGATGTCCTTCATCATGACCCTCGGCTTCGACCCCGCCTCCGGCAGGTTCACCGGCACCTGGGTCGGCTCGCCCATGGCGCACATGTTCGTCTACCAGGGCGCGCTCGACGCCGCCGGCCGCGTCCTCACCCTCGACACCACCGGCCCCAGTTTCACGGACCCGTCCCGCACCGAGCGCTACCAGGACATCATCACCATCGTCTCGCCCACCCAGCGCACGCTCACCAGCCGCACGCCCGGCCCCGACGGCTCCTGGGTCCAGTTCATGCACGCCGTGCTCACGCGCCGGTAGCCCCCGCCCGTCGGGCGTGGAAATCTCGACCCGCCGATCCGGATTAGGCCCCCGGATTTGCTATCATCGCCGGTATCGGAGGTCCACCCATGCGATTCACCCGCCCGCTGATCTGCTCGACGATCGTCCTGTCCGCCCTCGCCCTGGCCGGCTGCGCCTGCAACGACTGCGCCGGCGATGCGTGCGGCGACGTCAAGGCCGGCGCCATCACCACCGTCAACGGCTACTGCGTCGTCAACCCCAAAGACCCCGTCAACCCCGCCATCGTCCGCGAGCACAAGGGCCAGCGCGTCGGCTTCTGCTGCAACGGCTGCAGCAAGAATTGGGACGGCATGACCGACGATCAGAAGGACGCCGCCATCCGCACCGCCGTCGCCAAGGGCCGGCCGTAACCCCGCCCGACCGACCGAGCGCCGCGTGAACCCCGCACCGGCCCCCGCACCGGGAACGCCCGTCGCCAGCGCGCTGCCCGCGCTGCTGGACCGCTACGGCCCGCGCCTGCACGGCCTGGCCCTGCGCCTCTGCCGCAACCGCGCCGACGCCGACGACCTCGTGCAGGAGGTCTTCCTCCGGGCCCTGCGCGCCTGGCCGCGCTTCCAGGGTCGCAGCGACCCCGGCACCTGGCTCTACACCATCGCCGGCCGCGCCTGCCGCGAACGAACCCGCCGCAAGGGCGGCGCCGACCGGCGCGCCGTCGCCATGTCCCAGCTCATGCCCTGGGGCGAGTCCACCGTCACCGCCCTCGCCGCCGCGCCCGACCCCGACGCCCGAGCGCTGGCCGCCGAGCGTGCCGAGTCCGTCGCCCGCGTCCAGCACGAGATCACCCGCCTGCCCGAGCACCTGCGCCTGCCGCTGGTGCTCAAGGAGGTGCTCGGGCTTTCCATCGACGACGCCGCCGCGGCCCTGGGCCTGGCCGCCAACACCATCAAGACCCGCCTGCACCGCGCCCGCCTGGCCCTGCGCAAGGCCATGACCGCCCGCGCCCCGGCCGTCCCCGCGCCCGCGCCCATCTACGAGAAACAGGTCTGCCTCGACCTGCTCAAGGCCAAGATGGACGCCATGGACCGCGGCGGAACCGCCGCAGGCTTCGCCGTGCCCAAAGCCGACCTGTGCGCCCGCTGCCGGGCGGTCTTCCGTGAGCTCGACCTGGTGCAGGACGCATGCGCCGGCCTGGCCGGCGACGACCTGCCCCCCGCGCTGCGCCGCCGCATCATCGAAGTGATCCAGCGCCACGAGGCGCACCGGCCCGCGGGGCCGGTGCGGCGCGGGCGGCGGCCGGTGCGAGCCGGCCGCTGAGCCGTCAGTTCTTCGCCGCGCGGCGCTGGACGTACTCCCGGGCGATCCGCTCGAGCTCCGCGTCGACCATGCGCATCGACTTGGCCTCGCTCACCGCCCGCTCCAGCGGCACGCCGCCGTCGAGCGCGCGCCAGGCGATCCACGCCGGGCCCACGCGGTTGCCCGTGCGGCAGTGCAGCGCCAGCGCGCCCCCGCCGGCCTCGGCCCGGCGCAGTTCCTCCCGGACGCCGTCGATCAGCGCATCGGTCAACTCCGCCGGCGCCCGGTACCCCGGATTGGCGTAGCTCAACCCCGCGCCCTCGCACGCCGCCGATTCGTCGAACGCCGGGTGCTCCGACGCCCGCCGGAAGTTCACCACGCCCGTCACGCCCGATGCCCGCAGCACCGCCAGCCCCGCCGCGTCTGGCTGGCCCAGCAGCACCCGGTGCCGAACGCCCCCGATCGCCACCTCCGCCGGCGGCGGCACGCCCGGTGCGATCCGCACCGTCGCCTTGTCGCCCACCTCGTGGCCTCGGCGCACGAACTCGCTCACCCCCGCGGCGTGCGACCACAGCAGGGCCGCGGCTTGCGGGTTGTCCGCACGCTCGACGATCGACACGCCCCTGGCCGTCTCGGCCACCTCCAGCCGCACCGAGCCGTGCCGCTCGAACAACTCGGCGAACACCGGGTCCCACACCCGCACGCGCGCGCCGACCTTCATCCGCGCCTGCATCGCCTTGGCGTGGTTCTTGATCCGCGCGGCGACCGTCGGGTCGTCCGACTCCGTCGTCGCCTCCACGCCGTCGGCGGTGTAGACCACCGTGCGGCGGATCTTGCTGTGGTCGCTCAGCAGTTGCGTCCACACCGCCCGATCCTGCCCGACGGTGTTCACGCCCGGGTAGGGATCGACGCCCGCCGCCGCGGCGACCTCGGCGGGCCGCTCGCCCGGCGGCGCAGCGCACCCGGCCAGCAGCCCCGCTGCGCCCAGCGCGCCGACCCCGACGAACCGACCGATCGAGCGCGTGAATTCGTGCATGGCCTTCTCCGTTGCGGATCCAACCGTACCCCGTGCGACTCGACGTTTCACCCCGCAGCCGCCCGGGCGGTCAGGTGCTCCAGCGCCGATGCGACCACCGGCGTGTAGGTGTACGCCGGGCCGCCGCCCATCATCACCGCGACGGCCGCGGCGTCCATCACCTCGCGCGGCGAAGCCCCGGCCTTGAGGCACTTTTCGACGTGGGCGTAGATGCACGGCTCGCACCGCACGGCCACGCCGATGCCCAGGGCGATCAGTTCCTTCTGCTTGACCGACAGCCCGCCCTCGGCGGCGCCGTCCTTCATCAGGCCCTGGAAGAACGGGCCGAATGCGCGCCCGATGTCGGGCGCCGCGGCCTTGGCCGTGTTCATGAGCCCGGGCCAGGTTTCGTAGAACTTCGCTGCATCGTGCGTCATCGCGAACTCCTTGTTCACCACCGGCCGCGGGACGGTCGAATCGTGATGCGATCAGTGAGGCTTGGCGGCGCACGCCGCCCGGTTCCAGGGCATCTTGCTCAGCAGCACGGCCAGGCCGCAGGTGCCCGTGGACCCGGCGACCATCAGCCCGAAGCCGAAGAACGCCGACAGGCCGGCCCACCCGGGGTGCACGAAGTACGCCAGCGCCGAGCCGATCAGCACGCCGGCGCCGATCACCAGTTGCGTCTGGCGCATCACGCTGATCGTGCCCACCCTGGCATCGACGCGCGTCGGCAGGTTCGCGGCCTTCCACCCTTCGATGCCGCCCGAGAGCGAGTACAACTCGACGCCCGGGCCGCCCGTCGCGGCGGCGATGGCCAAGCGGCAGGCGTCGGCCGAGCGCCCGCCGCGCTTGCAGTGCAGCACCAGTCGCGGGCCGGGCTTGACCTCGGCCAGCACGGCGGCGGGGTCGAAGGTCGGCAGGGGCACGAGCCGCGCGCCGTCGATGCGCTCGCGGGCGTGCTCGTCGGGGTCGCGCACGTCGATCAGCACCGCCTGACCGGCGGCGAGCCAGCGGCTGACCTGCGCGGGGTCGGCCTCGCGGACGCCCGAGGCCGGGCGGGCGGGGGCGGCCGAGGTCTGCGGGCTGGGGGAGAAGTTGGCCATGGGTGACTCCTTCGGTGTCCGGCGCTGAGGCGCCGCTGTCAACTTGGTGGCGCGGTGACGGGGGTAGGTTCCCAATTCGGCGCGGGATTCTGGTTCCAGCACCTCGGGCCGCCTACCGGGCCGCGGGGGCGGCGGGCACCGCGGCCTTCTCCCAGGCCAGAAACCCGCCGGCGAGGTTGATGGCCTCGTAGCCGTGCTTCTGGAGCAGCGAGCAGGCCCGGGCCGAGCGCATGCCGCTGCGGCAGTTCACCAGGATGGGCCGGTCCCGGGGCACGCGGTCCAGGCCGGTGCGCATGCGGGTGTGGGCCATGTTGAGCGCCCCGTCGATGTGGCCCTCGGCGAACTCCGCGGCGCGGCGGACATCCAGCAGGAACGGCCGGCGCGAATCGATCAGCCCGCGGGCCTGCTCGACGGTGACCTCGGCGGTGGTCTGCAGCGTTCCGCCCGCGGCGGAATAGTCGGCGAGTTTCGCCGGGTCGATCGCGCCGCCGAAACGGTCGAGGCCGACGCGGATGAGGTCGCGCACCGCCTCATCGAGGCGCGAAGGCTCGACGATCAGGTACATGGTCTCGCGCTCGTCGATCAGCGAGCCGGCGTCGGTGTTGAACGAGTTGTTCAGCGGCAGGTGCAGCGCCCCGGGCACGTGCCCGGCCTTGAACGCGGCCCAGGGGCGGGTGTCGATGATCGCGGCGGAGCGGCCGTCGATCTTCGCCAGATCGGCCCCGGAGATGGCGGGCACCGCGGGCACGCCGCCGAGCACGCGCGGGCCGAGCTTGTTGTCGCGCTTCATGGCGGCGAAGTAGAGCGGCGGCTCGGGCTGGCCATCAAGAATGAAGGCGACGAAGCGGGACTCGTCGGCCGCGGCGCGGACGGCGGGGTTGAACATCTTCTCGTAGCCGACGGTGGAGGAGGGGACGGCGCCCAGGGCCTTGCCGCAGGCGCTGCCGGCGCCGTGCGCGGGCCAGAGCTGGAGGTAGTCGGGCCACTGCATGAACTTCCGGATCGAGGCGAACAGGCGGTGGGCCGAAGGGTCGGCCTTGCCTGCCTGGCCGGCGGCGGTTTCCAGCAGGTCGGGCCGGCCGACGTCGCCGACGAACACGAAATCGCCGGTGATGACGCCGATGGGCTTGTCGGCGCCGCCGCCGCGGTCGGTGACCATGAAGCACAGGTGCTCGGGGGTGTGGCCGGGGGTGTGCAGGGCGCGGAACTCGATGTTGCCGACGCGGAAGGTGTCGCCGTC
>JAHCJH010000028.1 GCA_026126345.1 Phycisphaeraceae bacterium | reverse complement strand
TCGGCCTGGGGCAGATGGGGCTGGTGTGCTCAACGATCCTGGCCGATCCGGAGCGCGCGGGCAAGCCGGCGCACCTGCGGCCGCGCGTGGTGGTGTGGGGCCACGATCCCGACGAGGCGGCACGCGCCAGCCAGGCCCGGCGGAGCGAGCGCATGCCCGGGTTGCGGGTGCCGCAGGAGGTGGTGATCACCGGCGATGCGCGCGAGGCGGTTGGCCGGGCGGACCTGATCGTGTCGGCGATCCCGGTGCAGTATTGCCGGGGCGTGTGGGAGCAGATCCGGTCGCTGGTGCCGAGCCGGACGGGGGTGCTGTCGGTCGCCAAGGGGATCGAGAACGGCACGCTGCTGCGGCCGACGCAGATCATCGCCGACGTACTTCGGGACGACCCCGATCGAGCGCCGCGCCCGCTGGCGGCCCTGAGCGGGCCGACCATCGCGTCGGAACTGGCCAAGTGCCTGCCGGCGACCATGATCGCGGCGGGGGACGACGAGCGGTTCCGCAAGCAGGTGCAGGAGCTGTTCAGCACGCGGTGGATCCGGATCTACACGACCGGCGACATGCTGGGCGTGGAACTGGCGGGGGCCATGAAGAACGTGATCGCGATCGCGGCGGGCATCTGCGACGGCCTGCAGGCGGGGTACAACGCCAAGAGCGCCCTGCTGGCGCGGGGGTTGGCGGAGATCGCGCGCCTGGGGGTGGCGATGGGGGCGAGCACGGACACGTTCTTCGGCATCGCGGGCGTGGGCGACCTGGCGACGTCGTGCTTCTCGCCCGAGGGGCGGAACCGCTCGTGCGGCGAGGCCCTGGGCAAGGGGGCGAAGCTGGACGACTACCTGCGGCGCACGCGCAGCGTGGTCGAGGGCGTGGCGACGACGCGCAGCGTCATGGACCTGGCCCGCAAGTACCGGGTGGACATGCCGCTGACCCAGGCGGTGCACGCGGTGCTGTTCGAGGGGCTGGACCCGATCGACGCCGTGGGGCAACTGATGAACCGCGAGCCCAAGGCCGAGCGCGTCTGGTGAACGCCCGGGCCGGCGGGCCGCACTGGAGATGGGCATGAAGCAGCGTCGAGGCGGAAGCGGGCTGGTCGCGCTGGCGATGCTGGTGGTGCTGGCGCTGCCGGCGCTGGCGTGGGACGCGGTGGGCCACCGGGCGATCACATGGCTGGCGCTCGACGGCCTGGCCGACGATGCGCCCGCCTGGCTGCGGGACCCGGTGATCCGGCACGCCGTCGCGTGGCAGGCGGCCGAGCCGGACCGCTGGCGCGGCGTGCGCGACGTGCACCTGATCCACGAGAACGCCCCCGATCACTTCCTGGACATCGAGGACCTGGAGAAGTACGGCCTGACGCTCGACTCGGTGCCGCCCCTGCGATACCAGTACGTCGCCGCGATGGCCGTGGCGCGGCACGTGCACCCCGACCAGGTGCCGCCGCACAACCCCAAGCTGGACCCCGCCGGGCAGCAGGAGTGGCCCGGCTTCCTGCCGCACGCGATCGTCGAGCACCACGCCAAACTGCTCAGCGCGTTCAAGACCTACCGCACGCTCGAGAAGCTCAACGAGCCGGCGCGGGCGCCGCAGCTGGAGATGGCCCGCCGGAACATCATGGTCGAGATGGGCATCCTCTCGCACTTCGTGGGCGACGCGGCCCAGCCCCTGCACACAACCAAGCACTTCAACGGCTGGGTGGGTGACAATCCCGCGGGCTTCACCACCGACAAGGGCTTCCACGCGTACATCGACGGCGGCGTCATCAAGCATCACGACCTGACCTACGCGGCGCTCAAGCCGACGCAGACGTTTTCGTACACCGTGGACGCGGCCAACCCCTGGCCGGCGGTGATCGAGCACATCCGCCGCAGTCACGATGAGATGCGCACGCTGTACGAGATGGAGAAGGCCGGCACGCTGAAAGAGGCCGCGGGCAAGGCGCTGATCGCCCGCCGGCTGAACGACGGGGCCGCGATGCTGGCGGCGCTGTACAACAGCGCCTGGAAGGCCAGCGCGCCGAGCGAGCGGGACGTGAAGGACTTCATCCGGTACGACTCGTTCGATCCCCGGGAAGTTCCGTGAACGAGCCGCGGGGGTGCTGAGCATGCACGGCACGACGGACGATCGCGGCCGGCCGCTGCCCGAAGGAACCCCGATCCTGACTCCGAAGGCCGAGCACGCCGCCGAGTCGGGCTGCACGGTCGCGGTGCTGGTCGTCATGGGGCTGTTGCCGCTGGCGTTCGTCGCGGCCATGATCGGACCGCGCTCCCTCACCGACATCACCGTGCTGCTGGGAGTCGTGCTGACACCCACAGTCCTGCTGGCGTACATCGGATTCATGGTCGTGCTGGCGTGGCGGAGGCGGCGCCGGCCGGCGGTCGGCCGGCCGTGCCCGGGCTGCGGGTACGACCTGACCGGGCTGCGGGAGGAAGCCGACGGCTGCACGGTCTGCCCCGAGTGCCGCGGCGCGTGGCGCGTGCCGATGGGGGAGGCGAAGGCAACGGGCTGATCTCCATGCGACTAGCCTTGTCGGTCCGCGCGGCCGCCGATGTCCCGTGCTCCCGTACGATCACGCATGTCGTCGGTCTACCTGGAAACGAGTTTCATGTGTGCGTAGGGATGCGGGTCCTGCCGCCGCGCGTCTTGACGCCCGAGGCCCTGCTCGGAGATGCCCCATGAGCCCTGAAAGTGCCCGGCCGGCCGACGTATCACCGATCGTGGCGGAAGTTCGCCGCGTGCGGGACGCCGTCTGGGAGGCGTGCGGCTCCGATCTGAACCGGCTGATCGCGGAACTGCGCGAGATCGAGCGCCAGCAAGTCGCCCAAGGACGGCCCGCGGCAGCTCCGCCCGCACCGAGGGTCCGCACCGCGGGCTAGAAAGAGGCCGCCCGTGCGATTCATCTTCCTCGGCACCGGGACCTCGTCGGGCGTGCCCGTGATCGGGTGCGCGTGCGCGGTGTGCACCAGCACCGACCCGCGCGACCGGCGCCTCCGCGCCGGCGCGGCTCTGGAGTTCACCGACCCGGAGGGCAAGCCCCGGACGATCCTGATCGACGCGACGCCCGATCTGCGCCAGCAGGTGCTGGAGCGTCGCATCGCCCGCTGCGACGCGGTGCTCTTCACGCACAACCACGTGGACCACACGTTCGGGCTCGACGACGTCCGTCGGTTCAACGCCCTGCAGGGCGGGCCGATCGATGTCTTCGCCGACGGCCACACCCTCGAGCACCTGCGCCGGGTCTACAAGCACATCTTCGAGAAGGAGCACAACGTCAACGACTCGTTCGTGGCCACGCTGATCGCCCACCGCGTCGCCCCGGGCGAGGCGTTCGACCTGTTCGGCCTGCGCATCACCCCGGTGCGCCTGCTGCACGGCCGGGCCGAGATACTCGGCTATCGCTTCGACCCGCCCGCCGGCGCACCGACCGGCCCGCTGCCCCTGGCCTACTGCACCGACGTCAACGCCATCCCGCCCGAGACCTGGCCCCGCCTGCGCGGGCTGCGCACGCTGGTGCTCGACGCCCTGCGCCACCGGCGGCACCCCACCCACTTCACCGTCGACGAGGCCGTGCAGGTCGCCGCGAGCCTTCGCCCGCAGAGCACCTACTTCATCCACATGACTCACGACCTTCCCCACGAGGCGACCGACAGCTCCCTGCCCGACGGCGTTCGACTGGCCTACGACGGGTTGACGCTCGGGGCGTCGCAGGACGTACCCTCGTCCATCTCGTGAGAGCCCAGGCGTGGACCAGCATCCAGTTTCCGTTCTTCGTAACGAACCCGCTCGCGGCAGGCGCGTGCTGCTGCTGGCGCCGTCGTTCCTGGCCGACCGCCGGCACAAGCGCATCCACGGCGCGGAGATCTTCAACCTGCTGCTGGTGCGCGAGCTGATCGCCGCCGGGGCCGAGGTGACCGTCGCTCACGAGCACCACTGGTCGCCGCGCCTGGCCGAGCACCTGGGCGACCTGACGCCCACGGGCCGGTTGCGCATGCTCGGCACCCCGCCGCTGCGCAAGCCCCTGCCGTGCTCGGCGTGGGCCGCGGCGAGGCTGGCCTTTGCCCCGCCGTTCGACCTGGTGATCCTGGGCAACGTGGCCCGGGGCGTGCTCCCGGCGGCGCGGCTGCTCCGGCGGACGGGCCGGGCGCGCTCGCTGCTGGTGATCTCGCACCAGTACCCGCGGGCCGACTACCTCCGGTCGCTGCGGCGGCTGCCGGTCTCGGTGATGGCCGCCAGCGGGCCGGTGGCACGGGTGTTCCGCGAGGCGGGCCCGTGGCCGGTGGAGGTGTCGTACGGCGTGCAGAACCCCGAGCGGTTCTTCCCGCGGCAGGGGCCGCGACCGCAAGGCTCGGTGCGGTTCTGCCTGGTGGGCGTGCTCGATACGCCGTGGAAGGGCGCGGACCTGGCGCTGCGCGCCTGGGACCTGCTGGAGCCGCCGGTGCGCCGGCGTGCCGAGTTGCACCTGCTTTCCTACAAGGAGCCGCCGGCGTTTCGACACCGCGAGATCGTGCACCATCCCTGGGTGGCGCCCAATGAGGTCGGCGCCTGGCTGCGCGGGATGGACGCGATGCTGGTGCCCAGCACGGCGCACGAGACCTTTTCGCAGGTGATGGCCCAGGGCATGCTCACCGCCCTGCCGCAGGTGGTGTACGACCTGGAGGTGCTCACCGAGAAGCTCGATGCCGGCGGGGGCCTGATCTTCCGCCGGCCGGAAGAGCTCGCCGGGCACATCACGACCCTGGTGGAAGACGAGCCGGCACGCCTGCGGATGGGCCAGGACGCCCGGCGCACGGCGCTGGAGCGGTACATCTGGCGGGTCGGTCCCTTCGCGGAGCGGTACCTGGGCGGGTCGCCTCCCACCAGCTGATCCGTACACACACCGATCGGGCCCCGGCCCTTGCCCGCGGCCCGCTGGCCATGTGGCCGGGGCCACCTATCCTTCCGCCCCTATGGGCAAGACCCGCGAGATCAAGAAGCGCATCAAGGCCGTCGGCAACATCCGCCGCATCACCAAGACGATGCAGATGATCGCCACGAGCAAGTTCGCCCGGGCCCAGGCCGCGGCGACCGCGACCAAGCCCTACACCGAGGGCCTGTTCGGGCTGGTGACGGAACTGGCGTCGACCGCCGGGGACGTGACGCACCCGTTGATCACCGGTCCGGCGTCGCGGAAGAAAGATGCGCCGGGCGTGACGCTGGTGATCACCAGCGACCGCGGCCTGTGCGGGCCGTACAACGCCTCGATCCTGCGGACGGCGATGCAGTACTTGCGGTCCACGACCGGCGCGATGCCGCCGACCGGGCAGATCGAACTGGTGGGCAAGAAGGGCGCGGGCTTCCTGCGGTACAACAGCGTCGCGGTGGCCAAGCAGCACGCGCAGTTCGGCGACAAGCCCTCGTTCGAGAAGGTCGAAGCGCTGGCGCAGGACTACATCGACCGGTTCATCGCCGGCGAGATCGCCTGGGTGCGGGTGATCTTCATGAAGTTCATCAGCGCCGGCCGCCAGTCGCCCGAGACGCTGCAGCTGCTGCCGCTCAAGCCGATCAAGGCCGAATCGGCCGACGGCAAGAGCGTCGGCGTGAGCTACGAGTTCTCCCCGCCGGCCGAGCAACTGCTGGGCGACCTGCTGCCGGCGACCGTCAAGGCCACGCTCTTCCAGGTGTTCAACGACGCGATCGTCAGCGAGCACGTGGCCCGCATGGTGGCCATGAAGGCCGCGACCGACGCCGCCGGCAAGATGCGCAAGCTCTACACGCGCGACTTCAACCGCGCCCGCCAGGCGCAGATCACCACCGAGCTGTCGGAGATCATCGCCGGCGCCGCGGCCCTGGGTTGATCGCCCGGCCCGGCGGGCGGGCCGCCGTGCCCGAAACTCACGAGCCCTTGGCCACCGGCAGCACCACGAAGCGGACCCGACGCTCGGGCTGGAAGTAGCGGGCGAACGCGTCGCGGATCTCGGCGGCGGTCATCGCCTCGAACGCCGCGGGCGCCCCCATCACGTCGTCCAGCGTCACGCTCTTGTAGTCCATGCCCGCGAGCCGGCCGACCCAGAAGTCCGGCTGCTTCATCTGCTCGGCGAAGGTGTTGGCCATCTGCTTCTTGGCGACGGTCAGCTCTTCCTCGCTGGGGCCGTTGCGGGCGAAGTCGGCGTACATCTCCTCCAGCACGTTGGCGAGCATCGGGGCCTTCACCGGGTCGGTCGGCGCCTGCGCCGCGAAGAGGCCGAAGCCCGGGTAGTCCGAGGCGGCGCGGCTGTTGGCGGAGATGCTATAGACCAGCTGCCGCTCCTCGCGCACGGTCTTGACCATGCGCGTGCTCAGCAGGCGGGCGGCCATCTGCAGCAGGCGGGCGTCCCGGACGTTTTCCTGGTCGGTGCCGATGAACCCGTCGAGCACCATCGCCTGGGGCGTCTGCGTCTCGACCATCGCCTCGACGATGTACGGGCCGGCGTTGCGCTTGATCGTCCGCAGCGCGTCGAGGGTCTTGCCGTCGATGCGGTCGCGCGGCTTGAGCGAGCCGAAGTACGTCGCCGCAAGGGCCATCGCCCGTTCCTGCGGGATGTCGCCGACGATGGCGATCTCGATCGGCATCGTGGCGATGATCTTCTCCAGCCAGTTCTGCGCCACCTCGATCTTCAGCGCTCCGACCTGTTCGGCCGTGAGCGGGCGCGTCCGCATCTCGCCGGGCGGATAGAGCGCATCGGCCCCCACCTGGTTGAGCACGGCGCCGGGCTGCGACTTGCGGGCGGCGATGACCTGCTGCTGCACCTGTTTCCACTGGCTGAAGATCGCCTGCTCGATCATGGGCTCGGACAGCAGCAGGTACGCCAGCTGCAGACCGACCTCCAGCTCCGCCGGATCGCCCGAGACCGTCAGCGACAGGCCGTCGGCGCCCGACCCGCCGTTGACGCGGACCTTCTTGGCGGTCATGAAGTCGCGGATCTGCGTGCTGGTGTAGCCCTTGGTCGCCGGCCGGCTCCAGGCCAGCACCGCCGCCTCGGTCAGGCCGCGCTCCTTCGCCGACTCCTGGATCTGTCCGCCGGCGACGGTGACGGCCACGAACACCTGGTCCTTGCGGGTGTCCATGAACTTGTAGTGCACGCGGATGTTGTTGGAGAGCCAGGCGCTGGCGACGCCGCTGGCCTCGTGCGTCCGCGACTCGGCGATGGTCCCGCCGGACGGCGCCTGCTTGAGCAACTGCTCGATGCGCGATTCCTCGGCGCCCTTCTCGGGCTTGACGTTCACGGCCGCCTTGCCCAGCTCGATCAGTTCCGACTCGGTCGGCAGGTCGCCGCCGCTGGGCGCCTGCAGCATGAACGTGGCGACCGAAGGATCGAACGTGGCGCTGAACGCCGCGGAAACCTCGGCGACCGTGATCGTGGGCAGGAGCCGGTTGAGCAGGTCCAGCCGCTGCTGGGCGCTCATGATCGGCTCGCCGGCGGCGACGGAGTTGTTGATCCGCTGCAGCACCGCCCGTGCGGGGAGGGTGCTCTCGTTCTTGACGGCCTGTTCGGCCTGGCTGATCAGGGCCTGGCGGGCGTCGGCCACCTCGCGGTCGGTGAACCCGTGGATGCGGGCGCGCTGCAGATCCTCGGCGATCTCACGCAGCATCGCCCGCCAGCTCTCCGGCTTGCCGTTGACGGCGACCGAGACGATCCGCAGCGAGTGCGCCAGGTCGTTGGCGCTGGCGGAGCCGCCCAGGTACGACTTGCCGCCGCGGGCCAGCGCCGCCGACAACCGCCGGTTGAACGCCCAGGCGCCGATGGTCTCGACCAGGTCGCGCCGCTCGTCGGCGACGGTGGTCGACGGCGGGCGCGGCGCCTCGACGCGCATGATGGTGACGCCCGCGACGGTCAACTCCGGGTCGGTGGCGATGATCGCGCGGGTCTGGGTCTGGGGCTTGGTGCCCACGTCCAGGTCCGCCGGGCGGGGCACGGCGCGGCCCTCGGCGAAGTGCTTGCGGACCGCCGCGACGATCTGCGCCGGGTCGCAGTCGCCCACGGCGATCACGGTCATGTTGCTGGGGACGTAGAAGGTGTTGTAGTACGCCTCGAAATCGGGGCGTTGGACCGAGCGGATGGTCTCCTCGGTGCCGATGGGCAGCCGCCGGCCGAAGGTGGACTCGGGGGCGATGCGCTCCTGGATGTACTCGCCGACGCGCTGCTGGGCGCTGGCGCGGGTGCGTTTCTCCTCGATGATGATGCCGCGCTCGTTCTCGATCTCCTTGACCGGAAGTTCGAGCCGCAGCCCGACGTCAGAGAGAAAGAGCATCGCGCGATCGATGTTCTCGGGAGAGGTGTCGGGCAGGGCCATTTGGTAGGTGGTCTGCTCGAAGCTGGTGAAGGCGTTCTGGTCGCGCCCGAACTGCATGCCCAGCGACTGGAAGAACGGCACCACCGAACCGGGCGGGAAGTTCTTCGAACCATTGAAGGCCATGTGCTCGAGGTAGTGCGCGATGCCGCGCGTGCGCTCGGTCTCGTTGAGCGAACCGCTGGAGACGTGCAGCCAGACGCTGAGCCGCCCCTGCGGGTTGCCGTGCCGGCGCACGATGTAGCGCAGGCCGTTCTCCAGAGAACCCGTCACCAGCGCCGGGTCGTTCGGCAGCGGCTCGGCCCGGGCCGTGTTGAGATTCGCCATCATCGAAACCCCCGCCAAGACCAACGCGAGAAATCGGTTCATGGGTCCACCTTGTGCCGCCCCGCCTGACCATCGTCCTGCACCCGGCGAGTCTACGCGCCCGCCTCCCCCCCATACCCCCACACCCCTGCCGTCGATCCCCGGCCCCCAACCCCCCGCAGGCCCGGCCCGCGGCCCGAGACACGCGCCGTTGCGGCACTGCGATGCGCCGGCGCGCGAATCACGGCACGCCCGCGGGTGGTTCGGGACCCTCGGAGGCCGCGGGCTTGACGACCACGCGGTACGCCTTGCCCGGGTCTACGCACCGCGCCAGGGCCGAGGCGACCTGCGCCGCCGTCATGGACCGATAACGCTCCGGGGCACCGGCGAGTTCATCCGGCATCATCCCGTGGAACCGACTGCCGGCGAGCACCATCGCCCAATACTCCGCATCGCCGAGCCGGCGTTCGGCCTCGTCGGCCGAAGCCTGCGTCAACCGGCGCACCTCGTCTTCGGTCGGCCCCTGCGCGGCCAGGTCGCCGAGCACCGACAGCGCCACGTCCTGCGCCTTGCGGGCGTCGTCGGCCGCTCCTTCGACGCGGACGCTCGCCAGCAGCATGCCCGACGCGCGGTACAGCCTTCCCGGCAGGCACGACACCCCCGAGGCGCCGAACTCGATCCCGGCGGAACGCAACGCCACGCCGAGCCGGTCGTGCGCGATGCGCGTTCCGATGGCGCAGGCCCGCACCGCGTCCAGATCGCCCATCGCCGGCCCGGGCAGCGCCACCACGGCGTACGTCCGGCCCGGCGGCAGGCCGCCGTGCCCGACCAGCGTGCTGCGAGCCTCCGCCATGGCGATCGAACGGCGCGCTTCCAGCGCCGCCAGCGCCTCGGCCGGGCGCGCCGGAACGGCCGCCAGCGCCGGCGCGACCCACTCGGCAGCCTGAGCCGCGGTGATCTCCCCCACCACCGAAACCTCCACCGGCAGGGATCGGCCGCACCACGCGAGCCACGCGCGCGCGTCCTCAGCCGCGGCACGCTCTCCCGGGCCGGTCACCGGACGCGACAGCCCCAGGCCGGGCGCCATCGCGTCGAGCACCGCGTCGGCCACCAGGCGTTCCGCCCCGCCGAACATGCCGCGCCGCCGTTGCTCGCCCCTCTGCCGCCACGACGCCAGCGCGTCGGCGTCGACGCGCGGATCGGCCAGCGCCCGCGCAATCGATTCGGCCCCGGCGCGGATCGTCTCGGGCGAGCCGCTGACGCGCAGCGTCAGCCCGTCCGGCCCCGGCCAGGCTCGCCAGCGGACCGACGGCTCCCCCTCCGGCGCCGGCCGCCAGCCCGCCGCCGCGATGCGCGTGATCCCCCACTGCTCAGGCTTCTCCATCGCCTCGGCCCCGAGCACCGAGACCACAAGCACCACGCGCCCGGCGCCCGGCATGGGCCGGACGAACAGCGGCACGCCGTTGCGCAGCGTGAGCTCCACCACCCCCGAGGCGCGGTGCACGCGCGCCCCGGTTACCGGCGAATCGCCCTCGGCGCGCGCTTCCGCCGGAGGCTCCCACGGGCGCACGCGCTCCGACGCGGCGCACGCCGCAGCCGCAACCGCAACGCAGGCCGCCGCCCACGCCGTTCGCCCTGGAAACGCTGCAGCGATTCGATTCCTCCGACCGCGTGCCGCGACAAACCGAACACCTCGGTCGTCGCCGCACAAGACCCTACCGCCCGGCCCGTCGCCGGTTGCGGGCCTCACGCCGTCTCCACCGCCGGCCCCAGCAGCACCGAACACGGTCCGTCGCAGTTCTCGGCGGGCATGAACTCGCCCTTGAGCATGCCGCGGCAGGCCTCGGCGATCTTGGCCACAACCTTGTCGCGGTCAATGTCTTCGAGCGAAAGCTCGCCCCGCTCGCCGGTGCGCAGCAACCAGTACTCCGCCTTGCCGCCGACAGGGTTCTTGTCCTTGTCGCCGAACACCCAGTCGAGGCCCAGCGCGTAGACGCCCAACTGCAGGTCGTTGGCATCGGGCTTGAGCAGTGACTTCTTCGATTGGCCCGACTTGAAGTCCACGATGCGGTAGCGGCCGTCGCCGAGGTCGTCCACGCGATCGGGCTTGATGATGAGCTTGTGGGCCACGCCGTCCACCAGGATCGGACGCTCGATCTGCTTCTCGATGTACTCGGTGATGTGCGCTGTGGGATCGTGGAACGCGTCGTACGCCCGGCGCAGGATCGCGTCGAGTTCATCGCGGTCCGCAGGGGTCAGCGCCTCGCCATCGGCCGCGTCCTGCTCCAGGCGCTCGCGCCCGATCTCCAGCAGCCGATCGCGCTCCGGGGGCCGACGTCCTTCGGCGTCAGCGTCGCGCCACTCGACGTAGAACTCCGACAGCGCCGCGTGCGCCAGGTTCCCGATCGACCGGGCCGACGACTCGGCCTCGGGCAGCCGCATCACCTGCCGCAGGTAGTAGCACAGCGGACACTTGTGGTACTGCCAGATCTGCGAGTACGACAGCGTCAGCGGCGGCTTGAGCGGACCGGTCAGGCGGCCGATCACCGCGCGGAGGCTGGTGCCGCCCGCGTCCTTGCTGAAATCGTGCAGCGCCTCGCGCAGCGTCCCGGCGTCGCGGGCCAGGTCCGCATCGCCCAGCGACCCCAGCCACGCCGGCACCGTGCCGCCCCCGGCCAGCGCGCCGGCCACGCCCAGGCGCGCCGCCGCGGATCTCAACTGCCCGGCGATCGCGTCCAGATCCTTCACCGAAAGGTCCGGCGCATCGGCGCGGTCGAGCGCCGCCGCGGCCGTTGCCCGGGCGTGGTCCTTGAACCGCGCCAGAATCGCGGCGCGCGTCTGGGCCGACTTGAAGTCCGACTGGGCCCACCGCATTCGGCCGCGCACGGTCGCGGCGCTCCGGGTGACGTCGTCGGCACGCAGGAGCCTGCCCAGAGGACGCGGGCCCTCGGTCAACTCGTTGAAGTAATTGAGCGTCTGCGACGGCTTGCCGTCCTTGGACTTGCTGGCTTTGCCCAGAACCACCAGCCGCCGCTCGGCGCGCGTGCACGCGACGTAGAACAGCCGGCGCTCCTCGTCGAAGTGCTCGGCGACGGCATCGGGCACACGCCATGGCTCCAGCCCCTCGGGCAACGCCAGGGGCTCGCCCCGCGCACGCTGCGGGAAGCCGTTTCGGTTCTCGACGCGGGCGACGAACACCGTGTCGAACTCCAGCCCCTTGGCCGAGTGCGCCGTGATCAGGGTCACGCCGCCGCCGCCGGCCTCGTCGTCGGCAACGTCGGCGTCGATGCGGTCGTCGCGCTCGAACCCCTGCTCGCGCTCCGGCAGCAGGTCGTAGTACTCGAAGAACGCACGGATGTCCCCGGGCGCGGGCAGGCGCGCCTGCCGCTGCCGAACGAACCGCAGCACGCTCACGAGCCGGCCGATGCGCTCGGCACGCTCGGCGGCCGGCAGAAGTTCAGCGTCGGCCGGAGAGCACAGCGCGATCACCGCGGCGAACACCTCGTCGGCCCGTTCGTGCCCCGCCAGGTGGCGCAGCGGTCGTTCCAGCTCCGCGAACCGCTGCGCCGCCCGATCCGGCCCGGCGTGCCGGGCCAGGAACTCGGAGTACGGCCCGGGGTGTTCCCCGCCCGAAGGCTCGGCCCCGTGCAGCTCGGCGCGGTAGGCACGCTCCCACGCGCCGATGCGGACCATCGGCGCCAGCAGCGGCGGACGCACCAGCAGCCGCCGGGCGCTCACGCAGTCGGTCGGGTCGGCCAGCACGCGGCACCATGCCAGAACGTCCTGCACGCCCGCGTCCTGCAGCGCCGAGCCCTCGCGCTGCACCGCCACCGGGATGCCCTCCATCCGCAGCGCGCCCTCGACCCGCGCCAGGTCGCCGTGCGAGCGCGCGATGACCGCGAAGTCGCTCCACGGGCGCGGGCTGTCGCCCCCCCGATCGGCCAGGATCATCGAGGCGATCGCCTCGCCGTCCTCGCGGAACTCCGTCAGCTCCACGCACTCCACCCCCGCGCCCGGCGGCGGCTTCTGCTTCGCCAGCGCCCGGGCTCGCTCGATGGTCTTGTCCGCCCGGAACCGCCGCACGCACCGCCCGATCAGCGCGTTGCCCGCCGCGATGATCGGCGGCTGGCTGCGGTAGTTCTCCGTCAGCATGATCTCACGGGGCGAGTAGTCGGCGCGGAACCGCTCCAGCGCCATCGGGTCCGCCCCGCGGAAGCCGTAGATCGCCTGGTCGTCGTCCCCCACCACGCACACGTCCGGCCGCCCCTCGGCAGGGAACAGCTCGGCCAGCATGCTCACCTGCGCGGGGTTCACGTCCTGAAATTCGTCCACCACCGCGTGCCGGAACTCGCCCCGCACGATCGCCGCGGCGTGCGCATCGCTCCGCAGCAGGCCGATCGGCAGGGTGTTCAGGTCGCCGAACGAGAGCCACCCGCGCTGGCGGCACTCGGCGCGGTACAGCCCCGCGAGGCGGGCCATTTCCCCGAACCGCTCCAGCTCGGCCTGCGCCCGCCTGCGTTCAGCGGGATCGACGGCCTCGGTTCCCCGGCCGCTCCTGAGCGCCGCCAGCTGCCGCTCGGCGTGGCCCACCGCCGCGGCCGCGTCGATCGCCTTGTTGTCGAACACCTCCAGCCATTGCGACGCTTCCTGGCACAGCGCTTTGAGCCCCTCGGCGCGCAGGTGCTTGAACAGCTTGTGCCGGGTGATGAGCTCGCCCAGCAGCACCAGCCGCTGCGACCCGTCGATGAACTCCGGGTCCGGGGGCAACCCCAGCGACGCCGCGAACCGCTTGACCAGGCGATGGCCCAGCCCGTGGAAGGTGTGCGCGTGCACGGCCTCGGCCGCCGCGGCGTGCGCGCCCGACAGCGCGCCGGCCAGCCGCTCCCGCAGCTGCGCCGCCGCCTTGACCGTGAACGTCAGCGCCACGATGCTCGACGGGTCCACGCCCGCCTCGATCAAGCGCACGATGCGTCGGGTCAGCACCGCCGTCTTGCCCGAGCCCGGGCCGGCGATCACCGCCAGCGGCCCGTCGTCGTGCTCGACCGCCTGCCGCTGCGCCGTGTTCAGCTCGAACTGCGTGCTCACCGCCGCCCTCCCGTTCACGCGCCGTCGCGCACCCGCATGTAGAAATGCACCGCCGTCGAACCGTACGCGTGCGTTTCCGGTCCGCGGCAGCCGGGGATCGTCAGGTCGGCCTTCTCGCCGGTCGGGGCCGCTTCACGGACCTTCTCCCGCACGGCCGGGTCGGGCACGCCCCCGCCATCGGCCCCCGCGCCCCGGCCCTGCCATTCGGCGGGCTCCAGCGGTTCCATCACGTCGCCGTCCTCGTCGACGAACCGCGTGCGCCGCGGACGCTCCTGCTCGCGGCCGCCGTGCTTGTGCTTGCGGCGGCGCGGCGCCGGCACGCCCTCGGGCACGGCGGCGCCGGGCGCGTCAAGCTCGATCAGGAAGGGCCACGGCGTGCGGATGATGATGAACCCGGTTTCGCTCAGCAGCGGCGCCAGCGCCGACGCCTGGTCGCGCACGCGCTGCCACCCCAGCCGCTGCCGCACCAGCGGGTACGGCGGGTCGAGGAACACCACGTCGGTCGGCCGGGGGCAACGCGCCGGCACGCTCAGCCCCAGCGCATCGCCCCGCACCACCGTGCTGCGCGCCACGCACCCCAGCGCATCGATGTTCCGCCGCAGCATCGACTCGGCGTCCTTGTCCTGGTCCACGAACAGGCACGACGCCGCGCCGCGGCTGAGCGCCTCGAGCCCGATCGACCCGCTGCCGGCGAACAGATCGACCACCGCCGCCCCCTGCAGGCGCTGGCCGAGCATGCCGAACACCGATTCCTTCACCCGGTCCGGGATGGGGCGCGTGGTGAAGCCGTCGGGGGCCAGGATCTTGCGCGAGCGGTACTCGCCGGCGATGATGCGCATCGTGCAAGGGGAGCACGCCGGGGACCAACTGTCAAGCCCCGCAACCCCGCCACCTTGACCAACCCCTTCAGCGGATCTCGTACACCGCCACCGGCGGCCGCTTCAGGCCGCTGATCACCCGCCAGAGCGGTTGCCCCGGCGGCTCGCCCAGCCACCGGCGGAACTGACCGCGCCGGTCCTCGTGGTACAGATCGAGCGCCGGCCCGCCCACGAACACCGCCCGGTGGATCAGCAGCAGGTCCTCGCCGGCGTATTCGGCCTCGGCCGCCACGCCCGCCAGGGCCTCGACCAGCGCGCCGAACAGCCCCGCATCGTGCCGCAACAGCACGTCGGCATCGCGCCACAGGTAGTACCGGCGCTTGGTCGGCCGGGCGCCCGGCTCGTCGTACCGCTCCCGCAGCCGGGCTACCACGCCGCCGCGACCCTCCACCGTCGGCCGCACCCGCTCGCCCCGAGGCAGCGTGCGCTCCAGATGATGGCAGAACGCTTCGAGATTCCGCACCACCGCGCCGGGGATCGGCCACACCTCGGTGTCGGCCATGCCGCGCAGGTGTCGGCCCAGGTGCAACGCGAACCGCTCGGCGGATGCCAGGTTGCGAGTCCACGCGGCCAGATGGTGCTCTTCGAGCATCTCTTCGGCCGCGATCGTCCACCGTTGGGCCTGTTCGAGCGCGTACTGAGGCGATGAGATGGTCATGGCCGCCTTCCCCACGATCCGGGCCCGCCCTCTCCGCCGCATCGGCCGGCCCCGACTGCCGCCACACCACCACGCGATTCAACTCGGAACCGCCGGACTGACTTGAGTGTGCCTCAGATCGGCCGGTCTGACCAATAAACACGCTCAGAATTGCGCAAGAGCCAAGAAAACAAGGGTTCTACCCCATCCGAACGCAAACCCGGTCGAAGCGAACCCACGCCGGCAACGCGTCACCGAACCGGAGCCTCATCCAGCGACCGGGTGCGCGTGCCCTGGGCCGCGTCATACGTGACCTCGGTGGCCTCGCGCACCAGCACGATCCAGTCCGGCGTTGTGACGGTCACCGGCGGGTCCAGGCGCGTATACGGCGCCGTCGCCCCGGTCACCGATACCGTCGCCCGCCCGCGCTGCAGCGCCACGACGATCCGGCTCGCCGACGGCTCACCGCCCGCGGCGTCCAGGCGGTGGATCACCACGCGGGTCAATCGGTCGATCGTCAGCGTGCAGCCGCCGCCGAGCCGCAACGTCGCCCCGCTCGACAGGCCCGTGCGCACCTCGTACATCCCCGGTCCCCACGCCTGGCCGTCGGCCGCGGGTGTCCACGGGGTGTCATCACCACCCCGCGCCGATGGAACGGACCGGAACTGGACCTGGCCGCCCCGGACTGCGACCGCCTGCACATCGACCCGTGTCACGCTCAGATCGGCCCGCAACGAGCGAATCGGCGACGTCCGGTCCGGCGCGACGGCCGGCGACCGATCCGCCGACGGCACTGCGGAAGCCGAGGGCGCTGGCTCCGGCGCGGCCGCGGCAGGTTGATTCGGCGTGGCCGGCGGTGCGTCGGCCGGCGTCGGCCCTCCGGCCCGCGGCTGGCGCAACTGGCGTTCATCCGGCCCCTGCGGGCCGGTCACCAGGGTCATCTGCTGCGACGGGCTGACCGACGGTTGGTCGCTGACGACCTGCAACCGACGCGCCGGTTCGGCCTTGGGCGTGCCTGCCGCCGGCGCGACGGGGGCCGCTGACGACGGCGCGGCCGTCGCGGGAGCCGGTGCCGGCGCCGGGGCGGGGGCGGGGGCCGGCTTCATGGTGCCATCAGCGGCAGCGGTTGTGGCCGGCGCCTCGGCGGGTTTGGCGGGGGCCGCCGGAGCCGCGGGCGACTTCGGCTTGGCGTCAACCTGCTCTTGCGGCTTGGTCTCGGGCTTTGGCGCTGCGGCGCCGTCCTTGACGCGCACCTGACCCGGGCGCGGCTGACGGGCCAGTTTGTCCAGATCGATCACCGGCTCCTTCTTGGGCTTCTGTTCCGGTTGCTTGGCGGGCGTCGATGCCGGCGGCTCGGCGGGTTGTGCCCGCAACGATCCTGCGCCGATCAGTACCGCGCCACCCGCCACCGCCTGGAGCCACGCCCTGAGTTTCGGACGGTTCATCGACAACTCCTGCTGCTGCTTCGCCGATCGATTCCGAGCGCTCGATTCATCTCCTGTCGTCCCGACGCGACGCTTACGCCCAGACTTCACCCGCCGACCGGCCGCCCGCTCGCCCAGGGATTTCCCGACGGCTTGGGCACCGGCAACGGTGCTGGCTTGGGCAACGGTGCGGCCGGGCGCTCCTGTGCCGTCGTGTCCACCGTCGCCCGCGCCGGGGACGTAGCCGGCGTTGCAACCGGTGCCGGCTGCTGCTTCGGCGGCGAAGCGGCCGGCGACTCCACCAGCTTCATTTCCGGCAGCGGCTCGGGGCGAGGCTTGGGCGCATCGGTCGGCGCGGCCGTGGGTACGGGCGACGTGGCCGCCTGAACCGGCGGGGGCGCCGGTTCGGCCTTGGTCGCCACCGGTGTGAACTGGTCGAACGCGTCAGTCTCCCCGGTCGCCGACGCGGGAGCCGCCGGCGTCGGCGCCGGCCGCGTCGCCAGCATGTCGCTCACGCCGCCCAGGATCGCCAGCAACTGCCCGCCGGTGAGTTCGTCCGAGCCGCGCACATCCTGAGGAATCAGACCCTCGGTCTTGGCCCATCGCGTGGCGTCGCCCTGCCACCTGGGGAAATCTCGGGCGCCGAGCGCCCCCGCCGCCGCGGCGCTGGCCTGCTCCACCGTCACCACGCCCCGCGCCGGCCTGCTGTACGAAGCGTCCACGATGCCCAGGCGCTTGGCCTCGGCGACTCGCGCGGCGTGATCCGCAGGCGCTGCGCTCGATCGCACCAGCAACATCCCCTGGAGCAGATCGTCCTGGCTCGCCACCGGCCGGCGGTCGAGCTCGTCGAAGAACTCCAGGTCGCGGCTCGACTGCGGCGCCGATGCGGTCGCCTCTGCTGCGGAAGGTGCGCCGGAGGTTTGGCAGCCACTCAGGCAGCCCAGGGCCAAGAGAGTCAATCCAAACATCGAGCGAACGTGCCGTCCTGAAAGTCGCAGCCGCATCGCGGTTCTCCTTCGCACCGGACGGTTCCGGGCCCCAGACCGTGCAAACCGTGCGGATGATACCGAACCCCCTGACAGAAACTTGGGTAATTCTCCCCCCCGTTTGTGCGGGCGGGCGTATATTTCAGATGGAGCGACCGCCCACGAATCTGAGGATGTACCCAGCGATCACCAGGTAGCCCGGCGACTCGAACTTGGGGGTTCGGTGCAGCGGATTTGGTCCGCACGCCGCATGCGTTGGTGTTCGGCCGTCTTTCCCGGAGTCGTTGAGTGGGAGGAACGCGATGAAAATGGCAGCCGTGCTCACGTCGCACGTCATGGAGGGGGTGTGCCAGTTGCCCGGCGTCGCCACGCTGGACTGGTGCGATCGCGCCGCCACCGCCCTGTGCAAATTGCACCACCCTTCGTGGGTGGGCATGGTCGTCGGCAGGCTCGACGCGCGCGGCGTGCTGACCAACGTCGAAGTCACCGGGGCCGCTGCCAGCGCGCCGGTCGCCGGCTCACCGCCAGCGACGCACCCGGCACGCACGGTGGACCTCCACCGCGTGCGCCAGACCTACCGCGAGGGAGAACCCTTGGGTTGGTTGCCCGGCGCCTGGCAGGAGGGCATCTGGTTCGTCGGCTCCGCGGCGGCCGCGGGCCTCCTGGCGCGCAAGAACGAGAGCGGCCTGGCGCGGCGCTGGAACGAAGTCGATCCCGCCGAGGTGCTGCTGGGCGCCGTGCAGGTGCCGGGCGCTCCCGGGCGCTTGCTGCTGGTGGAGCTGGTGAGCCACGACCCGGGCCTGCGCGAGGAGTCGCGCGTGCCCGCCGTGCTCGCCGCCGTGCTTCCCCTGCTGCAGCGCAAGGTGGTCAACGCGCTGGGCTCGGCGCCCGCCGACAAGTCGAGCTGGCTCACCCCCCGCGAGGAGATCGTGCTCTGGCAACTGGTCGCGGGCAAGAAAGTGCCCCAGATCGCCCAGGAGTTGCACCGCTCGGTCTACACCGTCCACGACCACGTCAAGAGCCTGCACCGAAAGCTCGGCGCTTCGAACCGGGGCCAGCTGGTGGCCCGGGCGCTGGGGCACATCGGCCCGCTGGCGGCGTCGGCCCTGGCCGAATCGACGGCCGAGCCCAAGCCCGCTAAGCCCGGCGCGACCCCGAGGCCGGCGTCACGGCCGGGCGGCGTCTGAACGCAGGCCGGCCCGCTCGGCGATCCGCCGGGCCAGGTTCCCGGCCATCACCGCGTCGTTGCCCGCGGCGGCCGCGAACTGCGGCTCCAGACCGCGCTCGGCCAGCGCCGGATCGCTGGAGTACGACGTGAGCCGGATGGAATCGCTCTGAACGCGACGCCCCGGGCGCTGCACGCGCTCGATCAGGACCGACACCTTCATCACCAGCGGCACGTCGCCGGCCGTCAGGTCGGGCGACAGGCTGGTGCGCTCCGGGTCCTGCGCATCGGCGGGCGGAATCGGCGCTGCGCCCCCTTCGGCCGGCTCGAACGTGATTCGAACGTGGCGCAGCTGACGGTTCGCCAGGTTCTCCAGCGTGCCGGCGGCGTCGTCGACCACCAGGTCCGCCCGGCGCTGCGTGGTGAGCACGCCCGCCGAAGCGTCCACTCGCTCGATCAGCCAGCGCTCGTCGCGCAGCACGTTCCGCGCCGCCTCGAAGGTCGCGCTGTACGCACCCGCCGGCACCGCGCACTGGGCCGAGCCGGCGGCGCACCCGCCCAGCGTCAACGCCCACGCTGCCGCCGTCATCGTCGCCATCATCGCCAGAAGCCGTTGCATGCCGCCAGCGTACCCGATCGGCGCACCGGTGTCCGCCCGACCAGATCTCCTCATGGGTCGAGGCGGTTCAGGTGCGCCCGGATCAGGTCCGCCGCGGCCCGCACGTGCCGTTCCTGCGTGAAGGCGCCGCCGGTCGAGAGGCGGATCACCCTGCGTGCGGGGCCGCCTTGGACCCCGGGCAGTTCGGTTGGCGTCAGCAGCACACGCCCGGAGGCGTTGAGCGCGTCGAGCAGGCGCTGGGTGCGGGCGTCGGCCTCGGCGGGGCTCTGGCCCGGCGCCGGGCGCGGGCGGAAGCACACGAGCGTGAGGGCTCGGGGCGCGACGATCTCCAGCCGCGCGTCGGCCCGCAGGAGCGCCTCGGCCAGTTCGGCGTGCGCGCACGAGGCGCGGATGAACGCGCGCAGGTTTTCCAGGCCGTAGTGGCGCAGCACCAGCCACAGTTTCAGCGCCCGGAACCGCCGACCCAGGGGGATCTGCCAGTCGCGGTAGTCGATGGCCCCGGCGTCGGCCGCGCTGGTGCGCAGGTAGGCAGGCGCGATCGAGAGTGCCGCCAGGACGCTGGCGCGGTCGGCGGTGAAGAACAGGTCGCAGTCGAACGTGGTCAGCAGCCACTTGTGCGGGTTGAAGCAGAGCGAGTCGGCCAGTTCGATCCCGTCGAACATCGCGCGGTGCTCGGGGCAGATCGCGGCGCAGCCGGCCATGGCGGCGTCGGCGTGCATCCACAGCCCGTGCCGCCGGGCCAGGGCCCCGACAGCGCGCAGGTCGTCGAAGGCCATGGAACTGGTGGTGCCGGCGGTGGCGCAGACCATCAGCGGCGTTCGGCCCTGCGCGCGGTCACGCTCAATCCAGGACTCCAGCTCGTCGGGACGCATCGCCATGCGCCCGTCGACGCCGACGCGCCGGGCGTGCTCGTGATCGTCGGGGCCCGAAGCGATGCCGGCGATCATGGCCCCTTTCACCACCGACGAGTGCGCCTGGCTTGAGCAGTAGACCACCGGCTCGGCGACGGCGCCGCCCGCGGCCCGGGCGCGGGCCCGGGCCGCCAGGATCGCGACCAGCGTGCTCTCGCTGGCCGTGCCCTGGATCACGCCCCCGCCGGCGGGGCGTCCGGAGGCGTCGAGCGCCGTGGAGCGGAAGCGCGCGGGCACGCCGCAGGCCTCGGCCATCCAGTCCAGCACGCGCGTTTCCAGTTCGGTCGCCACCGGGCTGGTGGCCCAGAGCATGCCGTTGACGCCCAGGCCCGCCGACAGCAGTTCACCGAGCACGCCCGGGGCGCTGGTGTTGGCGGGGAAGTACGCGAAGAACGACGGGTGCTGCCAGTGCGTCACCCCCGGCAGCACCACCCGGTCCAGATCGGCGAATATCTCTTCCCACACACCCTCGCCGCCCTGTTCGGGCGCGTGCCCGGGCAGCATCGCGGCGATCTCGCCCGGCGCGGCCTTTGAGTGAACAGGCAAGCCCTCGACCCGTTCCCAATAGTCGGCGATCCAGTCGATCGCGCGCCGGCCCGCTTCACGAAACTCCTGCGACGACATGTGCGGTGGATGCATCGCCACAGTTATAGACCTCCCGGTGCTTCGGGCGGGCGGCTGCATGCCCGATGATTGGCGGGCTCGCAAACGAACGACGCCCCGGCACGGGGCCGGGGCGTCGTGAACATCATTCGGTTGGCGCCGCCGCGGCTCAGCGCCGCATCAGTTCCTTGAGGATCTCCTCCTGCTGGGAGAACCACTCGGGCGTCATGCCCGTCATGAGGGCGAAATTGGGGTTGACGTTGATCCACCGCTTCATCTCGTTGAGGGCCTGGCGGGCCTTGCCGATCTCCTGGCCCCGGAGCTGCCGGTCCTGGAGTTGCCGAGCGGCGTTGAGGGCCAGCTGGTACTTGGTCTGCAGCTCGGTGATGCGCTTCTGCGTGCGGTCGGACTCGCGCATGTTGCGGTCGAGGAAATCCGAAGCCTCCTTGCCCGCCCACTCGACCTCGTTGAGGCCCATGACCTTGACCAGGTCCTCCTTGGTGGCGGCGATGCCCTTGGCGAACTTGAAGCGCACGGCGTCCTTGGCGTTGAAGGTCAGGATGGTCTTGCCGTCGTTGAGCACGTGCTTGCCGGAGAGATCCTGGAACCAGGTGACGTTGCCGTCCTCGTCGACATTGGCCGAGAGCGGCTCGAGGATCTGCATGGCCCGCATGATGCGGTAGTCGTGCTTGCCGAGGCGAGACGCGTTCTCCATCATGACGAGAACTTCCTCGAGCTCGATGCCCTTCATCGCCACGAGGTTGCCCGACCAGCCGGTGCAGGCGCCGATGTTGCCCTCGGGCATCATGTAGAACTCTTCGATGACCCACGGGCTCATCGCGGCGCAGCTGATGGCCGACTCGACCCAGGCCACGGTGCGGAACTTCTTCTTGTACTGGTTCTCGAAGACCTTGTGGAACCGGTCCATCTCCAGCAGCAGGCCGCCGCCGGAGTTGATGCGGACCACCACCACGTCGACCTTGTCCTTCTCCAGCATCGGCACGGCGTCGGCCCACGCCGCGGCGGAGATCTGGATGCCGACGGTGTCGTCGATCTTGCCCTGCCAGTCGCTGGGAGCGCCGAAGTTGAGCACGGCCACGCGCGTGGGCCGGCCGGTCAGGGCGCGGGCGGCGGGGCCGTCCTTCTTGTCGGCGGGCTTGGTGGCGGGCGTCTCGGCGGGGGCCGCGGGCTTGGGCTCGTCGGCCTTGGGGGCCTCGGGCTTGGGCTCGGCCTTGGGAGCCTCGACGGGCTTGGAGGGCTCGTCCTTCGTGATGGACTTGATCTCGCCCTTGGTGAGGAACTTGCGCTCACCGTTCTTGAGCACGAGGATGACGATGCCGCCCTCGTCGCGCTCGACGGTGCCCTCCAGCACGGTACCGTCGTTGAGCACGACGCGATCGGCCAGGGCCTGGGCGGCGGAGAACATGACCGTCATGCCGGCGACCAGGGCCAGCACGAGCGACTTGAATCCGTGGCGGTTGAGGTTCATGTGCGAGTGGCTCCGTAAATTCCTGCGGGGTGCGATCGGGTTGGATGCCGCGCCGGTGGCCGGGGTTGCTCAGCGGCGCTTGTCGAGGCGAATCTGCTGCTTGATCTGCTCGATGATCTGGTTGATCTGGACTTCCCACTGCTCGGGGGCGCCCTGGATGGCGCGGGGGTTGATCCCCTCGCCGTAGCGCTCCAGGAGCTTCTTGGCCTCTTCCAGGAGGCGGATCTGCTGCCCGCGGGCGCGGTTGCGCTCTTCGGGGGTGTTGCCCTGGACCTGGATGCGCTGGAAGTCCCGGAAGATCTTCTGGAGCTGCTCCTCGGCGGCCTTCACGTCGCGCGACCAGCCCTCGAAGATCTTGTCGGACCGACCGGGAAGAACCGCGTAGTTGCGGCTGACGCCCAGCTCGAAGGCCAGGTCCTCCAGCGTGTCGGCCGTGCCGAGCGACAGGCCCAGGCGCTGGGCCTTCTTGGCGTCCAGCATGAGCACGTCGTTGCCCTCGAAACGGACGATCTGCTCCATGGTGTCGCGCCGGCCGGCCTCCTCGTTGCCGTCGTCGGTCAGCAGTTCGTCGCCGGTCATGTCCTCGAAGTACACCGGCTTGCCGCCCACGAAGCTCACCGACAGCACGTAGTCGGACCGGCTCATGGCGCGGATGAGTTTCTCCTCATGCCCACCCTTGATGGCCAGGCCCTCGGCGCGGGCCAGGCGCAGCGAGTACTGCTTCTGGCGGACGACCTCGTCGCCCGTCGAGCCGAAGATGCGCTCCAGGTAGCCGATGCCGCCGTGCCGACCGTCGGAGGTGTAGAAGATCTCCGGTGAGATGAACGGCATGAAGGCCACGCCGCCCAGCGCCTTCTTCACCCAAACGACCAGCCGGGGCTTGCCCGTGGGCGTGTTGGACTTCCACTCCGGATCGTCGCGGATCTCGTCGGTCAGCAGCGTGCCGACCTGGCGGACCGTTTCGAGCTGGTTGTACGCGGCGCCGGCGTCGGCGGGGTTGTAATCGTCGCGCTGCTGCCCGCGGTACGTGTACGTGCAGTCGATCTTGATCAGGATGATGTCGGCCCCGAGCTTCTTGGCGTCGGTCACGGCGGCCTTGACCGGCGTTGCCGTCACGTCCTGCCCGAACTCACCCTTGAAGTTGATGACGTAGACCTTGGTCGCGCCGGGGTCGATGGTGGTGCTCGGCTTGCCCGAATCGCCCGCCGGGGACGGGGAGGGAGACGGCGTGCCGCTCTTGGGCTGCGACGGCGCGGGGGACGGGGCCGGGGCACCGTCGGTCTTCTCAATCCGCTCGATCTCGGACTTGAGGTACGTTTCGGTCGCCGTGCCGATGGCACGCTTGACCTGCACCTTGATCCAGCCGTCGGTCTCCTCGACCAGCACGCCCTCGATCACCGTGCCGTTCTTGAACGTGATCTTGACCGCCTGCTGAAGCGACGACGCCGAAGCCGCGGCGGCCGCGACGGGCGTGGACGCGTTCGAGAAGGTCAGCCCCCCGACAGACACCAGGCCGCACAGCGCCAGGCCGCCGAGGAGTTGGAGAACACCGTTCTTGGTTCGTGCGAGCATGTGGTCTGCCTCGTGTGGTTGCTGGCTCGTTGGCCCGATCCAATCACCTTCTGACACCCCCGGGTATTCGTGCCACGTGCCGGGGTCGTTGCTGGTTCTGTGCCGGGCGCCGTTCCCGGCCGAAGGTACGGAAGGCCCGAACGGACCGATTCCGCATTCTGACCGATCATTGGACGCCCGACCGGGCGGCGAGTTCCCGGGCCATCTGCAGGCCCTGGTTCCGGGTTCTGACCCGGCCTTCCAGTTGGGCGTCGTAGATCTCGTCCAGCCACCGCTTGAACGCCGGCCCGGGCTTGAGCCCCAACGAAATCAGGTCGTCACCCACAATCAGGGGGTCCGGAGCAACACCTTCCCCGGCGTGCGCCAACTCGGCAACGCGCTGATCGATCTCGCGACCAAGGTCGGGCCTCCGCGTCCGAAGGAGCAGGCACCCCTGGTCAAACCAATCGCGGCTGGCGAGCCGCTTCTGCCTGGCGATCGGAATGGAAGCGAACTGCGTCGCAACATCGTGGAGCACGTCGAGCGTGCCTGCGAGCGCATCTCGGTCGGCGTTGGAAAGGCACAGCGCGCGGCGCCACCGCCGCGCTACCGGCTCGAACACCGCCGGGGGAATGCTCGCCCCGGCCCCGCCGAAACGATCGCAGAGCCACGCGGCGAGCACGACACCGAAAGCGATTCTTGTCGGTGGAAGGCCCGCGACCGTGGGCACCGGTACTTGAAGCGACGGCTCGTCCAACGCCGGCCCGTCCAGGGAGAAGCCCTGAAGCATGGTGACGGCGGCGGCCCGGCTGGGGGGCTCGAGCATGCGCTGCAGTTCCTGGCCGATGCGCTCGCGGGAGACGCCGCGGAGTTCGACGGCGTGCCGCCGAACGGCGTCGGCGGTGGCGGTGTCGATGGTGAGGCTGAGCCGGGCGGCGAAGCGCACGGCCCGAAGGGCCCGAAGGTGGTCCTCGGCGAGGCGGGCTTCTGGGTCGCCGACGGCACGAAGAACGCGGGCGTTCAGGTCGGGCACGCCGCCGACGAGGTCGATGACGCGCCCGTCAACGCCCGGGGTTCGTTCGGCGGGCTGGGCTTCGGGATCGAGGTAGAGCGCGTTGATGGTGAAGTCGCGCCGGGCGGCATCGTCGTCGATGGTGCCGAAGACCACCGAATCGGGCCTGCGGGAGTCGGAATAGGCGCCCTCGCCACGGAAGGTGGCGACTTCGACGTGCTGGCCGTCGATGGGCAGCAACACGACGCCGAACGCCTCGCCGACGAGGTGGGCGGGGCGGAACAGGGCGCGGACGTGCCTGGGGGTGGCGTCGGTGGCGACGTCGTAGTCGGTGGGCTTCAGTCCCAGCAATTCGTCGCGGACGCAGCCGCCGGCGAAGTACGCCTGGTGGCCGGCGGCGCGGAGCACGCGCACGACGCGGCGGGCGGCGGCGCGGGCGCGGGCTGGGTCGTTGGAGGTCGCCACGGCCAGAGCGTATCGGCCGAGGGGAGTGATCAGGCCCAGACACGCCGGGGAGGCAGGTCGGTGGCGCGGGCGCGGAGGGTTGCCAGCAGGTCGGCCCAGACGCCGTCCTCGGCGCGGGAGGCGTCGACTACGGCGAAGCGGCGCGGGTCGGCCTTGGCCTGGTCGAGGTAACCCTGGCGGACGCGCTGGTGGAACGCGGCGCCCTTGGCCTCCATGCGGTCGAGCAGGGGGCTCAGGCGACGGGCCGCGGCGGCCTGGTCGAGGTCGAACAGCAGCACGAGGTCCGGGGTGAGGCCCTGGGTGGCGACGCGTGCGACGGCGGCGATGTCGGCGGCGGGCAGGCCGCCTGCGGCGCCCTGGTAGGCGACGGTGCTGGCGACGAAGCGATCGGCCAGCACCAGACGGCCGGCCCGAAGGGCGGGGAGGATCTTCTGCTCGACCAATTCGGCGCGGGAGGCCATGTAAAGCAGCATTTCGCAGCGGAGGGTCATTCCGGTGTTGGCCTTGTCGAGCAGGCACTCGCGGATGCGTTCGCCCGTGACGGTGCCGCCGGGCTCGCGGACTTCCAGGTAGTCAACGCCCTGGTCGGCCAACGCCCGGGAGAGCCGACGGAACTGGGTGCTCTTGCCGGAGCCGTCGGGCCCTTCGAAGACGACGAACCGACCCGCGTACTGGCGCAGGAAGCCCGTGTCGATCGGGGCGGGCTGGGCGGTCGGCGGCTTGGGCGGCGGGGTCGTCACGGTGGCGGCCGGGCGGGCGAAGGTGGTCACGCGCGCCAGTGTACCCGTCGGTCGGGCGGCGACGGAGTGCACACGGCGTGCCGGTCCCGGCGGCTCAGCGCACCAGCGCCTTGACGCGGGCGATGCGCCGGGCGGCCTCGCCGCCGCCCAGGCGGGGATCGATCAACTCGAGCTGGCCGATGCGAACTCGCACGGCGCCGCGCTGGTCGGCACGCTGGGACAGGATCTCCAGCGATTCTGCCCACGCACGCCAGTAGACCTCCGGGCGCGGCGCGTCGCGACCGCGGGCCTCGAAGGCATCGGTCAACGCCCGGAGCGTCGCGAGCGCATCGTCGGGCTTGTCGTCGGCGCGCAACGCCACGGCCAGCAGCAGGGCGGCCTCGGCCG
>JAHCJH010000027.1 GCA_026126345.1 Phycisphaeraceae bacterium | reverse complement strand
CAAGGCGCCGGCGGCCCCCCGGCCCGCGCCGACGCCGGAGAAGCCGTAACCGGGCGTTGACGCCCGAGCACGCACGAGAACCATTGACCGATCGAACGCAGTCCCGACCTCACACCTTACGGAACCTCGCAACATGCACACGCACTTCCACGCCCCGCTGACGCGGGCTCTGGTGATCGGTACCGCCGCTCTGGCCGCGCTCGCGGGCTCCTGCACCGCCGCGGCTCCGTCGTTCGACACGCTCCAGCCGGCGACGTTGCCGGCGGCCGCGGGTGTGACGCCGGGCCTGCCGCAGTACCCGTCGATCAGCCCCGACGGAACGCTGATCGTCTACTCGTGGGCGGGGGACTTGTGGGCCTGCCCCGCCAAGGGCGGCCCCTCGGTGCGGCTGACGAGCCACCCGGCGCGGGAGACACGTTCGGCCTTCTCGCCAGACGGTTCCATGCTGGCGTTCGAGAGCGACCGCGAAGGCGCCCGAAACCTGTACGTCGCCCCCTTGATCCGCGACGGCGGCACCGTGTCGCTGGGCGCCATCCGGCGCGTCACGGTTTCGGACCGGGCCCAGACCCTCGCGGCCTTCCTGCCCGGGGGCGACGGCCTCTTATTCTCGGCGAACATGGACCCGGCCGGGTACCGCGGCACCATGATCTACGCCGCTCCACTCGACGGCGGTCCGGTCCGCCGCCTGACCGAGGCGTGGGGCGGCTCGCCCCGCGTGTCGGCCGACGGCAAATCGCTGTACTTCACCCGACGGCGCCCGGAGTACATGCGGCCGAAGTACCGCGGGTCGGCGGCCAGCGACGTGTGGAAGCTCGACCTGGGCACGGGCCAGTTCACGCAGTTGACGTTCGACGCCGCCAGCGACGGCGACCCGATGCCGACGGCCGACGGCTCGGTCGTGTACCTGTCGACGCGCGACGGGCAGATCAACCTGTGGAGGCTGGCCGCCAACGCCGACGACCGCGCCAACCCGACGCAGTTGACCCGGTTCGCGCCCGAGGGCGGGCGGGCGACGATCGGGCACGGCGCGCGGGACCTGGACATCAACACCAAGGGCAACACGGCGGTGTTCTGCCTGTGGGACACCATGTACACGCTCGACCTCACGCGCCCGGGGGCCTCGCCGCAGCCGGTGCGGACGACGGTGTCGGCCGACTCGACGGAACTCGATTCGCTCCGGCTGAACCTGTCCCGCGACGTGAGCGAGCACGCGATCAGCCCCGACGGCAAGACGCTGGCGGTGATCGCCCGCGGCGAGGTGTTCGTGCGGTCGACCGAAGAAGGCCGCCCCACGCGTCGCGTGACGTTCACCGCCGGGCGTGAGCGCGGGCTGGCCTGGAGCCCCGACAACCGCGTGCTGTACTTCTCCAGCGATGAGACCGGGGTGTCCAAGCTCTACTACGCGACCGTGGCGCTCAGCCGCGAAGACCTCGAACCGCCCAAGCCCGCCAAGCCGGAGAAGGCCGACGAGGGCGAGAAGAAGGACGAACCCAAGCCCGAAGCCCCCAAGGCCGAGGGCGAGAAGGGCGACAAGGGCGACAAGGGCGAGAAGAAGGAAGGCGACACCGAAAAGAAGGACGACGCCAAGCCCAAGATCGATTACGGCAAGCGCTGGGCGGATTCGATCCGCTTCGACGTCAAGCCGCTGCCGATACCCGACCTGCCCGCGGGCCGGAACGACGGCATGTTCGGCCCCGAGGACCGGTCGATTCTCCCGGCGCCGGACGGACGCAAGGTGCTGTTCGTGCGCGGCCTGGGCGACGTCATCTTGCTGGACCTCACGAAGAAGGAAGCCCGGCGCGTGCTCGAGGGCTGGAACGAGCCGGAGCTGCAGTGGGCCTCGGACTCGCGCCACATCGTCTTCGCGCGCGAGGACACCGACTTCAACAGCGACATCTGGCTGATGGACACCGGCGAGAGCAAGGCCGAGCCGGTGAACCTGACCCGCCACCCCGACACCGACGACAGCCCGCAGCTCTCGGCCGACGGCAAGGTGCTCTACTTCCGCTCCGAGCGTGCCGGCGACAACGGTGATTTCGACGTGTGGTTCGTCACGCTGGACCGGGCGCTCGACGGCCTGCGCCCCTACGAGCTCGAGGAGCACTTCAAGAAGGCCGCCGACGCCGCCAAGAAGCGCAAGCCCATCGACGCGGTCGTGTGGGACGGCGCCGACCCGGTGCCCGCGGCCAAGCCCCGGCCCGCGCTGAAGTTCGACGGCGCCGCCGACGCCTACAACCGCGCCCGGCGTCTGACCACCTTCCCCGGTTCGGAAGGCAACCTGGCGATCACCCCCGGCGGCGACCGCGTGCTGTTCTCGGCCACGCCGCCCCCCACCGACGCGCCGGCCACCCCCCCCGCGGCCGGCGCCGCGCCGGCGGCCCCGTCGCGCACGCTGTTCAACGTTTCGTACAAGGGCGACGACCGCAAGACCGTGACCACCGGCGCGCTCAGCGGCGTGACGGTGAGCCTCACCGGCGAGCGGGTGTCGTGGATCTCCGGCGGCGGTGCCTCGTGGGCGCCCAGCGGCGGCGGCAAGACCGACGCGCTGTCGATCGACGCCCCGGTGGTCATCGACGTCGCGGCCCAGCAGCGGCAGAAGTTCCTCGAGGGCGCCCGGCTGCTGGGCAACGGGTTCTACCACCCCACGCTCAAGGGCCTGCCCTGGGTGAAGCTGACGAACGAGTACCTGTCCCTGGCCGAACGCACCCGGACCAGCGACGAGTTCGACCGCGTGTTCATGATGCTGCTCAACGAGCTCGACGGCTCGCACTTGGGGATCAACAGCCCCGGCGGCTTCTCGGCGGCGAGCCCGGCGACGGGCTACCTCGGCGTCGACGTGCAGCCGGTCGCCGGCGGGTACAAGGTCACCCGCGTCATCAACGACAGCCCGGCCGACAAGGAGGCCACGCGCCTGTTCGTCGGCGACGTCATCACGGCCATCGACGGCAGGCCGCTGGCCGCGCAGGGTCGGCAGCCTTCGGTGGACTTCATCGCCGCGCTGGCCGGCCGGGCGGGCAAGGAAACGCTGCTCGAGCTCGACCGCGCCGACAAGTCGCGCTCGAAGATGCTCATCATCGTGCCCACGTCCAACGGCGAAGACTCGACGCTCCGCTACAGGCACGAGGTCGCGCGCCGGCGCGAGATCGTCGAAAAGGCCTCGGGCGGCCGGCTGGGCTACCTGCACATCCGCGGGATGGACCAGGCCTCGGTGCTGGAGTTCGAGCGGGATCTGTACGCCGCGGCCAACGGCAAGGACGGCCTGATCATCGACGTCCGCGACAACGGCGGCGGCTCGACGGCCGACATCCTGCTGTCGTCGCTCACGGCGCCGCGCCACGCCTACACGGCGAACCGTGGCGTGGACGTGAACAGCGTTCCCAAGGATGCGTACCCGCGCGACCGCCGGCTCATCTACGGCTACTCGCGCCCGATCAACGTGCTGATCAACGAGAACTCCTACTCCAACGCGGAGATCTTCGCCCACTCGATCAAGACCATCGGGCGCGGCAAGCTGGTCGGCGTCGCGACGTTCGGCGCGGTGATCTCCACCGGCGCCGCGACGCTGATCGACGGCGCGACCGTCCGCACGCCGTTCCGCGGGTGGTACCTGCCCGACGGCACGGACATGGAGGTCCGCGGGGCCCAGCCGGACGTGCCCGTGGTGAACACACCGGCGGACGAAGCGGCCGGCAAGGACGCACAACTGGAAACCGCGGTGCAGGAGCTGCTGGGGCGCGTGGGCAAGTAGGCCCGCCGCCCCGGCGCGGAGAAAGCCACTTCAGGGATTTGAACCCTGGACCTACGCTTTACGAAAGCGTCGCTCTACCGCTGAGCTAAAGTGGCGATGGGCACAAGTATCGGCACTCCGGGCCGCGTTTTCCACTGCCCGGGCCCCGGCGGCGGCGTGCCCGCGGCTCCTTCCGAGGCCGGCGGCGGCCCATTCGCCGGTTTCCAAGGAGAATCCAGCCCGGGGCCGATAAGGACCTCGGGCAGTTTCGGCGCGGCGATCGAGCCGGTCGAGCCCGCCCGCGGAGCCGACGCATGCCGACCGCCCCCATCGCCCCCGCGGCGACCGCCACGCCCGCCGCCGACCCCTTGGCACGCATCGCCCACGTGCTGTCGAAGGTCGATCACAGGCTGTCGGCGATCGATCGAGTTCAGAACGACCTGCGTCGGCGGGTGCACCGGCTCGAAGCGTGCGAGCTGCAGCGCCGGCGCGGGCTGACCGACCTGGGAATGCCGGTGTTCCGAAGCCAGAACGGCGAGGATCACCTGCTGTGGGCGCTTCTGGGCGACGACCCGCCCGGCTTCTTCATCGAGGCCGGCGCCTACGACGGGCTCATGTACAGCGTGTCGGCGGTCTTCGAGCAGGTGGGCTGGCGCGGGCTGTTGGTCGAGCCGCTGCCGGACCGCGCCGCCGAGTGCCGGGCCAACCGGCCCCGCAGCCGCGTGGAACAGACGGCGCTCTCGCGCCCGGGCGCGCCGGCGACCGCGACGTTCACGCAGATGCGTCACGGTGAAATGCTGTCGTACCTGGACCTGACCGAAGGGCACCGCCAGCGGCTGGCACGGGAGACGGACGTGAGCCCCGCGCCGGTGGCCGTGCCGGTGACGACGCTGGACGGCCTGCTGGGGGATCACGACGGGGGCGTCGGCTTCTGCGTGTTCGACGTGGAAGGGGGCGAGCTGGCGCTGCTGGAGGGCTTCAGCGTCGAGCGCTGGCGGCCCCGGGTGATGCTGATCGAGGACAACACCTTCGGCCGGGACCGATCGGTGGCGGACCACCTCGCGGGGCGCGGGTACCGGCGCATCGCCACGGCCGACGCCAACGATGTGTACATCCGGGCCGATGACCAGGAGATGCTGGCCCGGACGCAACGGCTGTTCTGACCGACGGCCCGCCCGGCGCTGCGTCATCGCTTGGCACGGGCGCGGGTCTTGGCGGGCGCCGGCTCGGGCGACCGCCAGCCGGGCCTGCCGTCGGCCTCGTCGCCGACGATCTTCATGCGGGCCCCCAGCGAGCGAAGCTGATCGAACTGCCTGCGGCCGATGCGCACCTTCATGCGCACAGACCCGGGCCCGTACGTGCGCGAGACAACACGACCCCGCTTCTCCAGCGTGTCGATGGTGCGCGAGTCGGTCAGTTCGACGTCGAGCTCAAGATCCAGCTCGCCCCCCTGGGCGGCGGCCCGCACGCGCTCGGCCACCTCGGCGACGCCCGGATGGCCCGGCTCGCGGGCGCACACGGCGATGCAACCGGGGTGCGTGCGCTGCCAGACCAGCAGGGCCGCGTTGTCGCGGAGCCGATCGACCTTGTTCAGCAGCAGAATCCGCTCCGGGCGGCGGCCGGTCGGCGTGACGCCGTCGCGCTTCTCGGCGGCCTCGGCCTCGTCGAACAGCGCGTCGAGCGTCTCGGTGACGGTCTTGTAGTGCAGTTCGGCCGCGGGGTCGCTGACGTCCAGCACGATCAGCAGCAGGTTCGCGTGGGTGGCCTCTTCGAGCGTGGCGCGGAAGGAGGCGATGAGGTTGTGCGGCAGGTCGCGCACGAAGCCGACCGTGTCCGACAGCATGACCCGCAGCCCGCCGCCGACGTCCCACTCCCGGGTGCGGGTCGTGAGCGTGGCGAACAGGCGGTCGTCGGCGTAGGCCCCGCCGGCGGTCAGGGCGTTGAACAGCGTGCTCTTGCCGGCGTTGGTGTAGCCCACGATGCCGACGGTGAAGTGATCGACGTTGCGCTGGGCGACCATGCGGCGCTTGCGGGCCTGCACCTCCGCCAGTCGGGCCTGCAGCGCCAGGCGGCGGCGCTGGGCGAGCCGGCGGTCGATCTCCAGCTGCTGCTCACCCGGCCCGCGGGTGCCGATGCCGGTCATGCCGCCGGACCCGACAATCCGCTCGAGGTGGTCCCACATGGCGCGCAGACGCGGGTAGGTGTACTCGAGCTGCGCCAGCTCCACCTGCAACTGGGCCTCGATCGTCGTGGCACGCGACGCGAAGATGTCCAGGATCAACTCCGACCGGTCAACGATCTTGCGCTCGACCACTTCCTCGATGTTGGCCATCTGCCGGGGTGACAGGTCGTGGTCGAAGATCACCATCGACGCGTCCAGCCGGTCGCACAGCGCCCGCAGTTCCTTCACCTTGCCGGTGCCCATGTACGTGCCCGCCACCGGCCGATCCAGGCGCTGCTCGAGCGTGCCGACGATGATGGCGCCGGCCTGCTCCGCCAGGGCGGTCAGCTCGCCGAACGGGTCGCGGGCGTCGTAGTTCGAGTCCGGCAGGCGCACCGCCGCCAGCACCGCCCGCTCGGACTGGGCTTTGATCGTCGAACGTTCCTTCGGTGCCGGCATGGGGCCTCAAGCGTACGCGCCGACCGGCGCCGACCGCAGCCCCAGCAGCCGCGCCACCCGCCCCACCGCCAGCGGGCGGGCCAGCAGGGCGCCCGGCGCTTCACCCAGCACGCTCGCCGCCGCGACGTAGCCGCTGCGCGTTGCTCCCTCCATGGTCGCTGGCCAGCCGGTGTCGGTCCAATCGCCGGCCAGAACGATACCGCTGGGCCCCGTGGGGCCGGGGCGGATGGCCTGCACCGCGGGCGTGGGCGCGAAGGTCGCCCGCTTCTCCTTCACGGCCCGCAGCGACACCACGCTGGCGCCGACGGAGTCTGGGAAGTACGCCTGGATGTCACCCACGATCCGCTCGGCGATCTGCCGCTCGCTCAGAGGCATCCACTCGTCGGCCGCGCTCACCACGGCGTGCAGGGCGCTACCCGCATCGTCCTTGCGGAAGAGCCACTGCGTGGCGCCCTCGACCAGCACGGCGTGGGGCAGGTTGATGACGGGCCGATCGAACCGCACGTGCACGCCTAGGATCGGGCTGTGCTCGAATTCGCCGAGGCGCGCGAATCGGTCGTCGCGCTGCCGATCAGACTGGCTCACCACATCGGCCAGGCGTTCGACCGGCAGGGCGCTGACCACGGCGTCGGCCGGGAACTCCACCGGCTCGGTGCCGATGGTGGCACGCACCGACCGGGCCGAGACCTCCGTCACGCTGACGCCGAGCCGGATCACGCCGCCCGCCCGCGCGATCACCCCTTCGGCACGGTCGTACAGCTCCACCAGCGGCACCGTCGGCAGGCCCATCTCGGCCGACCGGCTGTTGGCCAGGAAGCCCTCCTGGAACACGTGCAGCGCCGACTCGGCGCTCACGCGGCCGACGTCGAGGTTGCACGCGCTGACGACCACCGGCGCCCAGAACCGCCGCACCACGCGCTCGCTCTGGCAGGCGTCGCGCAGGAACTCGCCGAACGTCCGCGCCCGCCACGCCGCGCGGTCGGCCCGCATGATCGCCCGCATCGCCCGCCCGAGCAGGGCCGCCTCGCCCAGCGTGAGAAACGACGCCCGGAGCACCGAGCTGGCAAAGTGCAGCGGCGCTGGGAACCCGCCGGGACGAACCACCGATACGCGCCCGCCGGGCTCGACCCAGTACTGCTCCCGGTGCCACTGGATGCGATCGGCGGCGCCCAGGCGTTGCAGCAGGTCCAGGTAGTTGGTGCAGCAGGCCAGGGCGACGTGCTGGCAGTTGTCGATCGTCTCGCCGGTGCGGACGTCCACGAAGCTGGTCGCCCGTCCGCCGAGCTTCTTTCGGGTCTCCAGCAGCGTCACGCGCACCCCGCGCTCGGCCAGGCGCAGCGCGCAGGCGATGCCCGCAATCCCGCCCCCGGCGACCACAGCTGACTTCACCTCGGGCACGGCCGATCGTTGCACCCCCGACCGCCCCGAGCAAACGCCCGTCGCTCACCGCCCCAGCCGGGCCCGCAGCCACGCCCGTGCCGCGATCGACGTCTTGGCCGCGCCGCTCAGCCGGACCCGGCGGGCCTCGACGATCGCCCGCGGCCGGCGACCGATCCGCGCCAGGATGCCCCGGTAGATCCGCGTCATCGCCCAGAGCGTCGGCCGGCAGGGCGGCGAGAGCATCGCTTCGAGCGGCGCCGCCGCGGCGTAATGATCCTCGGCCACTCGCCACAGCTCACGCACCGCCGCCTCGCACGCGTCCGGCCGCGCCCACGCACGAACATCCTCGGCACCGACGCCGTGGCGTGCCAGCACCTCGCGCGGCACGTAGACACGCCGAGGCTGATCGTCGAAGTCCTGGGCGAAGTCGCGCAGGATGTTGGTGATCTGGAACGCCTGACCCAGGCGCACCGCCAGCCGGTGCGCCGCTTCCTGCCGCGGGTCGTCGCTGGCCAGTTCGAGCCCCCAGATCGCGACGCACACCAGGCCGACCGTCGAAGCGACCCGGTAGCAATACCGCTCCAGCTCGGCCATGGTCTCCAGGCTGCGGGGCTCGAGGTCCTCACCCAGACCCAGGATCATGTCGTCGATCCACTCGCGCCGGATGGGGTACGACCGCATGGTCGCGGCGAAGGCGGGCCAGAACTCGGAATCGCCCGCGCCCCCGGACGCATCGGCGGGCTCGCCCGCCAGCACCAGCCGCGTAGTGCGGGCGAACGCCGCGAGGTTCTCACGCTTCTGCTCCAGGCTCGCCGCCTCGTCCACCGAGTCGTCGCCCAGCCGCATCCAGGCGTAGATGGAGTACACCGCCGACCGGCGCGGCTCGGGCGTCAGGCGCAGGCCGTAATAGAAGTTCCTGGCCCGCGTCCGCACGATCCGGGCGCACGCCTCGTAGGCCCGGGCGACGCTCGGGTCGGTTTGAACCGCCGTTGCCGCCGGTGCGCCGCTCATCGCTTGCCCCCGCCGGCCAGCCTGGCCATCAGCCACGCGCGGGCCACCAGCGACACCTTGCGCACCTTCGTCAGGCGGGGCCGCTGCCAGAGCGTGGCGCACCCGCAGCGTTCGACCGCGTGCAGCACGCTCCGCCCGCCGGCGCCGAACAGCCACACCACCGGCCGGATGCGCTCGTCCAGCAGCGCCGGCAGGCCCCGGCCCCGGTCCATGATCTCGCGCGTCCGCTCCACCAGCGGTCGCACCGCCCGGATATACGGCACGCGCGCCGCCGGGTCGTCGGGCCGCTTCAGCCAGTCGCGCAGCATGGCGGGCGTCACTCCGGTGTCGCGGCTGGGGATGTAGACCCGGTCGCGTTCGAGCAGGTCGCGCCGCACGTCCTGCCAGAAATTGATCAACTGCAGACCGGTGCAGGTCGCGTCGCTCATAGCGAACCGACCCGCGTCGTCCCGCTCCGGCCGGTACCCGGCCAACATCAGCACGATCCGCCCGACGGGATCGGCCGACCGCCGGCAGTAGTCGAGCACCCGGTCCCAGGTGTCGTACTCGGTCACGGTCTGGTCCTGCTCGAACGCGCTGATCAGGTCCTCGAACGGCCCGGTCGGCAGCGCGTGACGCTGGATCGTTTCGGCCAGGGCGACGAACACCGGGTGCCGCGGCTCGCCCCGGGCGCACGACGCCAACTCCCCCCGCCACCAGCCCAGCAGCTCCAGCGACCGGGCCCGGGCCGCCCCGTCGCGCCCGGTCTCGTCGCCCAGGTCGTCGGCCCACCGGCAGAACGCGTACACGGCGGCGAAGTCGTCGCGCAGATCCCGCGGCACCAGCGACGACAGCACGCTGAAGTTCTCGTAGTGGCTGACCGCCAGCCCGCGCACGTACGCCAGCGCCGCCTCGCGCCCCACGGGAGCGTGCCCGCCCGCGGGGCCGTACCGGTCCAGCAGCGAGATCACCGGTGCTCTGGGGTCCAAGACTTCCGATGCCACGGGAGCATGGTACCGGCCCCCCCATCGTTTCACCGGGCCCCGCGCCGGCCCGGGGCCGGCGCCGCCGCGGGGCGGCCGCCACCGCCCATTCCTACACTTGGGCCATGCGGATCATCCTCGCCAATCCCCGGGGGTTCTGTGCCGGCGTCCACATGGCGGTCGACGTGGTCGACCAGCTCCTGGAACTCTGCCGCGACATACCCGTGTACGTGTACCACGAGATCGTGCACAACAAGCACGTCGTGCAGCGGTTCATCGATCGCGGCGCGATCTTCGTCGAGGACCTGGCCGAGGTCCCGGCTGGCTCGATCGTCGTCTTCTCCGCGCACGGCGTGAGCCCGGCCATCCGCGAACTGGCGCGAGAGCGCAATTTCACCGCCGTGGACGCCACCTGCCCGCTGGTCACCAAGGTTCACTCCGAGGCGATCCGCTACGCCAAACAGGGCTACCAGATCCTGCTCATCGGCCACGAGGATCACCAGGAGGTCCAGGGCACTCGGGGCGAGGCGCCCGACGCGACGCAGGTGGTCGAGTCGCCGGACGACATCCCCCGCCTGACGATCAAGGACCCCAACAAGCTCGTCTACCTCACCCAGACCACGCTGAGCACCGACGACGCCGCGGTCATCATCGACGCGCTCAAGAAGGCCTTCCCCAACATCAAGGAGCCGCCGGGCTCGGACATCTGCTACGCGACCACCAACCGGCAGATGGCCGTGCGCCAGATCGCCCCGGAGTGCGACGTGGTGCTGGTGGTCGGCAGCAAGAACTCGTCCAACTCGGTCCGGCTCACGGAAATCGCCGAGAACGTCGGCGTCAAGGCCTTCCTGCTCGACGACGTCACGGAGCTTCGCCACGAGTGGTTCGCGCACACCCCAGGCCAGGGACGCGACGCGACCATCCTGCTCACCGCCGGCGCCAGCGCACCGGAAGACCTGGTCGCGGAGATCTGCCGCACGCTCTTCAAGCGCTACGGCGGCTCCCTGGAACAGCGCGACGTCGTGCCCGAGGACGTCGAGTTCGGCCTGCCGGCGACGCTCAAGAAACTGATGCGCGAGCGCGGCATCGACCCCGAGGGCCGCAAGATCCGCGTCGGCAACTGGACCATCAACGAAGAGGCGTACGGCGCGGTGCCGATCACCGTCGCCGGGCGCGCCCTTTCGCCCGCCGCGCCGTTGTGAACCCCCCCCGGCACCACATCTTCGAGTTCACCCCCGACACCCTCAAGGCCTGGTGCGACCAGCGGGGCTTCGCACCGTTCCGTGCCCGGCAGATCCTCGAGTGGGTGTACGTCCACGGCGTGGTCGATCCGGCGTCGATGAGCAACCTGGCCGTGTGGGAACGCCAGCGCCTGGCGGCCGAGATGACGTTCCTCAGCGGCGACGTGATCGCCGACCGGCGCGCCAGCGACGGCGTCTGCAAGCTGCTCATCCAGTGGCGGGACGATCCGGCGCCGCCCGCGGAGACGCCCGTCGCCGCAGAACCGACCGCCGTCGCGCTGCCCATCACCGGCGACACCAGCCGCCAGACCGAGTGCGTGCTCATCCCCAGCGACGAGCGCCGCACCGCCTGCATCAGCTCCCAGGTCGGCTGCCCCGTGGGCTGCCGCTTCTGCGCCTCGGGCCTGGGCGGCCTCGACGGCAACCTCTCGGCCGGCCGCATCGTCGAGCAGGTCTGGCGGCTCTGCGCCGTCCCCGGCCCCCTGCGCCAGCGCATCACCAACGTCGTGTTCATGGGCATGGGCGAGCCGCTGAGCAACTTCGACGCCGTCACCCGGGCCGTGCGGACCATCTGCGCCCTGGCCCCCAACGGCCTGGGCATCTCCGCGCGCAAGGTCACCATCAGCACCGTCGGCCTGCCCAAGTTCATCGACCGCCTGGCCGCCGAGTTCGAACTGCCCGTCACCCTCGCGCTCTCGCTCCACGCGCCCACCAACGACATCCGCCGCGCCCTCATCCCCTGGTCCCAGTACACCACCATCGAAGACCTGCTGGCCGCGTGCCAACGGTGGTTCAACAAGACCGGGCGCGAAATCACCCTGGAGTACACGCTTCTCCGCGGCGTGAACGACCGCCCCGAGCACGCCGAGCAGCTCGCACGCCTGGCCCGCACGCTCCGCGCCAACATCAACCTCATCCGCTACAACGAAGTCGCGGGCATCGAGTTCCAGCGCCCGCGCGACGCCGACGTGCTGCGCTTCCAGTCCATCCTGCGCGACCGCCAGATCAACACCCACATCCGCGCCAGCCGCGGACGCGACATCGCCGCCGCCTGCGGCCAGCTCCGCCACGAGGGCGCCGGCGCCGCCCCCGCATGAACGCCGGCCAGGCCAGCCCGTGCCCCTGCCGCGCCGACGACGCCGAAGCCGCGCACTCGTTCTGGACGCGTGGCGAAGTGCTGCGTCAGTTCGTGGACGAGTCTCACTTCAGCGTGCGGGTGGTCCGCTGCCGGTCCTGCGGCCGCCGGGCCCTGCGCCTGTTCTTCGAGCTCATGGATATGTCCGGCGGAGACGACTCCCAGGCGTGGATCACCGGGCTGCTGACCGACCGTCAGAGCGCAGCGCTCGAAGCGCCGGACGCAGACTGGCTGGCCGTCGCCACCGACGCCGATCCCGATCGCCGCTTCATCGCCCGCGTCTTTCCCCGGGGCGGCAACCTCATGATCGCCTGGGGCACGGGCCCGCTGCCGATGTTCCCGCACGACTAGGCGGCCGCGGGACCCTGGTCATTTCTTCTTCCCGGTCCGACCGGCCTTCTTCTGGGCCGCCTCCCGCTTGCGCTCGGTGATGTGCGACGGTTCCACGCGGCTTCCGCGGTGCGACGTGCTCGTCGCCGACCGCCGCTTGGCGCCGCTGGCCGATGTGGTGTTCGATCGCTGCGATCGCCGACTGCCGCCCATGCCCATGTGTCGCTCCTGATTCGGCCGTTTCGTCCGAAATTGTCACTGCCGCGGCGGCTGGAAGCTCACGCTCTGGCGCGGCGCGTTGTCGTCGAGGATCGGTGCGTTGTAACTCACCATGAACGCATCGGCGCCCGCCCCGCCCGGACCCTGCAGGCCGATCGTGGCGCCCGCGCCCCGCATGTTCGCGCACGTGGAGAAGCCCGAATAGGTCACGCGGATGAGGTTGGATCCTTCGTGGATCGAGACCATCAGATTGATCGCGTCGGCGCCGCACACCGGCGAGTGCAGTCGATTGCGGTAGTACAGGTTGAACACGCGCCCGCCCGGGCTGCCGAACGTGGCGTACTCGAAATACTCCCCGGCGCCGAAGTCGTCCAGATCGTCCCAGAAGAACGCCAGAATCGGGTCATTGCTGATGCCGCTCGGAAGCGCCGTGTTGTTGAACGAGTTGCTGCAGCCGCTCCCGAAGAAGAGCAGCCCGTTGCTCGACACGCTCACGCTGTTGATCGACAACCCCCAGCCCGTGAACGTGAACCCCAGCGGGATGTTCAGGAAGCACGTGTCATCGCCCAGGACTTCAGTGTGCGTCCAGCCCGATCGATCGTCCTGGCTGAACTGCGCATCGATCGACGCCGTGATCCCCGAGTACAGCGCGTACGCCGCGTACGGCGTTGCCGTCAGGGCCTGGCGCGGAGCCAGCACCACGTACGGCGGGCCGATCGACCCGCTCACCGAGATCTCCAGCCACCGCGCCTGCCCGCGGAACGGACTCGAACCGAAGTTCAGCTTCGCGCTGAACTTCCCCTCGCTCACCACCACCGCCGGCACCGTGATCTCCGGGCCGACCTGATTGCCCCCCGTCGCGGCGTCGTAGAGCCTGAATTTCATCTCTCGGGTGCCGTTGACCACTGTGCCGCCGAACGTCAGGTGCCCCTGGTACGTGAATTCGAATGTCGCCGGCTCCAGCGCCACAGCGCCGGGCAGGAACGTCATCACCGCCAGCACCATCGCCAGCGCCAGCCCCGCAACGCCTCGATTTCGATTTCCCACGTACATCTCCTCGCGGACCGGCAAGCCCTCGCGCAGTCTACCGCGCGCCGCGGAATCCGCAAGTCCACCCCACGCACTCCGTCCGGTTGGCCTATCGCCTTCGGGCCGGCGGCCGCGCCGGCGCGCTGCGGCTGCGTTCGAACCGCTGGGTCCCGGCGTTCCCACGCTCCCGGGCCCGCGCCTGTTCGTCAAGGTCCGCGGGCGCCGGTCGGCGATCGGTCGTCGCCGGCGAAACGGGCGCGCGCCCATCGCCGGGACGATTCTCCGGCGCGTTCACCCGCTCCCACCGATCGCCGGACCGCGTTTCCCACCCGCCGTCCTCGGACCGCTTGTAGATCTTGCCGTCCTTGCCCACGTACACGTCGCCGTCGGCGTCACGCACGATCGTCGTCTGCCCCGGCCCGCGAGGGTCCACGCGCACCGCCCCGCCGCCGCGCGACGTCTCCACCCAGCCCGCGCTGCCGCGATCGGTCGTGCGCGTGCCCCCGCGCACCCACGCATCGCCCCGCGTCACCACGCCCCGCGTCCACGTGCCGTACGGCGTGGCGACGCCCACCCGCGCGGCGTACGTGTCGGTCCAGGGGTTGTACCCCGCGCGCCCCGCGACGGCGCCCCCCGGCCCGTACCGGTAGCCGCCTCGGACCCACGCGCCGGTGTGCGGGTTGTAGATCGCGCCGCCGCCGGCCCCGCCATAGGGCCCATACCAGCGGTATCCCCCGCACCAGAATCCGCCGACTTGCGGCCTGTAGATCGCCCCGCAGCCGTAGGAGTACCACCACGGCCCCGGCCGGCACCAGTCGCAGTCATCGTCGAGCGCTTCGGCCACCAGCACCCCCAGACCGAACATCACCACGCCCGTGGCCGCGACGAACTGCCCGCTGTACCCCGCCGTGCTCCCCACCGTCACCGTCGTCGGACTCGAGTCGTACACGTAGACGTAGGTCACGATGTGCTTGGGACTGCTCGGCGGGATGGAGTAGATCGCCACCGGCACCGCGTCGCACACCGCCCACGGTCCCGACGCCGCCGCGGCCGAGAACCAGACCCCCTGGTGGCAGCAGTAGAACCGCCGCTCGACCTCGAACACGTCGTAGGCCGTATTGACCGCGTACGCCACGGTGGTTCCCTCGATCGGCTTGAACCGGGCCGGCCCGTCGTACACCACGTTGACGGTCATCTCGGATCGGTTGACCGTCGCCGTACTGGGCACCGAGGCCAGCAGCACTGCGTCCATCGCCTCCTGCGTGCCCGGCACCGAGGCCCGCACATAGCCCACCGGGCTCTGCTCCGGAATGCGGGCAAATCCCTCGGGCAGCGGCGTCGGCGCGCCGGCCCAAGGACCGGCCAGCGACGGGGCGGCGAACCATCGCCCCGCGGCCAGGAAGTAGTGCGTGCGGGTCTTGGAGTCCATGAGCACCGGCGCTTCACAGTTGGTGACGTACATCAACCCGGTGCCCTCGATCGGGCTGTACTCGGCCGGACCCTCCGTGACGATCAGTTCCGCCGGACGCGTCGACACGAACACCTCGGGCGCTCGCCCCAGCACCCGCGCCGGCACCGCCGCCCGCGCATCGGCCCAGTTGTCGTCGCCCGGCAGACGCGCCATGTCCGCTGGTAACCGGTCGGTCGGGGCGAAGGGGCCCCGGAGCAGATCCTCGGTCGTCAGCCAGGCCTGCCCGTTGAGCAGGTAGTAGCGGGACGCCGCCGGGTCGTAGATCACATCCCAGTTGGTGTTCACCGCGAACATCAGCGACGTGCCCGGAATCGGCTTGAGCCGCACCGGACCGGCGAACGACACCAGGATCGCCTCGCGCTCGCTGTGGAAGATCGCAGGCGGCGCGGTATTCACGGCGACGGGCCGGGCCGCGGGCGCGCCCACGCGGTACGCCATCACCCGGTCGAGCGAGACCACCATCGACGACCGCTTCGGCACCACGTCGCGCACGATCGCCCGGAGATTCGCCTCCTCCGCGTCCGCGATGCCCGGGAATCGAACTTCAGCCTCCGGCTCGGTCAGCAGCACCTGGCGCTCCTGGGCATCGACCAGCGTTCGCGCCGCGACTTCCAGCACGCCCCACCGCACCGGCGCTTCCTTGGCCGTGGTCACGGCCAGAGCGCACCGGAACCGGATCCTCGCGTAGTCCTCCCACGCGTCCACCTGCGGCTGGTGCATCACCACCACCGTGTCGCCCTTGCTGAAGATACGGGGCCACCCCTGGTCCGTCGGCGCGGCCGAAGCGGTCGCACCCTGCGGCGCAGCCGGCGCATCGGCGGGCTGAGCGCCCACGGCCGAGGCGAACGACCAGGACAGGAATCCCATGAGGACGGCCATCACGGCATGGTGCATCGAAACGCTCCGCGTCCCCCGACCGTTCGGCCCGTACCGGCTCAGAACCTCACCGACAAGCCCAGCAACGGACCGTGCTGGATGATGTCCCACCGGAAGGCCGACGCGCCGCTGCCGGAGGAGTAGTCCCACCCGACGGCGCGATACCCCGCAAACAGCGTCGCCGGCATGCCGAACATCGTGAAATCGAACCCGACCCCGGCGCTGGCCGACCAGGTGAGATCCGAAGACACGCCGAAACCGCCGACGTCGCCGCTGAGCGACAGGTGCCACTGCTCGGCCACCGGCAGCACCAGACGCGCCCCGAGGATCGGGTCCACCCAGCCCTTGCTCTGGCTGACGGTCGGCCCGATGCCCGGGTCCAGTTCCAGCGCGACGACCGAATAGCGCCCGCCCCCAAAGACGTCCAGTGTGGTCTTGCGGGTGCCCTTGGCCGCGTCGCCCGAAGGTTCCCACGTCCCGAGCCGGTACATCAGCCCGAAGTCGATCAGGCCCTGCTCGTTCTTGACCTCAAGATCAAACAGCCCGCCGGGACCGAGCTGCCGCTCCGCGCCGATGCTGGCGTACATGCCGTCGATGAACCCGGCGATCGATCCGTAACCCACTTCGAGTCGGCCCGAGAACGCCAGCAGCGAGTCCGACGCCTCCAGCACATCGCCGAAGTTCGCGTCCACGCTGCCCGACACCCCGCGCGCCTGCACGTCCCCGGTCATGCCCACCAGCCAGATCCAGGTCGTGAACTCCGCCCGCCACGCGGCGTCGTTCGTCGGAAGGCTCGCCGCCGCCGGCGGTTCGTCCGCCGTCGCCCCTCGTGCGGGAGCGACGGCGACAGCAGAGCACCATGCCGCGCCGAGCGCGGCTCCGTTCAGCCAGAGTGAACGCATCATCGGATCGGTCCTTTCTCGATGGTCGCGTGGATGATCAGTGCCGATCCGGATCGCCGAACCCGTCGTCGGTGGGCAGCACGGGCTCGCCCTTCATGTTCTTCATCACCACCTTGAACTGGTCCTGCAGGAACAGCGGCTTGGCCGCCTCCTTGGCCAGCGCGTTCAACCGCTGCTGCAGCCGCGCCACGAGCTCCGGATGCTCCGCCGCGAGGTTCTTCGTCTCCGACGGGTCCGCGCCGATGTTGTAGAGGTCCACGCTCGACGGCAGCATGGTCCGCCAGATGAGCTTCCAGTCGCCCTGGCGCACCGCGCCGCGGAACGGCTCGACGTTGTAGACGATCTCGGTCCGCGCCGACGGCTTGCCCTCGGCGATGGTGCTCCACACGTCGAGGCCGTCCAGGGGCTTGCACTTGGAGGTCGACGCGCCGGCCAGCGCCGCGATCGTCGGGTACACGTCCACCGCGTGGATCATGCCGTCCACGACGCCCGGCTTGATCTTCCCCGGCCAGTTCGCCAGCGCGCACACGCGCGTGCCGCCCTCGAACAGCATGCCCTTGCCCTCGCGGTACGGACCGTTGTCGCACGGGATCTTCACCTTGCTCATGTCGGCCATCACGCCGCTGAACATCGCGTTCTTCGTGCCGCCGTTGTCGCTGTGGAACAGCACCAGCGTGTTGTCGCGAACCCCCGCCTTCTCCAGCGCGTCGATCACCCTCCCGATCTCGTCGTCAAGGCACGTGATCATCGCGGCGTACGTGCGGCGCGTCGGGTCGTCGATGTGCTTGTACCGGTCGATGTACGACTGCGGCGCCTGGTACGGCGTGTGCGGCGCGTTGAACGCCAGGTACATGTAGAACGGGCGGCTCGGGTCGCGCTCGCGGATGTACCGCGCCGCATCGGCGCCCAGCAGCGTCGTGGTGTAGCCCTCTTCCTTCACCGGCTCGTTGTTGCGGAACCAGTCCAGCACGCCGTGCTCGTCGTGCGTGAAGTAATCGAGCTCGCCGATCATCGCGCCGTACTGGTAGTCGAAGCCGCGCTGCTTGGGCCAGTACTTCTTGTCGGCGTGCCCCAGGTGCCACTTGCCGATGATCGCCGTCGCGTACCCGGCCTCCTTGAGGCACTGGGGCATCAGCCACTCGGTCGTGTCCAGGCCGTACGACGACACCGACGGGATCACCGCCGTCTGCAGCCCGTACCGGAACGGGTACCGCCCGGTCATGAGCGCCGCACGCGTCGGCGTGCACATCGGCTGAACGTAGAACTGCGTGAACTTCGCGCCCGTCGAGGCGAGCTTGTCCAGGTTCGGCGTCTTGATGTCCGTGCAGCCGTTGAAGCCCACGTCCTTCCAGCCCAGGTCATCGGCCACGATGTGCACGATGTTCGGCCGGGCCTGAGCCGGCGCGCCGGCCGGGCGCGCCGGCTGCGCCGCCGCCACGCCCGCGCCTCCCCCCACCGCCAGCAACGCCGCCGCCAGGCACAACCGCCATCCGATGTTCAGCACGCGCACGCCCTGCTTCATGGCTTTCCCTTCTGTTCATCGCCCGGAACGCGCGACGGCGCGACGGGCCCGGTCCTGGATTCACGATCGCTCATCACGCACCTGAACCCCAGGTGCTGCATGGTGTTGTCCGGGGGCGCCGCCATCCGCGCGCTCGGGCGGTAGCTGGCGCAGTACGAGTCATTGCACAGGTACGACCCGCCCCGGTGCACGCGGCTCACGGGCGCGTCGGGGTTGCGCGGATCGCGCGACGACTCCGGCCCGGCCGGGTTCACGATCAGCACCCCCGGGCCCGCCGCTCCCACGCGCCGGGCGTAGGCGTCGTCCCGGTACGCGTCGGCGCACCATTCCCACACGTTGCCCGCCATGTCGTACAGCCCGTAGCCGTTCGGCGGGAAGCGCCCGACGGGTGCCGCGCCGGCGTACCCATCCTGGCGCGTGTTGGCGTCCGGGAACCGCCCCTGCCAGGTGTTCGCTCGCTCGGGCGAAACCGGCTCATCCCCCCACACATTCACCTTGCGGTCGAGCCCGCCGCGCGCCGCGAACTCCCACTCCGCTTCCGTGGGCAACCGCTTGCCGGCCCACCGGCAGTACGCGACGGCGTCGTCCCACGACACCTGCACCACCGGCTCCTGGTCGCGTCCTTCGATCGTCGTGCCCGGGCCCCCGGGGTGCCGCCAGTTCGCGCCGGCCGTCCACGTCCACCACGCGCTCGGATTGTCCAGCGGCACCGGCCGCGCCGGCGGCGTGAACACCACCGCCCCCGGTTTCAGCACTTCGTCCGGCGGCTTGGGCGTGCCGGATGGCAGCTGCTTCTTGATCTCCTCCCAGTCCACCGGCCGCTCCGCCGTCGTCACGTACCCGGTCGCCTCCACGAACGCCCGAAACTGCGCGTTGGTCACTTCCGTCGCGTCCATCCAGAAGCCGTCCACCCGCACGCGGTGCACTGGCCCCTCATCCGCCCGCGCCAGTCGGTCGGTGCTGCCCATCGAAAACTCGCCGCCGGGAATCCACACCATGCCCCGCGGCTTGATCGACGTTCCGTCCGAAGCCGACGGACTCGTCGCCGCGGGCGGCGTTGGCGCCAACCCGACCCGAAGCATCGCCGCGCTCGCCCCGCCGCAGCACGACCGGCCCGAGCCGGGCACGTCGTTCACCGCCGGACCCGCCCCGACAGTCCCCGCCAGCACCGCGGCGCACGCCGCCTCCCACCCGCCGACCGCCCACGCAGTGCCGCGCAACGCCCGTCTTGACTTTCGAGCCCGAGAGATCATCGTGCCGTTGGTGCTCGGTGTGACGCCGCGGATGCCGGGCCAATGGGCAGGGCCGGACTTGAACCGGCGACACCCGCATTTTCAATGCGGTGCTCTACCAACTGAGCTACCTACCCAACGATCCAAGCGTAGCCCCGCCTCCGTTCCGGTCAATCCCCGCACCGCTCCCGTCGCCCCCGTCCGACCGCCACGGGCCGCCAACCTCCGACCCCGGATTCACCACGCCCACCCACAGCCGCACCGGCGGCAGCGCCCCCTGACCCGGCCACCACCGCAGCACCCACGGCGCCGCCTCCACCGCTCCCAGCACCCGCACCCCAGGCCAGCGCCGGCTCACCTCCGTCGGCGGTGACCCTTCCACCACGATCGCTCCGACGTGCGGCCCGTGCAGCATGCCGGGCTGCCCCGCCGCGGGCCAGATCACCATCGCACCCTCCGCCGCGATCCGCCGAACCAACGCCCGATCCTCCGCCGCCATCCGCGCAGCGATCGCAGGCGCGGCGTTCTCCAGGTACACCGGGTCGTACACGCGCGGCCGGCCCTCCAGGTGCAGCGCCACGCTCGCGCTCACCCACCACGGCCCCACCACCCATCCATACTCCCCACCACCAGTCAGTTCCCTCGCCCGAAGCGCCAGGTCCCCCGCCGGCAACTGCTCACGGCCCATCCGCCCGTCCGGGCTCGCCAACGATGTGCCCGTCAGCGCCTGCACCGCCGCCTGACCCAGCCACGCCGCCCCAGCCACCGCCCACGCCCAGCGCCGCATCGCGCCGTCCGCGATCGGGTCGCGCCGGATCAGCAGCATCAGCGCCGGCGCCGCCAGCAGCGCCAGCGGCACCGTCCAGGCAAACCGCATCCGCCACCCCAGCGCCAGGCACACCACCGCGTGCAGCACGATCGGCCCGATCCACATCCACACCACCAGCCCCCGATCGTCCGGCCGCTCCACCGCCGACGTCGGCACCCAGCCATCCGCCTCCCGCCTCAGCCGCGGCAGCAACGCCACCAGCGCCACCGCCGACATCGCCGCGGCCATCGCCGCCAGTTCCCCGGCGAACAGCATCCGCCCCGCCAGGCCCGGCACGCCCCGAGCCCGTTCCGATGCGTAATGAATCGGCGCCCAGCCGTGCTCCACCAGCCACGCCGCGTGCGGCGCCACGATCACGCCCGCGACCAGCACCGCCGCCCACGGCCCGGCCGTCGCCAGCGCTGCGCGCCCCCGCAGCGTCGCCAGAAGGTGCACGCCCAGCGGCGCCGCCAGCATCAGCGCTGTGTACTTGCACAGAACGCCCGCCCCCATCGCCGCCCCCAGCAGAAGCCACCACCCCACGCGCCCCGTCCGCATCGCGTGGAAATACGCCGCGCACGACACGCTCCAGGCCGCCACCAGCCCCACGTTGTTGTTGAACTCGGCCGAAAAGTCGGTCACGCACGGCGCCGCCAGCGTCAGCGCCCCGGCCAGCAGCGCCTCCCGCGCCGGCAGCACGCACCGCGCCACGCTCCACACGCCCCACACCGCCGCCGCCCCGAACACCTGCGACAGCAGGTGCACGCCCCACGCCCCGCCGGCCGCGCGATACGCCAGGTCCGCCAGCACCGGCACCAGCGGCGGGTGCTTGGCGTACCCCCACGCCGGGTCCCGCCCCCACATCAGCATCTCCACCACGTCCAAGGGCGGGTTGAACGCCAGCACGCTCAGCCCGAACCACGCCAGGCAGTTGAGCAGGGTCAGGATCGCCAGCAGGCGGCCCGCCGCTCGAACATCCGCCGCATCGCTCAGCCCGGCCGATCGCACGGCCCATCGTACCGGTCGCCGCCCCCGCCCGGACCACACCGCCGCAGCCGCGGACCAGACGCCGCCCCGGTGCACGCCGATACCATCGCCCGTGTCCGCGGCCCTGCACCTGAGCGACCTGCGCGTCTCGTTCCCCATCCGTCGGGGCCTGCTGCGCCGTCGCACCGGCCAGACCATCGCCGTCGGCGGCGTGTCGATCGACGTTCCCGCCGGCGCCTGCGTCGGTCTCGTCGGCGAGTCCGGCTGCGGCAAGACCACCGTCGGCCGCGCCGTCCTGCGCCTGCTGCCGCAGGAGGCCGAAGTCACCGGGCGCATCGAGATCGCCGGCGCCGACGTCACCTCGGCCCGCGCCGGCGCGCTGCGTCGCATCCGCCGCTCGGCCCAGATGATCTTCCAGGACCCCGGCGGCTCGCTCAACCCGCGCCACCGCGTCGGCGAGATCGTCGCCGAGCCACTGCTCGTCCACCGCCTGTGCGACACCGCCTCCCAACGCCGCGACCGCGCCGCCGACATGCTCCAGCGCTGCGGCCTGCCCCCCGCCTCCATGGACCGCTGGCCCCACGAGTTCAGCGGCGGGCAGCGCCAGCGCATCGCCATCGCGCGCGCCCTGGTCTGCGGGCCCGGCCTGCTCATCTGCGACGAGCCCACCAGCGCGCTCGACGTCTCCATCCAGGCCCAGATCCTCAACCTCCTGTGCGATCTGCGGCGCGACCTCAACCTCTCCATGCTCTTCATCAGCCACGACCTGGCCGTCGTCCGCCACATGTGCTCCGACATCGCCGTCATGCGACAGGGCCGGATCATCGAGCGCGGGCCCGCGCCGGCCGTCATCGACCGGCCCGAACACCCCTACACGCGGGCCCTGGTCGCCGCGGTGCCGCAGGCCCGGCCGCAGGCCGCCCCGACGGCCTGATCTGAGACTCGCACCGCCCGGTTCCGGCGGGCCGCCTTCACGAAGACCGAACGCCCCGTTCGGCATTGACACCGACGCCCGGCGCGGTACCTTCTCTCCGGGTCGCGCGCGGCGCCGAACCAGCCCGCAGCGCCCGCAAACTCTCTGAGAGGGAGATCACGACGGCGCAAGCCGTCGCGGCCTCGGCGGTGAAATGACCGTTCACCGCCGGGCTTCGTGGGACCGGTCCCTTCGGCGCACGCACACCGCCGCCGCCGCGCTGACCGACGCACCCTCAACCCATCGCCCGCCCGACTCGCCCGACCCGCCCGGCCCCCGCCGCGCCGCACGTACCATGCGCCATGGCCGCCACCCCATCGACCATGGTTCCCCTCGGCACGCCCTGCCCCGACTTCCAACTCCCCGACACCGTCTCCGGCCGCGACGTCCGTCGCGACGACTTCGCCGCCGCGCCCGCCCTGCTCGTCATGTTCATCTGCAACCACTGCCCCTTCGTCAAGCACATCCGCGCCGAACTCGCCCGCCTCGGGCGCGACTACGCGGCCCGCGGCGTCGGCATCGTCGCCATCAGCAGCAACGACGCCGCCTCGTACCCCGCCGACGGCCCCGACCTCATGCGCGATGAAGCCCGCGCCGCCGGGTACACCTTCCCGTACCTCTACGACGAATCCCAGATCGTCGCCCGCGCCTTCTCCGCCGCCTGCACCCCCGACTTCTTCCTCTACGACCGCCACCGCCGCCTGGCCTACCGCGGCCAGCTCGACCCCAGCCGCCCGCCCGGCCGCTCCGCCGCCGGCGACCTGCCCGTCACCGGCAAAGACCTCCGCGCCGCGCTCGACGCCGTCCTGGCCGGCCGCCCCGCCCCCGAGCCCCAACTGCCCAGCATCGGCTGCAACATCAAGTGGAAGTAGCGGCGACGCGCGGAGGCGATGGGGCCCGGGAGGGGCGGGGAAAGCAGCAAAGCCGGAAAGCAGGAAAGCAGGAAAGCGGAACATCAGCAAATAGAGGCAGGGCGGCGGGTGGTTAGAAGCCATAGGTTGGCGGCTCCCAGCGGACGGGGAGGAAGACGGGGTGGATGAGGTGGGCATCGCGCGGGGTGGGCGGTTCGCGGCCGCGGAAGGCGTCGGTGTCGGAGGGATCCTTGAAGACAAAGTCGCGAGACGCGAGTCGCGAGTCGCGAGGGGGAGAGAAGTGCTGAGTGCTGGGTGCTGAGTGCTGAGGGGGGACAGGAGAGTCGCGAGACGCGAGTCGCGAGTCGCGAGGGGGAGAGAAGTGCTGAGTGCTGGGTGCTGAGTGCTGAGGGGGGACAGGAGAGTCGCGAGACGCGAGTCGCGAGTCGCGAGGGGGAGAGAAGTGCTGAGTGCCGGGTGCTGAGTGCTGAGGGGGGACAGGAGAGTCGCGAGACGCGAGTCGCGAGTCGCGAGGAGAAGGCAGGGGACTCGGATTCGCACGGATGGGCACGGATTCGGAAGGGGCGAGTGTGCTGACGGAAGGAGCGGGCGGGAGGAAGTCGTCGTCTTCGAGCGGGGCGGGGTGATGTCGGCGGGGTTGACGGGGAGAATGGGCAAGTCGGGCGCGCGGGTGCGGGAACGGGAACGAGAACTGAACGAAGCGCGGGACGGGCGGGTGGTGGCGGTGGTGGCGTCGTCGTCGATGTGAATGTCGTCGTCGAGCGGGTCGTGGCGCGGGCGGTCGGCGGCGGTGCGCGCGGGGTTGTTGGTGCGTGCTGTGGAACCGGCGCGGCGGGCGGCGGCCTGGGCGTCGCGGGCGAGTCGGACGTTGAGGGTGCGTTCGCGCAGGTCGATGAAGGCGCGGAGACGAACTGGCGGCAGGAAGTCGAGATAGCGGAGGGTTTCGTCGCTGGGGGGCTGGCCGCGGAGATCGGCCTCGGCGATGCGTTCGAGGTTGCGGTGGTAGAGGGCGTGGGCGAGGGCGGCGGAAGAGGAGTACTGAGTGCGGAGTGCTGAGTGCTGAGGGGGAAGGGCAATAGGGAGCGGGGCCGAGGGCCGAGGGGGCAGAGGAGTCGCGAGACGCGAGTCGCGAGTCGCGAGGGGGAGAGAAGTGCTGAGTGCTGGGTGCTGTGTGCTGAGTGGGCGGAGGTGCGGCCGGCGGTGGAGACGATGGCGGCGCGATGGGCGGCGCGGGGCGGGGGGCGCGAAGGGGTTGAATCGTGCGCGGGGGATGGAGCGCGGCGGGAGGATGGAGGCGGGAGAACCGGCGGCGGCGAGGAATGCGGCGTTCATGCGGCGATGATGCCGGCGCGGCGGGGCGAAGGCCAGGCAGTGACCACGGTTGTGCGACGGGCGGTCAGAAGTGGCGCACAGACGCGGCCGGTGCGGGGGGCGTTCACCACGGAGACACGGAAGCACGCAGAGGACAGGACGGGAGCGGGGTGAGGAGACGGTTGCTCACTCGTCGCCGAGTTCGTAGTACTTGCGGATGTGCTTGGCCAGCTTGGTTTCGAGGTCGGACTGTTTTTTGAAACGAATCTGCGACACGCCTCGCAAATTGAAGCCCACTTTCTTGTCGAGGTTGGTGCCGGCTTCCTCCTTTGCAACGAGGATGAAGTTTTCCTGCTTCAGGCCCTTGCCCCGGTTGAGCCCCATCATGTAGCCGACTTCGTGGTACACGTTGGGGTTGGCGTGGGTCAGGTCGGCAATGAGCAACCCCGATTCCTCGATCGCGGTCAGGATCGCGTCGGTAATGGTGTACGAGTGTCCTTTATTCACCTTGTCGATGCGGAGCGGCTCGATCTTGATCCTCGGGCGAGCATCGGCGTTGACGGCGTCAATGGTTCGCTTGATTGTGTCGTAGGTGTCGTCAGTGTCGTCGCTGAACTGCATGGAGACAAAGACGGTGCGGGCCTTGGCGGTGTGAATGCTCTCGAAGATTTCGATCAATGCGTGGGCGTCTGTTTCCTTGAGGGCCGCGAGCCGATTGCCCGTGACCCACTGCCTGAAGGGCTTGAGCATCTTCCGCTTGGGGTCGGTCAGACAGAAGTATACGAAAGCGTGGAAGAGGCCGAGGCAGTGCTTGTTCCGCAGGTCGTCATCGGCGGCGTAGATGCTCTCGACCTTCTTGAAACAGGCCTGCACGTCGGGCAGTTTGGCCGCCGACTTGGAGATCGCCTTCTTCTCGATGAGCAACTTGAAGAGGTCTCCTCAGGGTCGGACCAGCGCTCGGCGTGGTTGACCGCGACGTAGACGATCTTCTCCGTCTTGCCGGCGGTGTCGAGGCGCAGGTGGCCATCGGCGCGGGCTTTGTCGGTCAGGGATTGAGCGGGTGATGTTTCGGGCATAGCAGAACAATGTAACGCGCTGGGACGTCCTCCGCCCTCCTAGCGGGCATCACCAAACCCGCTGGGGTGGGAAGACACGAAGTCAGTTCGAATCGGGGGCTGCAGTTCAGGGGTGCGGAGCCGCCCCTGCCAACCATTGTGCGCCCCACTGGGGTGCGGTGTGGAAAGTCGCGAGTGCCGAGTCGCGAGCCGCGAGGGGGACAGCCCCCCGCTCCGACCATCCCGCCGTACCGTTCACCCGTTCGCGCACGCCCCGCACCCGCCATGCCCCCCACCCCCCCCACCACCCCCACCCCCCTCACCCCCCTCACCGCCGCCATCGCCCTGGGGTCCAATCTCGGGGACCGCGCCGCCACGCTGCGCAGCGCCGCCAGCGCGATCGAGCAACTCCCGGGCGTGCGCCTCATTGCCGTCAGTTCGTTTCACGAGACCGCGGCCGTGCCCGTGCCCCACGATCCCGGCGCCGGACCGCCGTCCTGCGTCCTTGACGAGACCGTTCCGCGCCGTCGCCCCGCCTCACTCCGTCGCGAACCAGGCCATGGCTGCGATGTGCCCCATCGCGGCCAGCCCGTCGAGCCCGGCGTGTTGCCGGTGGGCCCGGGCGAGGTCGGCGTCCAGCCGACGGCGCTCGGCCTCATCGGCCGGGTACCGGGCGTAGCTCCGCGCCAGACCGATCGTTGATTCCACATCCACCATCACCGCGTGCCGCCACCGTTCCACGCGCAGGGGGCCCTGCCACCCCGCCGTTCGCAGCGCGTGATCCGGCTCTGGAAGCCCCGTCCGACGCCCGCAGTGGGCGTCCATCGATTCCCAGAACGCACCGCCGAGCCCGGGGCCATGATCGTGCAGGTTCATGATCACCGCCACCCGACCGCCCCGGCGTGCGATCCGCCGGAATTCCGCGAGGGCCGCGGCACCGTCGAGCAGGTGGAATGCCTGGGCGCACGCAACCACGTCCACCGATGCGTGAGCGATCGTCGTCGCCTCGGCGCGCGCCGCGATCAGTTCGATCCGCCCGTGCCGCGCCGCCACGAGTCGCATGGCGTCGTTCGGCTCCACCGCCAGCACGCGTCCGGAACCGCTCAGGCGTTCGGCGACGGAGAGCGCCAGGCCGTT
>JAHCJH010000026.1 GCA_026126345.1 Phycisphaeraceae bacterium | reverse complement strand
GGCGCGCCGCTCGCGCATCACCCGGCGGCGTCCGCGTCGGCACCGCCGCCGTCGCCAGCGCCCCCGCCAGCGCGCCCGCCAGCGCCTCCAACCCCTCGCCCGTGCGGGCGCTGATGAGCACCACCGGGCAGCCCAACCCCTCGCTCAACGCCGCGGCGTCGATGTGCACGCCCTGCTTGCGCGCCAGGTCGGCCATGTTCACCGCCACCACCGTCGGCAACCGCCGGCGCAGCGCCTCGCCGGCGAACACCAGGTTGCGCGCCAGGTTCGTCGCGTCGGCGACCACCAGCACCGCGTCGGGCTCGGCCAGCGCCAAACCCTGCGGCGCCGCACGCCCCGCCAGCACCTCGCGGCAGACGCCCGCTTCCATCTGGTCCAGTTCGAGCGAGTAGATTCCCGGCAGGTCCGTCAGGTCCACGGGCCGGCCGCCGCACACCCACCGCCCCACGCGCGCCTCCAGCGTGGTGCCCGGGAAGTTGCTGGTCTTGTGGCGCAACCCCGTCAGGCGGTTGAACAGCGTGGTCTTGCCCGTGTTGGGGTTGCCCAGCAGCGCCACGTGCGCCGGGCCCGGGCGCGCACCGGCCGGCTCACCCGCCGCCGACGCCGCCTGCAACCCGACCGTTCCGCTCATCGCACGGTGTCCCTGGCGAACAGCGCCGGCGTCGGCCCGGTTCAGGCCTCGATCGTGCGGACGAAGATCTGCCGAGCCAACGGTCCGGCCAGCCCGATGCGGTTGCACCCGCCCCCGTCGCAGGCGCTGATCACCGTGACGATGCACGGCTCGCCCACGCGGCAGACCCGGATGGTCGCGTTCTCGCACAGGCCCATCGCCGTCAGCAGCCCGGCATCGCGGGCCTCGACGCGAGCTTCAGCAACCACCGCCACCTGCCCGGGCTTCAACTGGCAGAGCGACACCGGCGGGCAGGCCTTGCCGCCCGTGCACCCACACCCCCCCGCCGCGTCGCGCTGGTCCGACTCGCCCTGGGGCATCCGCTGGCTCCCGGAGTGCTCAGATGACTCGAAGGTCACCTTTCAACCATACCTTTAACGCCGGAGCCTGTCGCTCCTTGCCGCAACGGTAGTCTTGTTGCGACTGAGTCTCAACCAGTCGGCGCGCGGTTCAATCCAGCGGTATGTTCAGGCGACGGGCCACCATACGGTCAAACCATCGCATCGGCAGGAGTCGCCGCGCCAAGGCCGATCGCCGCGCATCCTTACCGACAACAATCCTTGTCGGTGGCCGGCGAGCCGTCAGGCATCGCTCCACCGCCCGGCTGGTCGCATCAACGCTCACCGCCCGGGACCCGATCTGGTCGAACGCCCGGTGCACACCCTCGATCGCCCGGCCGTAGAGCACCAGGCGCGGGTCGTCCGGCGAAATATCCGCCGCCTGCTCCTTGCCCTTACGCCAGATGGGGGTGTCAACCGCCCCGGGCTCGATGATGCTCACCTGGATGCCCTGGCCCCACAACTCCAGCCGCAGCGCATCGCCCACGGCCTCAAGCGCGTGTTTGCTGGCGCTGTACGGGCCCAGGATCGGCTGGCCCACCCGCCCGGCGATGCTGCTCATCAGCACCACCCGCGCCCGCCCACGGCCCAGCAGGGCGACCGCTTCGCGCAGCATCGGCAGGAACGCCTGCGTCACCGCCACCTGTCCGAACAGGTTCACTTCGAACTGCCGCCGCCACGCCTCCAGTGGCACGTACTCCACCGGCCCGGCCACCGCGATGCCCGCGTTGTTCACCAGCCCGGCCAGCGGCGCGGCGCCCAGCCGCCGGCGAACCTCCTGCACGCACGCGCCGATGGACTCCGCGTCGGTCACGTCGATCGTCACCGGCTCCACCGCCAGTCCGTCGCGCTGCGCATCGGCGGTGATCGACGCCGCGTCCGCGTCCGTCCGCACCCCCGCCAGCGACCGCCAGCCCCGCGCGGCCATCCAGAACGCCGCGCCGCGCCCGATGCCGGTCGATGCGCCGGTGATCAGCACCACGGGCCGATGTTCCGTCGGGGCGTTCACGCCCGGACCATAGCCGGGCGCGCCGGGCCGGCCCTACGCCGCCCGGCCGATGCGTTCGACGGTGTCGGCCGCGATGGCGCGCATATCCAGGCACGGCAGCACGAACGAGCGCCACCGCTTGTGAAAGGCCTCGTCGGCCTCGACGAACCGGAAGCCCACCTCGCGGGCCAGCAACCCGCGGCGCTTGCTCCAGACCGCCTCGACCGGGCAGGTGATCGTTCCGTCGGGACCGGTCAACTTCAGCATGAGGCGGGCGCCACGGGGGATGCTCTGACCCGCGCCCACGCACAGTCGCAGGCCCGAATCCGACACGTCCACCACCACGCCCAGCGCGCACGACAGCGTGCCGTCGGTCCGCACCCGTCCGGGCTTGCGCGGGTCCGGGAACTGGTCGGACCCCTTGATCTGGCCGCGCTGTTTCGCGGCCACCTTGTCCAGGTTCGCTGCGGTGTCTTCGTTTCGTGCGTGGCGCATGGGGCGCGCTTCGGACCGAAACGGCGTCGGTTCGAGCGCCCCGACAGGGCGCGGGCAAGCCCGTCCGCCGACACGCCGACGGGGCAAAATGCGCCGTCGGTGCGGGCGGGTTATCACCCCGCGCTGCCGACCAGCTCCGCGTTGGTCTTGAAGCGCTTCATGGCGCCGAGCAGCTGCTCGACCTGCACGTGCGGGGGCATCGCGATCAGCCGCCGGCGCAGGGCGGTGACGGTCTTGAGCTCCTGCTCGGGCATCAGCAGGTGCTCCTTGCGGGTGCCGCTGGCGGCCAGGTTGATCGCCGGGAACAGCCGCTTCTCCGAGATCTTGCGGTCGAGGATCAGTTCCATGTTCCCCGAGCCCTTGAACTCCTCGAAGATCACCTGGTCCTGGGCCGAGCCGGTGTCCACCAGCACGCTGGCGATGATCGTCAGCGACCCGGCCTCCTCGGTGTTTCTGGCCGAGCCGAAGATCTGGCGCGGCACCTCCAGCGCCCGCGAATCCAGCCCGCCCGAGAGCGTGCGCCCGCTGCTGGCGTGCCGGCGCGACAGGTTGAACGCCCGCCCGAGGCGCGTCAGCGAGTCCAGCACCACCACCACGTGCCGCCCCGCCTCGACCATGCGCTTGCACAGGTCCATGGTGCCCGTGCTCACGGCGATGTGCCGCTCGACCCCGTGGTCGTTGCTGCTGGCGATGACCTGCCCGCGGGGCGACCCGTCGTCCCGCGTTCCGTACGCCGCGAACGTCCGCTTGAAGTCCGTCACCTCTTCCGGTCGCTCGTCCACCAGCAGGGCGATCACCTGCACGTCGGGATGGTTGCGGACGATGGAGCCGGCGATGTCCTTCAGCAGAGTGGTCTTGCCCGCCTTGGGGGGCGAAACGATCAGCGAGCGCTGCCCGCGCCCGATGGGGCAGAACAGATCGATCAACCGGCACGAATCGGGGCAGCCGGGGTACTCCAGCGTCAGGCGGGGCTGCGGGTCGATCGAGGTGAGATCCTCGAACGGGCGCGGCCGCGGGGCTGTCGCCGGGTCGAACCCTTCGATCACAATCTGCGGCGTGGCGCGGTGGCCGCCGTGCCCGTGCCCGTGCGGCTGACCGCTTGCGTGCTGGCCGTTGGTCGAACCGTGGGGCGCCGGTGCGCTGTGCGGGTGCGTGCCGGGGCCGGGCTGGCCCGGCTGGCCGCCGGGCGACGGTCCGTGACCGTGCGCTCCATGGCCGCCGTGCCCGCCGCCCCTGCGGCGACGCCGTCTGGACCTCCCTGTCGGCACCGAGAACTCCTTCGATCCGCCCTCGAACGGCGCGCCCTGCGCCCCGACGCTCAGCGCACGGTGCGCCGGCTCGAGTCGCTCGGCGGTGCGCCCCATGCGGGCGGAATCGTCCTGATCGCGGCGGGCGGGGGCCTCGTGCCCGTGCAGGGCCCGCCGGGCGTATCTCACCGCAACGGGCGCGCCGTGTCAAGCCCGGCGCGAACGGTGAGTCCGCTACGATAGGCCCGCGTCGGCGAGCGTCGGCGCCCGCAGCGTTCCCACCCGCCGGCATGCAGACGATCAAGGGCATCGCGGTCTCTCCCGGCATCGCCATCGGCGAGGTGTTCATCCTCGATGACCAGCGCCGCCGCATCCCGCGGCGTTCGGTCGGGCGCACCGCCGTCGTCCACGAGCACGCCCGACTCGACGCGGCGCTCAACGCCTCCATCAGCGAGCTCTCCGGCGTCCGCGAGCGCACCCGAGGCGAGCTGGGCGAGGAGGCCGCCAAGATCTTCGCCTTCCACCTGGGCATGCTCGCCGACAAGAGCCTGACCCGGCCGATGCACGAGCTGATCGAGAAGGAGCAGGTCAACGCCGAGTACGCCGTCTTCTCCACCATGACCGCGCTGGCCGAGCGTTTCAGCGCGATGGGCGACCAGGCCTTCAAGACCAAGGTGGACGACGTTTACGACCTCTCGGCCCGGGTGCTCAAGCACCTCATCGGCGAACACGCCAGCAAGCTCGCCGACCTGGACCGCAGGGCCATCGTGCTGGCGCGCGACCTGACGCCCAGCCAGGCCGCGGCATTCAACAAGAGCCACGTCCTTGGCTTCGTCACCGAGGCCGGCGGCAAGACCGGGCACACCGGGATCTTCGCCCGGGCGATGCAGATCCCCGCGATCGTGGGCGCCCATGGCGTGGTGGAGTCATGCACCGAGGGCACGCCGGCGATCATCGACGGCGACCAGGGCACCCTGATCCTCGACCCCGACGAGAAGACCCTGCAGCGCTACCGCCGCTACGAGGAGCAGCAGCGGCTGTTCCGCCTGAGCATGTCCGAGCTGGCCAAGCTCCCGTGCCTCACGCTCGACGGCGCGGAGATCGAATTGCTCGGCAACATCGAGTTTCCTGAGGAAATCCCCTCCGTGGTGGGCGGGGGCGGCCAGGGGGTCGGCCTCTATCGCACCGAGTACCTCTACTTCACCGGCGATGCAGAACCAACGGAAGAGGACCACTTCGCGGCCTATTCCAAGTGCGTCGAAATGCTCGGCGGCCGTCCGTTGACCATCCGCACCATGGACCTGGGCGCCGACAAGTACACCCAGGAGCAGGCCGACAACCCCGAGCGCAACCCCATGCTGGGGTGCCGGTCGCTGCGCTACTGCCTGCAGAACCAGCCGATGTTCAAGCGCCAGCTCCGAGCCATTCTCCGGGCCAGCGCGCTCGGCCCGGTGCGGCTCATGTTCCCGCTGGTGACAACACCCGACGAGTTCAAGCGGGCCCGATTCATCCTCAACGACGTCATGGAAGACCTGCGGGATGAACACGCCAAGTTCGATCCCAAGATCAAGGTGGGCATGATGGTTGAAGTGCCCAGCGCTGCGATCTGCGCCGAGACCTTCGCCCAGCACGCCGATTTTTTCTCGATCGGGACCAACGACCTGGTCCAGTACGTGATGGCCGTGGACCGGACCAACGACCGTGTTGCGGAGATGTACAACCCGGCCAATCCTGCGGTGACCGCCCTGATCCGGGGAGTCGCGGCGGCTGCCAAGAACCGGAATATCCCGGTTTCCTGCTGCGGCGAGTCAGCCGGCGAGCTGGAATACACGATGTTGCTCATCGGGTTAGGGGTGCGTACCCTCTCGGTGTCCGCGGCGTATCTCCCGGCCCTCAAGCGGCTGATCCGCAGCGTGTCGATTGAACAGTGCGAACGGGTGGCCGAGAAGGCCGCTTCGATCGAATCCGATGTCGCCGTCAGCAGATACCTGCGGGACGTGACCAGGAAAATCATCCCCGAGGCCTTCGACGGTCGTGCCGTCGAGGACTGAACGCCCGCAGCGGCACACGGCCGCCGGTGAACGGAACTCGGGACAAGGATCATCGGTGCGGCCGCCGGTCGCGCCGGACAACCGAAGGAACCCCCCTCCTTTCGCGCGACGATTCTGGCTCGCGTCCCCCTGAAACGGGGATTCGCTGAACCGGCGCGGGGACATGGGGACCACAGTCACCGGACCGGGCGCAAGCCCGACCGGATTGCGGGGCAGCGGCCGGTTCGGCCGGGTGCGGGTTTCAGCGGATTGCTCGACGCGTCGCCGCGCGGCCCACCTTGCGGGCCCGGGCGCGTTGTCGCGTACCCACATGCACTGATCACGCAGCCGACCGGCGCCAAGCGTCGGTCGTCGCGGACGATGCCGGGGCCCATGGAGTTGTTGGAACATGGGACAGAACACACGAGAGATGGTCGTCAACTACGTGCCGGGCGAGGAGTGCCGCATCGCGGTGCTGCGCGACGGCAAGCTGGAGGAGTTCTACAGCGAGCGGCGGGACCAGATCTCGCACGTCGGGAACATCTACGTCGGGCGGGTGACGAACGTGGAGCCTGCGATCCAGGCGGCGTTCGTGGACTTCGGGCTGGAGCAGTCGGGCTTCCTGCACACCAGCGACCTGCACCCGCGGTACTTCCCGGGCGAGGACGGTGAGACGACCGAGCGGGTGGGCAAGAAGACGCCGCGGCGCGAGCGCCCGCCGATCCAGGACTGCCTGCGTCGCGGGCAGGAAGTGATCGTGCAGGTGCTCAAGGAGGGGGTGGGGAGCAAGGGCCCGACGGTGACGAGCTACCTGTCGATCCCTGGGCGGTACCTGGTGATGATGCCGGGGATGGACCGGGTGGGCGTGTCGCGGAAGGTGGAGGACGAGGAGCTGCGCGCCAAGATGAAGGCGATCCTCGACCAGCTGGAGCTGCCCGAGGGCTTCGGGTTCATCGTGCGGACGGCGGGGCTGGACCGGAGCAAGACGGAGCTGAAGCGGGACCTGGCGTACCTGCTGCGGCTTCAGAAGGACATGGAGCGTCGGCGCAAGGCCGGGGGCAAGCCGCGCCTGCTGTACAGCGAGAGCGACCTGCTGGTGCGTGCGCTGCGGGACATGATGACCGGGGAGACGGACCGGGTGGTGATCGACTCGGAGGTGGCGCTGCAGCGGGCGGCGCGGTTCATCAAGATCGTGTCGCCCCGGAGCACCACGAAGCTGGTGCACTACACGGGCAAGGCGCCGATCTTCCACGCGATGGGGGTGCAGAAGCAGATCGAGACGATCTACTCGCGCGAGGTGCCGCTGCCGTCGGGCGGGCGGCTGGTGATCGACGAGGCCGAAGCGCTGGTGGCGATCGACGTGAACAGCGGCAAGCACCGCGACGCGTCGGACAGCGAGACCAACGCCCTGAAGACGAACCTGGAGGCCGTGGATGAGATCGCCCGGCAGCTGCGCCTGCGCGATCTCGGCGGCATCGTGATCAACGACCTGATCGACATGCGCGCGGCCAAGCACCGGCGCGAGGTCGAGCAGAAGTTCGAAGCGATCATGAAGGAGGACCGGGCCCGAAGCACGCTGCTGCCGATCAGCGAGTTCGGCATCCTGGAGATGACCCGCCAGCGCATGCGGGGCAGCCACGAGAGCCAGCACTTCCACGAGTGCCCCACCTGCCACGGTCGCGGGCTGGTGCAGCGGGCCGACTCGGTGGCGGCCGACGCGATGCGCAACCTGCAATCGCTGCTGGCGCACGACGTCGTCGCCCGGGCCGAGATGGTGATCCACCCGCGCGTCGCGGGCGAGCTGCTCTCGACCAAGCGCAAGGCCCTGTCGCGCCTCGAGCGGTCGCTCAACAAGACCGTGTCCGTGCGGCTGTCGGATGCCATTCCCGTCGACCGAGTGACGTTCTACGCCTACGAGGCCAACGGCAACGACATCGAGATCGACCGGCTGCCGAGGCACCGCGCCGACGACCGGACACTGTTGCCGTACACCGACCTGGATCCCGCTTCGGCGGACCTGGAAGAACCCGAAGAGCAGTTCGACTTCGGAGAGCCGGAAGAAACGGTCGAAGAGCCGTCGCACCCCATCGAGCAGTCCCCGGGCGGCGACGAGCCCGGCGGCGACAACTTCACCATCCCCGCCGGCGGCGGGCGGCGGCGCAAACGCCGGCGCGGCCGTGGCGGACGCGACGGCGATGTGCTGCCGCACGGGCAGCAGCCCGGAGCCGTAGTCAGCCGCAGGGCACGCAGGGCGTCCGCCCGGCGGCGACGCCGGTCGAGGGCGGCGGGGATCAGCCGCCGTCGGACGAATCAGGGGCACCACGTTGTGATGATGGCCGAAGGGCGGTGCCGACCAGGGGCTGCGTGGCAACGGACAGCCGCCGGTGCTCGGTCCAACGGGCAGCCGCTCCCCGGTGAGGGTGGCGGCCGCTGCAAGCGCGCCGGCGGCGGCGCGGGCATGCGGGCGCGGCGGCGAGGGTCAGGAAGCCGGGGCGGCCAGCCCGGAGAAGGCGAACGGCAGGGTGGGAATGAGCAAAAACGCGCCGAGTCGGCGGGCGGCAGAACGCCGAACCTCTCTCCGGGTAGCGGGCGAGGTAGAGCGCCGGGTCGAAGGCCGCATGCCGGTCCTCGGCCTGGCCCACCGCCAGATAGTGCGCGTAGCCGCTCGCCGGGTCGGTGCCGAGCGTGCGCACCGTGTCGTTGAAGCTCGCGATGTAGTCGAGCCAGTAGAGCGTGTCCCCGGGGCCCGGAGGTGGCGGCGGCGGCGGGGGCGGGGGCGGGGGCGGCCAGCGTCCGCAGCAGCAATCGACGTCGGGCGGGGGGGGCCAGGGCGGCCAAGGTGGGCACGGTGGACAGGGCGGCGGAGGTTCGCAGCCGCAGGCACAGCGCCCGCGCACGCTGTACGCTTTCAACCGTCGGCTGAAGCCAGGCGAGCGCCCGTCGGCGCGCCGGGACGAATAGCCGCGCCGGTGAGATCGCACGCATGACGACCCGCTCGAGCGTGGAACCCCGCGGCCCGGTGACCGTCTCTTCGCAACCGAGCGAGCGGCGGGTGATCCTGCTGGGTTCGACGGGATCGATCGGAACGCAGACGCTGGACGTGATCGGCCACCTCAACGGACTGCACGAGCGCGGCCAATGGCCGACGCGGTACCGAGTGGTGGGCCTGGCGGCGGGGGGCAACGGCGAACTGGTCGCGCGGCAGGCGGCGGAGTTCTCGGTGCGGGAGGTGGCGCTGGCGCGGGGGCAGGCGCCGGCGGGCACGGCATGGCGGACGGGCGAGGGGGCGGCCGAGCGTCTGGTGCGCGAGGTCGAGTGCGATGTGGTGCTGGCGGCGATGGTGGGCTCGGCGGGGCTGCCGGCAACGCTGGCGGCGGTGCAGATGGGCCGCGACGTGGCCCTGGCGAACAAAGAGACGCTGGTTGCCGCCGGCGCACTGATCGTTCCGGCGGCGCGGGCCAGCGGCTCTCGCCTGCTGCCGGTTGACTCCGAGCACGCGGCGGTGTGGCAGTGCCTGCAGGGGCAGCACGACGGCGTGCCGGGCGCGGCCGACTGCCCGCCGATGGCGTGCGGGCGGCACGTGTCGCGGGTGGTGCTGACGGCGTCGGGCGGGCCGTTCCGCACGATGACGCGCGACCAGGCGTACCACGCGACGCCGCAGCAGGCGCTCAAGCACCCGACGTGGAGCATGGGCGCCAAGGTGACGATCGACTCGGCGTCGCTGACGAACAAGGCGTTCGAGGTGCTCGAGGCTCACTGGCTGTTCGGGCTGGAATCGGCGCGGATCGGCGTGCTGATCCACCCGCAGTCGATGGTGCACGCGCTGGTGGAGTACGCCGACGGCTCGCTCATCGCCCAGCTCGGCCCGCCGGACATGCGTTCGCCGATTCAGTACGCGCTGACGTGGCCGGCCCGGCCCGACGGTCGCTCGCGGAAGCTCGACCTGGCGTCGCTGAGCCGATTGGACTTCGAGCCGCCGGACCTGGCGCGGTTCCCCGCGCTGGGGCTGGCGTACCGGGCGATCGACGAGGGGGGCACGAGCGGCGCGGTGTTCAACGCCGCCAACGAGGAAGCGGTGCACGCGTTCCTGAACGGGGTGATCCCGTTCGGGCGGATCCCGGAGTTGTCGCGCCGAGCGATGGACGAGTTGGGCGTGCGGCCGCTCGAGACGCTGGACGATGCGCTGCGGGCCGACGCCGAGTCTCGCCGGCTGGTGCGGCGCTGGCTGGAGACCTGACGCGAGCGCATGGCGGCCTCCGACGCCATTTCGCAGGCCGCGGCGCTCCGGCGCGACGGCCGCCCGGAAGAGGCGGCGGAGGTGCTGACGCGCGCGGCGTCCCGGCCCGCCGGGGCGCAGGACGCGGCGTTGAACCTGTACCTGGGCGACCTGCTGCTGGCGATGGGCCGGGCCGAGCGAGCGCTGTTCTACTTCGACCGGGCCGCTGCCCGAGGCGGGGCGACGCTGGCGGCCGCTCACGCGATGGCGGGCAACGCGCTGGCGCTGCTGGGTCGCGACCGCCCTGCCGAGGCGCGATACAGGGCCGCGCTCGAGGCCGACGGGAGCATCGGCGCGGTGCACGGCAAGCTCGGGGCGCTGCTGGCGCGCGGCGGGCGAATCGGCGAGGCGATCGTGTCGCTGCGGCGGGCCGTGGAACTGGGCAGCGCCGACGCCGCCGATGGGGTGATCCTGGCGGGGCTGCTGGGTCAGATCGGCGACGTGGACGAGGCGATGGACCTGCTGCGTGCGCACCTGCGGCTGCACCCGGGCGATGCCGCGGCGATGGGCAACCTGGCGTACCTGACGAACTGTTCGGACGCGTGCACGCCGGCGGATGTGCTCACGGCGCACGCGCGGCTGGCTGGCGCGCTGCGCGCCGGGCGCCCGGCGTGGGCGCTGGCGGGATCGCCGCCAGAGGCGCGCGCGTCCGGACCGGTGCGCGTCGCGCTGCTTTCGCCGGACCTGGGCGAGCACGCGGCGGCGTGCTTCGCGGAGCCCCTGGTGGTCCACCGGGATCGCGCGGCGGTACACCTGACGTGCGTGAGCCTGCGCCGGCACGAGGGACCGACGGCCGCGCGGCTGCGTTCGGCGTGCGACGCGTGGCACGACGCCGAGTCGATGGATGACGACGCGATCGCCGAACTGCTGCGCCACGCGGGGTGCGATGTGCTGATCGACCTGGCGGGGGTCACGGCTCATCACCGGCTGGGGGTGGTGCTGCGACGGCCGGCGCGCCTGCACCTGACGGCCATCGGCTACCCGTGCACCACGGGCCTGGAGGAAATGGACCTGCGGCTGGTCGATGCCGTGACGGACCCGCCGGGGACCGAGGGGCACATGACCGAGCGCCCGCTGCGGCTGGACGGGTGCTTTCTGTGCTACCGGCCGCCGGACGATGCGCCGGAACCCCGGGCGGCGCGGGCCGAGCCCGGCGCGGCGCGCTTCGGCTCGTTCAACAACCTCAGCAAGCTGTCGGGCACGACGCTGCGACTTTGGGCGCGGGTGCTGGAGGCGTGCCCGGGCTCACGCCTCGTGCTCAAGTCGCGCCTGACGCGCGACCCGTTCGTCGCCGATCGCGTGCGCGCCCGGTGCGCCGAGGCGGGGATCGACCCAGGGCGGCTGGATGTTCTGTCTTCGGCGGCGGATCGTAGTGGACACCTGGCGGCGTACGGGCACATCGACGTGGCGCTGGACACCACGCCGTACAACGGCACGACGACGACGTGCGAAGCGCTGTGGATGGGTGTGCCGGTGGTCGCGCTGGCGGGCGACCGGCACGCGGCTCGCGTGGGAGCCTCCCTGCTGGCGGCCGCTGGTTGCGGGGCGTGGGTTGCGGGAACGCCGGACGCGTACGTCCAAGCCGCGCGATCGCTCGCGGCCGAAGGGCGGCGAAACGACGCGGCCCGGGCGAGCCTCCGAGCGCAGGTGCGGTGCTCGGCGCTGTGCGACGGTCCGGCGTACACGGCCGGGTTCTACGGCGCGCTGCGCAGCGCCCTGGAGGCCGTCGCGTGACCGGACCGGTGCCGCAGGGCGTGTTCGACCTGATCTCGGCCGGGAAACTGGCCGAGGCGGCGGACCAGTTGAAGCGGCTGGCCTCGCGCCCGGCCGGCGCGCGCGAGCCGGCGGTGCTGGCGTCGCTTGGACGGGTGCTTGTGCAGATGCGCCAGGTGGAGCAGGGCGCCTTCTACCTGCAGCGGGCGGCCGAAGTGAGCGGCGATCCGTCGCTGCTGGGTGAATGGGGCGGCGTGCTCATGGCGCTGGGCCGTTACGAGGAGGCCGAACGGGCGTGCCGGCGCTGCGTGGACGCGGTGCCGGATTCCGCGGCGGCGTGGGTGAACCTGGCCAACGCGGTGGCGCAGCGCGGCCGGCCGGGCGAGGCGGTGTCGCTGTTCGAGCGGGCGCTGACGATCGACCCCGCGCACGCGGACGCCGCGGCGTCGCTGGCGCAGACGCTGGGGCAGATGGGCCTTGCCGACCGGGGGCTGGCGGTGCTGGAATCGCTGTCGCGCGTTCGGGACGACACCCTGACGACGCTGCTGACGCGGGCGACGCTGGCCAACTACGCCGACGGGGTGCCGCCGGAGCGGGTGGCGGCGTGGCACCGGGCGTTCGGCGCGGCGCAGGAGCGTGCGGTGGCCCGAGCTCAGGTGGAGCGGCTGCTGGGGCACGCCGGCGGCCCGTGCGGATCGTCGCGACGGGGGAACGCTGGTGGGTGGGCGTGTTTCTCGTCGGACCTGCGCGAACACTCGGTGGCGTATTTCCTGCTGCCGATGCTGGAGCACCGCGACCGCGCCGCGACGCACGTGACGTGCTACAGCCTGGTGAAGCGGGACGATGCGATGCGCCGCCGTCTGAAAGGCGCCGCGGACACGTGGCGCGACGTGGGCGATCTCAACGACCGCGACCTGCTGACGCTGCTGCGCAAGGACCGGCTGGACGCGCTGCTGGACCTGATCGGCCACAACGGGCCGGGGCGCCAGGGCGTGCTCAGCGCCGGGGCGGCGCCGGTGCAGGTGACGGCGATCGGTTACCCCGCGACGACGGGGCTGACGGGCATTGACTGGCGGCTGTGCGACGGTCGCACGGACCCGCCGGGCGCCGAGCGGCTGCTGACCGAGCGACCGTTGCGGCTGGACGGGTGCTTCCTGTGCTACAGCCCGCCGCCGGTGGAGTCGCTGCCACCGGTGGAAGCCGGACCGGCGGAGCGCGCGGGGCAGGTGCGCTTCGGATCGTTCAACAACGTCGCCAAACTCGGGGACGGGACGCTCGATGTCTGGGGCCGCGTGCTTCGTGAAACGCCCGCGAGCGCCCTGGTGCTCAAGAGCCGCTGGATCGACGACCCGGTGGTGAGCCAACGCGTGGTGTCGCGCCTGGAGGCGCGGGGCGTGGAGCGGTCGCGGATCAGCGTGCTGCCCTACGCCGCCGGCACCCGTGAGCACCTGGAGCAGTACCGCGAGATCGACGTGGCGCTGGACCCCTGGCCGTACAACGGAACGACGACCACCTGCGAGGCGCTGCTGATGGGCGTGCCGGTGGTGTCGCTGGCGGGCGCAGCCCATGCCGGGCGCGTGGGCCTCTCGCTGCTGCACGCGGCGGGGCAGAGCCGATGGGCGGCGCCGGACGCCGAGACGTACGTGCGCACGGCTACGGAGCTGGCGGCCCGACCGTTGAGCCTGGCGCAGCGCCGGGACGTGCGGGACGGGCTGCTGAGCTCGTCGCTGTGCGATGGCAAGGCGTACGCCGCGGGTATCTGGAGAGCGCTGCGCCGGGCGGCCGCGACGGGCCGGCGGGTGTACCTCTCCGACGCGGGGCGAGCGCTCGCGGCGGCCGGTCGGTGGGCCGAAGCGGCCGAGATGCTGGGGCGAGCGGCGGAGCAGGAGCCGTACGAGCCGGCGGCGTGGAGCAACCTGGTCGCGTCGCTCCTGCACATCGGCAAGCGTGCCGAGGCGCTCGCGGCGTGCGAACGCGGGCTGGAGATCCTGGGCGATGACGCGGACCTGATCGTTCGGCGGGCTGCGCTGGACCTTGAATCGGGCGATGCCGACGGAGCCGTGGAGCGGCTTCGGCGCGGGGCCGCGCGGTTCCCGCGCGACGCGACGATCTGCCGGGAACTGGCCACGGCGTTGCCGTACGCACCCGGGGCCGACGGGCCGGCGATCCGCGCAGCGCACGAACGTCTGGCGGCGCTGCACGCAGCGGCCCAGCGGCCGGTGAACCCCGCGCCGCCGGCCGATCGGCCGCTGCGGATCGGGGTGCTGTCGGGCGATCTGCGCCTGCATTCGGTGGCGTACTTCCTGGAGCCGCTGATGGAGCACCTGGAGGTGGCCGGTGGGCGCGCCTGGTGCTACGCGACTCAACCGTGCCGCGACACGGTGAGCGACCGGCTGCGGGCGCTCAGCGCCGGGTGGCGGGAGATCACGGACCTTGCGGCGGGGCCGGCGGCGGCGATGATCGCGGCCGACGGCCTGGACGTGCTGCTGGACCTGGCCGGTCCGCTGCCGGGGGGCCGGCACGACGTGCTGTCGCTGCGCCCGGCGCCGTGCATCGTGAACTGGCTGGGGTACCCGGCGACGGACGGGTGCGCCGCGGTCGATGCGCGGATCGTCGACAGCCTGACCGATCCGCCGGGGTACGAGGCGCACAGCCTGGAGCGGCTGATCAGGCTCGATCCGTGCTTTGTCTGCTACCGGCCGCCGGCCGGGTCGCCGGAGCCTGGCGCGCAGACTCCGGACGGAGCACCGCTGACGTTCGGTTCGTTCAACAAGCTGGCGAAGGTCAACGACCGTTTGCTGGAGCTGTGGGCCAAGGTGCTCGGGCGCGCCGAAGGCTCGCGCCTGTTGATCAAGGCGGTGGGCCTGGAGGACGCGCAGGCGACGGAGCAGTTGCGGGCGCGGTGCGCCGCGGCGGGGATCGAGCCCGGCCGCGTAGAGATCGCCGGGCCGACCGCCGGGCTTGCCGAGCACCTGGCGATGTACCGGCGGGTGGACGTGGCGCTGGATACATGGCCGTACTGCGGCACGACGACGACGTGCGAGGCGTTGTGGATGGGCGTGCCGGTGGTGTCGCTGGCCGGTGGTCACCACGCGGCGCGGGTGGGCCTGAGCCTGTTGACGGGCGCGGGGCTCGCGGAGCTGGCGGCCGGGGACGCCGCGGGCTACGTGGCGATCGCCGGCGCGCTCTCGGACGATCGCGCCCGGCTGCGCCGGCTGCGAACTGGGTTGCGCGAGCGGTTCGCGGCCGGCGCGGTGTGCAACGGCGCGGGCTTTGCGCAACGGATGGTCCGGGCGCTGCGTGATGCGTGCGGGGCCGCACAGGTCGGCGGCGCGAGCCGATACCATGGTTCGGACGCCCGATGACCCGTTCCAGCACCCCACATCCCAAGGCGCTCGAGGCTCAGGCGATGCTCCAGATGAACATGGCCAAGCAGGCCCTGGAGCTGCTGGACCGCGCGCTGAAGACGTCGCCGAACGACCCGAACCTGCATCACCTGGCGGGGGTGGCCCGGCTGCACGTGGGGCCGATCGAGCGGGCGGAATTTCACGCTCGCCGGGCGCTGACCTTGATGCCGGGCGAGCCGGTGTACCTGCGCGGGTTGGCCAACGTGCTGATGGAGACGCGCCGGGTGGACGAAGCGGTGGCGGTGCTGCGCAAGGTGCTGGAGGGCTCGCCGGACGACCCGTGGGCGGTGGGGCACCTGGTCAACACGCTGGCGCGGGTGGGCAAGTACGACGAGGCGCTGCGGATCGGCGAGCCGCACGTGCGGGGGCCGAAGGTGGAGCCCGACCTGGCGTGGGGCATGGGGTACATCCTCGGCGGCCTGGGGCGCGCCACCGAGGCGGTCGAACTGCTCACGCGTGGACTGGAGGCCGACCCGCTGCACTACAACCTGGCGTCGCGCCGGGCGTGCGCAACGCTGTACGACCCGACGGCGACGCCGGCGATGGTGCGCGAGGCGCACGAGGCGTACGGGCGGATCCTGCAGGAGCTGTCGAAGATCGCGCCGCCGTTCGAGCGCCCGACCGCGGCGGCGCACGACGGGCCGGTGCGCGTCGGCATCATCTCGCCGGACCTGCGCGAGCACTCGGTGGCGTACTTCGTCGAGCCGCTGCTGGCGTCGTACGACCGGTCGCGCCTGCACGTGACGTGCTACTCGCACGGGCCCGAGGACGCGGTGAGCGCCCGGCTTCGGCCGCTGGCCGACGCGTGGGTCCGCACCGTGGGCATGGACATGCAGGACGTGGCGGACCTGATCCGCTCGCACGGGGTCGACGTGCTGATCGAACTGGCCGGGCACACCAGCGGCAACTGCCTGATGGCGCTGGTGCGCGGGCCGGCGCCGGTGATCGCGACGTACCTGGGCTACCCGGCGTCGACGGGCGTGCACGCGGTGCACTACCGGATCGTCGATTCGCTGACCGACCCGCCGGGGACCGAAGACCACGCGGTCGAGGAGCTGGTGCGGATCGACCCGTGCTTCATCTGCTACCGCGTGCCGACGGAGGAGATGCCGGACGTCGCTCCGCCGCCGTCGAGCGTGGGCGGGCCGCCGACGTTCGGCTCGTTCAACAACTTCGCGAAGATCAACGAACGGGTGATCGACCTGTGGGCCCGCCTGCTGGCGGCGACGCCGGGCTCGCGCCTGCTGCTCAAGAGCGGCTCGCTGACCGAACCGGCGGTGCAGCAACGCGTGCGCGAGCAATTCGCGCGGCGGGGCGTGGACGGATCGCGGATCGAGCCGCTGCCCAAGACGCCATCGACCCGCGAGCACCTGGCGATGTACGCGAGGGTGGACGTGGCGCTCGACCCGTTCCCGTACAACGGGACTACCACGACGTGCGAAGCGATGGCGATGGGTGTGCCGACCGTCACGCTCGTTGGCGACCGGCACGCCGGGCGCGTTGGGCTTTCGATCATGACGAACACGGGTCTTTCGGAGCTCGTGGCCCGGGACGAAGCGCAGTACATCGAGATCGCGCGGTCGCTGGCGCTCGACACGGCGCGCCTGCGCTCGCTGCGGGGCGAGCTGCGCGGGCGGATGCTGGCCTCGGCGCTGTGCGATGCGCCGGCGTTCGGCCGGCGCTTCAGCGACGCCGTGACGGCGCTGTGGGCCCGGGCCTGCGAGCGGCACGAACGTGCCGGGCGCGAGCGATGAACGCGGCGGACCTGGCCGCGCGGGTGCAGACCCTGCTCGACGCGGGGCGGCTGGACGATGCGCTGGCCGAGGCGACACGCTGGACGGCGCGGCGCCCGGGCGACGCGGCGGGACACCTGGCCGTGGCGCACGTCATGCTCATGCGGGGGCAACGCGACCGGGCGCTGCTGGCGGCCGAGCGGGCGCACCGGCTGGCGCCCGACGCGCCCGGCGTGCTGGGGCTGCTGGGGGGTCTGCTGCTGGCGGCGGGGCGCGCCGCCGAGGCCGAGCCGCTGCTGCGGCGGGCGTGCGAGATCGACCCGCTCCAGACCGAGGCGCGGGCGGGCCTGTGCGGGGCGCTGATGGTGCTGCGACGGCTTCGCGACGCGGCGGAGGCGGCCGAGGCGGGGCTGGCGCTCTGCCCGGAGGATGCGGGATTGCTGCAGCGCCGGGGAGAAGCGGCGCTGCTGATGGGGCGGGCCGAGCGCGCCGTGGAGTTCCTGGGCAAGGCCGCGCTGCGGGACCCGGAATCGCTGGAGATCGCCCGGAGCCTGGCGTTCGCGAGCAACTACGACGCGACGGAAGCCGGCCGGATCGCGGCGGTGCACGGCGCGTACGGGCGTCTGCTGACCGAGGCGACGGTCGCGCCCGCGGGCTGGACGCCTGCACGGGTGATGCCGGGCCGGGCGCCGCCGGAGCCGATGACGATCGGCCTGCTGTCGCCGGACCTGCGCGATCATCCGGTCGGGCGATACGTGCTGCCGCTCGTGCGGGGGCTTGACCGTTCGCGCTTCCGGATCGTGGGGCTGGCGGCGCACCGGGCCGACGACGCGATGGCCCGCGCGCTGCGCGGGCTGGTCGATGACTGGTGCGATGCATTGCCGGCAGCGCCCGCGGCGCTGGCGCAACTCATCCGGCAGAGGAACGTCGACGTTCTGATCGACCTGGCCGGCCTGACGTCGGGGCACCGGCTCGACGTGTTTCCGCTGCGCCCGGCGCCGCTGCAGGGGACGTACCTGGGTTACCCGGCCACCACCGGGCTGGCGCACGTCGACTTCCGGCTGGTGGATTCGGCGACCGATCCGCCGGGCGGGCCGGCGACCGGACCGGAGCGCCTGGTGCGCCTGGACCCGTGCTTTGTGTGCTGGCGCGTGCCGCGCGAAGCGCCGGAGGTCCGGGCTCGCGACCCCGGGCCGATCGTGTTCGGTTCGTTCAACAATCTGGCGAAGATCGGTGATCGCGCGATCGAGTTGTGGGCTCGGGTGCTCGCGGCGGCGCCGGGCTCGGTGCTGGCGGTCAAGGCGTTGGGGTTGCGGGATGAACCAACGGCCGCGACGCTGCTGGCGCAGTTGCACAGCGCGGGCGTTTCCCGGGAGCGCGTTCGTTTGCTTGCACCGACCGAGCGGTACGAGGATCACCTGGCGCAGTACGGGGGAATCGACATCGCGCTGGACACGTTCCCCTACCACGGCACCACCACCACGTGCGAAGCGCTGAGCATGGGCGTGCCGGTGGTGTCTCGGGCGGGCGATCTGCACGCCGGGCGCGTCGGCGTTTCGCTGCTGCGCGCCGTGGGGCTTGAGGACCTGGCGTGCGGCGATGATGAGGCCTTCGTTTCGGCCGCGGCGACCCTGGCGGGCGATGCGGCCCGTCGTTCGCGTCTGCGCACGGAGCTGCGCGGTCGCGTGGAGCGGGGCCCGCTGGGGGATGAGCGGGCCTTCGCGTCGCGGTTCGGAGAAGCGGTGCTGGGCGCCTGGCGCGCCGAGGCCGGGGAACGGGCGGGAGGAGGCGGACCGTGAGCGTGTTGGCGACGGTGCGGAACGCGCTGGGGCTGGTGCACGCCGGCAGGCCGTTGGAGGCCGAGTCGCTGCTTCGCGCGGCGCTGGCGCACGGGCTGGACGGACCCGAGCTGCGGATCGTGCTGTGCGTAGCGCTGCACCGCGGCGGGCGAGCGCAGGAGATGGCCGGGCACGCATCGGTGGCGATCGACACGATGCACCCGGATCCGCCGTTGGTGCGGCAGTTCGCGGTCATGCTGATCGCGGCGGGGCGCACGGACCTGGCCGAGCGCGCGGCGGCCAAGCTCTCGGATCTGCTGCCCGACGAGCCGGAGAGCTGGTGCCTTCTGGCCGAATGCCTGTACTCGGCGGACCGGTACGTGCCGGCGGTCGAGGCGGCCCGGCGCGGGCTGGCGCTCTCGCCGGGACACGCGGACCTGACCCACTGGCTCGCGCTGTCGCTGCGGGAGTCGGGGCAGGTCGAGGGCGCGGTCGCGGCACTGCGGGCGCACCAGTCGCTCCGGCCGGACGATTTCAACATCGCATCGAGGATCTGCTACGCGATGTGCTCGCTGGACACGGCGACGCCGGACGAAACGCTGGAGGCGCACCGGGCCTACGGGGACATCCTGCGGCGTCTGCGCTCGGGGCCGTCGCCGTTCCGTATCGCGTCGCGTCGGACGGCCGGGCCTGTGCGGCTGGCGGTGGTGTCGGCCGACCTGCGGGCGCACTCGGTCGGCTCGTTCATCGGGCCGGTGCTGGAACGGATGGACCGAGCCCTGGTGCGGGTGGCGTGCTTCAGCACGGCGCCGCGGGGCGAGGCGCTGGAGCGATTCCGCCGCGCGGCGGACCACTGGCACGACGGCTCGCTGGACGATCCGGTGTCGCTGGGCAGGGCTATCAGCGGCGAGGGAACGCAGATGGTGCTGGACCTGGGCGGGCACACGATGGGGTGCGTGCTGCCGCTGCTGGCGTTCCGGGTGGCGCCGGTGCAGGCGACGTACCTGGGCTATCCGAACACCACGGGCACGCCGAACATCGACTACCGGATCGTGGACGAGATCACCGACCCGCCGGGCGCTGAGCGGTGGTGCACCGAGCGGCTGTGGAGGCTGCCGGGGTGTTTCCTGTGCTACGACCCGGAAGCGCTGGGGCCGCCGCCGGAAGTTCGACCGGCCCGCGCCGATCGTGCGCCGGCGTTCGGGTCGTTCAACGCGTTGCGGAAGATTTCCCCGGCGACGCTCGACGCGTGGTCGGCGGTGCTGAAGGCCTGCCCCGGGTGGGATCTGCGGCTCAAGGCGGCGGGCCTGGCCGACGGGCCGACGGCGGGTCGGCTGATCGACGAACTGGCGCGGCGCGGGGTGGAACCCGGGCGCATCAGGTGCACCGGTTGGGTCGGCGGGCGCGAAGCGCACCTGACGTCCTACGACGATGTGGACGTCGCGCTGGACACCTTCCCCTACAACGGCACCACCACGACGTGCGAGGCGCTGATGATGGGCGTGCCCGTGGTCGGGTTCGCCGGCGGGACGCACGCGGGGCGCGTGGGTGCTTCGGTCCTGAGCGCGGCGGGCGTGCCCGAGCTGTGCGCGCCGGATGCGGCGGGGTACGTAGCGCTGGCGTGTGCGCTCGCGCGGGACGCCGACCGGCGGGCGCGGTGCCGCGCCGAGCTGCGGCGGCGCGTGCGGTCGTCGCCCTTGTGCGACGCGGACGGGTTCGCGCGCCGGTTCGAGCGGGCGATCGTGGAGATGGCGACGGCGCCCGGGCCGTCGTAAATGAAAAGCCCCGGGCGCGGAGCCCGGGGCCCGGTGAGCGATCGGCGTCGGCCAGGATCAGCGGCCGAATTCGGGCTCGGGCGTCGGCTCGGCGGCTGGACCGTCGGGGCGAAGGAACAACCCGCCGAACATGCCCATGCCCCCCCCGCCGCCGCCGATGATGTACTGCGCATCCAGGGCCTTGTCGATGCGGCGGGCCGCCTCGGCCAGGTGCGCGGCGGTGTAGGGGTCGGTGCCGCTCTTGAGCCACGGATCGATCCGAGTCTTGAGCTGGCGGAGCTTGGCGGTGGCCAGCGTGCGGATGGCCTTGCCGGCCTCGCCGGGCATGGAGGCGCCGACCGACAGATCGATCAGGCGCTGCAGGCTCTCGGCCTGCAGGTTGCGCCGCAGGCTGCTGATGGCCGGCTTGCGGGCGCTGCCGCCCTTGGAGCCGTCCAGCTCGGTCCAGATGGCGTCGATCACGCTGTCGAGCATCTCGGGGAGCGTGAGCGTGTCCTGATCGGCGGGCACGCGGTACTCGTTGTCGTAGACGCGGCGCAGCTTGACGGGGTTGATGAGCATCGTCAGGGCGCTGGCCTGCAGGCCGGCAATCTGGTCGTGCACGGGCCAGGCGGGTTCGCCGCGGCCGGCGCCCGGGTCGTCGAAGCGGTCGAGGGTGAAGTGCTTGAGCAGCTCGGGGGTCAGGCCGAAGGCCTCGTCGCGGAAGGCGTTGTCGATGACGAACTTGAGCGCCGCCCGCTGCTGGGCGGCGGGGACGACCTCGATCGGCGGGCGGCCGTTGGGGTCGCCCTTGCGGTCGCGGAAGACCCGCGCGGTGCCGACCCAGTTGGCCATGATGCTCACGGCGTCGCCCTGCATGTTGAGCGAGAGCAGGTAGCCGCGCCGGGCCTTGGACCACGACTCGCCGGACTTGACGAACTTGTCGAGGATGCGCGAACGGGCGAGCTTGGCCAGCTCGACGCGCTGCGCCGCGTAGTCGCGCGGGTCTTTGGCGAAGTCGTACTGGCGGACGGTGGGGTCGATGCCGCCGACGTCCTCGTCGGAGCCGAAGGCCAGCTCGGGATCGGCGACGCGTTCGAGGGTCTTCTTGGTGTCGCCGAAGCCGTAGCCGTACTCGATGGCCCACATGTCGTAGGCGCCGATCGAAGCCATGTTGTAGTCGCCCTGCACGCGCGACTTGTCGAGGTTGATATTGACGGGGTTGTAGTCCATGACGCTGGCGGTCATGGGCTTCTTGTCCTTGAAACCGGCCGAGTTGATCTCGGCCAGGTCGTAGACCGACGAGGCCTTGAAGTTGTGGCGCAGGCCAAGGGTGTGCCCGACCTCGTGGGCGGTCAGGTCGGCCAGCGCCTGGCCGACGAACCACTCGGGGATGCCGTCGAGCAGGTCCGGCTTCTCCTTCTTGGGCTCGTCCTTCTTGCCGTCCTTGTCCTTCGGCTCATCGCCCTCGGGCTGGGAGGCCTCTTCGAGCAGGCCGGCCAGCTCCATGTGCATGCGGGAGACGGCCATTTCGATGGCCTTGCCCTGGGCGGCCATGCAGTTCCAGGGTGATGCGGCGGTGGCCCGCATCTGGCTGCGGAACAGGCTGCCGGAGATCGAATCCTCTCCGGCGGCGACGCCGCCGAAGCGCAGCACGCCGCGCGACTCGCGCCGCCGCTGGGCGAGTACCTCGTCGCGCCGTTCCGGGGGGGCCAGCCGCACGCGGGGGTCCCACTGGGGGTTTTCGTCGAGCCAGGCAACGAGCTCGGGGCTGCTGCCGCGCATGGCCAGGTCGGGGATGATCTCGTTGGCCTCGCGCCAGAACGCTCGGATCCACCCGTCGGTGAGCACGACGTCGGCGTCGAGGATCTGCCCGGTGAGCGGGTGGGCGCGGCTGGGCCCGATGGCGGTGGCGATGTCGTTGGTCACCCAGCGGAGGAAGTTGTAGCGGACGTCCTCGGGGTCCTTGTCCATGTGGGCGCCGGTGGACTTGTCCTGGAAGTAGACCTCGACGGCGTCGGTGATGCCGACTTTCTCGAAGGCCTTGTTCCACCAGAGCGCGCCCTCGCGCACGTAGCGCCGGTAGCGCACGGGCACGGTGTGCTCGACGTAGAAGACGATGGGCTTCTTGGGGGGGCTGACCTTGAGCTTGGGGTCGGCCTTCTCCAGGTGCCAGCGGTTGATGTACCGCACCCACTTGTCGTCTTCCTTGAACTTGCCCAGGTCGCGGAACCAGGTCTGGAAGTAGCCGATGCGTTCGTCGGCCACGCGGGGCTGGTAGCCCGTGTTGTCGGGGATGAGGCTCCACGAGTAGTGGAACGTCTTGAGCACGCCGTTGGTCGTGGGCATCTCGAAGGCCAGCTCGACGTTCTGCGGGAAGGCCTTGGCCTTCTTGATGGTGGCCAGCGACGGGTTGGCGCCGCCCGGGCCGCCGCCGAAGGGCCCGCCGCCGCCGCCGAAGAAGCGTCCGGCCTGCTGCGTGAGCAGGGCGCGCATGTCGATCACCGGTCCTCCGCCGGGACCCATCGCGACGATCGGCACGTCGAGCACGACGCGGTCGGTGAAGACCCGCTCCACGCCCACCTTGCTCTCGGCGTCGCCGGTGCTGCGCACCACGATCTGAGGCTCGACCAGCGCCAGGCGCTTGTCGTACCGCTTCCAGTAGCAGTACAGCTCCGGACCCTGAAGACCCGCGAAGATCTCGCCCGACGCCACGGTCATCGCCACCAGCACCCGCTGGCGGCCGAAGTCGCGCGGCAGCTCGGCCAGCATCGATTGGTCCTTGTCGCGCACGTAGATCGTGTACAGCGAGGGTTCGCTGTCGGACGTGGAGATGACCTTGGTGAAGTCCTTGGCCACCTCCGCGAACGGTGGGAAGTCGGGCCGGACCCGCTCGCCGCCCTCACCGGGCGGACCGCCGGGACCGCCCGGAGGGCCGCCTGGGCCGCCGGGCTGGGCCAGGGCGGTGCCCGCCAGCGTCAGCAGAAGGGTTGCCGTCGTGGACCATGCACAGATCGAACGCTTGCTCATACCGGCTCCTCGGGCGGCCGCCGACACGCACACCACCGGCGTCGGGCGCCGCCGCCATCGTCGTTGCCCCGGGCGAGACCGCCGGAGTCTAGCGAATACCGCGCTCGGTCAATCGGGATGCATCAGCGGGCCGCGGGGGCCTTGACGGCCGGCGGACCGCCACCCGGGTCGGCGTGCCGTTCCATCGGGAACGCCGCCATCAGCCCGGCGGTGATGAGCACGAACAGCCCCGCCGCGGCCTGGAACGGCCGATCCCGGGCGGCCAGTTCGGTCGGGTCGTCGAATCGACCCCGCTCCATCTGCACGATGGCCCGCAGCAGGGCGTAGAGGGCCGGCAGCGTGGTGAGCCAGAGCAGGTTGAAGCCCCAGGTGTATCGGGCGGCCTGAGCCTGCACGTACCCCGCGTAGGTCACCAGGCAGCAGACGGCGGTCACCACCACCAGCATGCGGAGCAACTCGTCGGTGTACCCGGCCTGGACCGCGCGGGCGGCCGTCGCATCGCCGCCCATGGTGCGCCGCTCGCCGAGGCGCTTGCCTAAGGCCAGGAACATGGCGACGAACAGGGTGACATTGAGCAGCCACGAGGACGGCTCGACCATCGCCGCGGCGCACCCGCCCAGCACCCGTAGCACGAACCCCAGCGACAGGCTCATGACATCGACGATGACCAGGCGCTTGAGCAACAGGCTGTAGAGCACGGTGTTGAGGGCGTAGAGCCCCACGGCCCCGCCGACCAGCAGCATGGCGCGCCCCGCGTCGTGCTCCGGGCGGGCGACGACGGCGGCGTAGACCCCCGCCAAGGCCACCAGGGCCAGCACCCCGAGCGCCCCCGCGAATGCGCGGGCCGTGCCCAGGGAAACGGCGCCCGACGCGATCGGCCGGAGGCGTTTGCGCGGGTGGGCGCGGTCGGCCTCACGGTCGCGGATGTCGTTGATCACGTAGCACGCGCTCGATGCCAGGGAGAACGCCGCCAGCGTGCCGAGCACCGCTGGCCAGACCGCCGGCTGGCCGATGACGCCGCCGTAGACCGGCCCGATGAGCACGAACGCCCCCTTGGACCACTGCTGCGGGCGGGCCAGGCGAATCAACGCGGCAATGCCCCCGGCGGGGGGCGCGGCGGGCTCGGCCTGGACGGGGGCGGCGGTCATTCGGGCGCGGGCGGTCGCTGGCCCAGCGTACCCGCCGGGCCGATTTCTACCATCGGCTCAACCCCGGCCCATGCCCAACGCCCCTACGACCATCCCCGGAGAATCGTTCACTTCGGCGGAGCTGGCCGGGGTCGCTCGCGGCCTCTTTCCGCACGGACCGCGGCTGTTCCGACGGCTGCAGCACTTGAGGCCCCGGATCTGCCCGTTCGAGCGGCTGATCCCGTTCGTGCCGATGGGGGCCGACCTGCTGGACGTCGGGTGCGGCGGGGGCCTGTGGCCGGGGCTGCTCTGCCGACTCGGGCGGGTGCGCTCGGTGATTGGGTTCGACAGTTCCGCCGGCGCGATCGCCCTGGCGCGTTCGATGCACCTGCCGGAGGGGTCGGTGCGTCCTCGCTTCGAGCACCTGCCGGTGCAGGCCCCGTGGCCACAGGGGCCGTTCACCTGCGTGAGCGTCATCGACGTGATGCACCACGTGCCGCCCGGGGCACAGGCGAGCCTGATCGAACTGGCCGCGTCGCGCCTGGCCCCCGGCGGCGTGCTGATCTACAAGGACATGTGCCTCCGCCCACGGTGGCGCGCCTGGGCCAATCGACTGCACGATCTGCTGATGGCCCGGCAGTGGATCCGGTACGCCCCCATCGCCGACGTGGAGCGGTGGGCACTCGCAGCGGGCCTGACGCTGGAACACGCTTCGTCGCACAACCGGCTGTGGTACGGGCACGAACTGCGCGTGTTCCGCAAGCCCGCCGGGGCGACGGGCCGATAGCCCGCAGACGCCATGGCCGATCGCTCCGCGACAACCCGTGCTTGGGCACCGGCCTGGGCGCTGGCGGCGTGCTTCGCCGTCGCCGCGGCGGCGATCATCTTCTTCGGCGCCACTCCCGAGCGCATCCGCGTCGACCAGAACGATTACCACCTGCAGGCGATCCGCACGTTCGCCCAGCAGTGGCCGCGCCCGGACCTGCACGACTATGCCTCGGCGACCACGCCGGGGTATCACCTGCTGATGGCGGGCGTGTCCGGGCTGGTGGGCGACGGCGAGCGGCCGCTGCGGCTGGCGTCGCTGCTGATCTCGGTTTCGCTGGTGCTGCTGCTGGCGCACTGGTGCGTCCGGCGCCCAGGGCGCGCGGGCGCGGCTCTGATGGCGCTGCCGTTCGCGTGCTCGCCGTATGTGCTGGCGTCGGGCGCGTGGCTGCTGCCGGACAACGCGGCGTGGCTGGGCGTGCTGGCCGTGCTGATGTTCTGCTGGCGCGGGCGCGTGGACGGGTGGTTCCTGGCCGGCGGGGCGGCGGCGCTGGCGGCGCTGGTCTTCACGCGTCAGATCCACCTGTGGACCGCCGCGCCGATGCTGGCCGCGGCGTGGATCGGCAACGGCGCATCGGCCGACGAGCGTCCCTTGCTTCTGTCGCGGGACGAATGGCGCGTGCTGCTGACCGAGCCGCGGGCGCGTCTGGCACGTGCCGCGGCGGGGCTGGTGGCTGTGGCACCGGCGTTGGGGCTGCTGGCGGCGTTTGTGAGCGCGTGGGGCGGGTTGGTGCCGCCGCGATTCCAGACGGTGCTTCACGGCGGCAACCCGGCGACGCCGGCGTTCGTGCTGTCGCTGCTGGCGATTTACGGGTTGGCGCTGGCGCCACTGCTGTGGGACCGGTTGTGGACGATGACGCGGGAACGTCCGTCCGTGCTGCTGTTGGCGTTGATAGCGGGCGTGGCGGTCGCTGTGATTCCGGCGACGACGCACAGCGTGGCGGATGGTCGATGGACCGGGCTGTGGTAGGTCGTGGAGCGGGCGCCGGTGATCGGTGGTCGCACGAGCGTGGTGATCCTGGTGCTGGCGCCGGCGGGAGCGCTGGCGGCGGCGCTGATCGCGTCGGGGCTGAGCGTTCGGGAGCGGTGGGTGTGGCTGGCGGCCCTGGCGGGGTTCACGCTGGCGCAGTCGGCCAATCACGAGTGCTGGCAGCGGTATGTCGAACCGGCTTTGCTCATGCTCGTGGCCATGGCCGGGGCGCTCTTGCTGCGGGATGGCGGTCGTTCGACGGCCGGCCGGCGCGTGGCCCTGGCCGCCCCGGTGGGGCTGGCCCTGCTGCTGGCGGCGGTCGCCTCGCGGACGCTGTCGGGGTCATAGAAACGCCGCGACCGGTCTGAAGTTGCGCTGAACTTGCGTGCAGATCCGATCCAGCGGGATGATGGCCCCGTACCCTCCCGCCTGGGTCCCTGCGGGGGATGAACCCGCCTTGCCTTTGAGCCGACGAAGAACGAGACTTTCCCAGGTTCACGTCGGTACGCGAACACATACCTAATACGAGCCGCGCATGTCCAAGAACACCAAGACCAACGGCGCACCGGGCGGGGCGTCGCCGGCCTCCGGCACCGCCGGGCGCCGGGCGTTGATCACCGGCATCACGGGGCAGGACGGCTCGTACCTGGCCGAGCTGCTGCTGGGCAAGGGGTACGA
>JAHCJH010000253.1 GCA_026126345.1 Phycisphaeraceae bacterium | reverse complement strand
CGTTCTCGCCCTCGAACCGCCACGGCCGCTCCCCCTCGATCCGCGCCCGGCCCGACGCCGTCACCATCACCCCCTGCGTCCCCACCACCACCTCCTCCACGCGCCCGGCGCACCCGTCGATCTGCCGGCACATGCTGCTCACCACCACGCCCCCCGGATACTCGTACTCCACCGCGAAGTGATCGAAGATGTGCCCGTACGCCGCGTCGGTCCGCACCTGCCGCCCGCCCATGCCCGTGCACCGCACCGGCGTCGCCCCGATCGCCCAGTTCGCCACGTCCAGGTTGTGCACGTGCTGCTCGACGATGTGATCCCCCGACAGCCACGCGAAGTACAGCCAGTTCCGCAGCTGCCACTCCATGTCGCTCCACGCCGGTTGCCGTGCATTCACCCACAGCCCGCCCTGGTTCCAATACACCCGCGCCGACCGCACCGACCCGATCGCCCCGCCGCGCAACCGTTCCATCGCCTCCAGGTAACACCGCTCGTGCCGCCGCTGCGTCCCCGCCACCACGCTCAGCCGCTGCGCCGCCGCGCGCTCCGCCGCCGCCAGCACCGTCCTCACCCCCGGCCCGTCCACCGCCACCGGCTTCTCCATGAACACGTGCTTGCCCGCCTCCACCGCCGCCGCGAAATGCCCCGGCCGGAACCCCGGCGGCGTCGCCAGGATCACCACGTCCACCCCGCTGCCGATCACGCCCTTGTACGCGTCAAAGCCCGTGAACACGCGCTTCGCATCCACCGCCACCCGCTGCCTCAGCTCCGTCGGCAGTTGCTCCAGCCCCGACCGGCACGAATCGATCCGCTCCGGGAACACATCCCCCAGCGCGTAGATCTCCACACCGTCAGACGCCGTCAGCGCATCCACCGCCGCGCCCGTCCCGCGTCCCCCGCACCCGATCAGCCCCACCCGCAGCCGCTCGTTCCGCGCATACGTCCGCGACACCGACGCCCGCGCACCCGCCGCGCCAAACGCCGCGCCAGACCCCAGCGCCAGCCCCGCCGCCGCGGCTCCCGCCCCCGCCACAAACTCCCGCCGCGTCCACCCGCGCCCATGCACGCCCGCATCACGCTCAGCCATGCGACCGCTCCTTCACCCCACACCCCGCCCAGCATCCCCGCTCCCCGCCCGCTTGTCCAGCCCCAACTTCCCCCATCCACCCCGAACCAGCCCACCCCCAGCCCGCCTCAGCCCTCGGCCCTCAGCCCTCAGCCCTGCTTCTTCCCTGCCTTCCTCTCGCGACTCGCGACTTCTCCCGCCCCTCGGCCCCCAGCCCTCAGCAACTCCCCGCTTCCCATCCGTGTCCCCTGCCTTCCCCTCGCGACTCGCGTCTCGCGACTCGCGACATCCCCCGTCAGCACTCAGCACTTCCCCGCCCGTGTCCCCTGCCTTTCCTTCGCGACTCGCGTCTCGCCTTCCCGCCCGCGCAGCGGGCGGTCGATGGTTGCCAGATGCGCCAGCATCTGGGAGCAGGCCCACCCATCACCTGTTCTGCCTGCCTTTCCCGCCCATGC
>JAHCJH010000252.1 GCA_026126345.1 Phycisphaeraceae bacterium | reverse complement strand
GGCCCGGTCACGATGGGCCCAGGCTCCGAGGCGCGGCGAGCCATGCAGTTGGCGACGGTGATCGTGACGTTCGACGACGGCTTCGGCAGCGGCGCGATCATCAGCGCCGACGGCTGGATCCTCACCAACTACCACGTCGTGGAGGGCGAGGTGCAGAAGCGCGCGCTGGAGGGCAAGCCCGCCGTCGCACGGATCTTCCTCCCGCGGTTCAAGGACGGGCGCATCGAGCGCGTGCCCGAGCCGGTGGAGGCCACCGTCTACCGCTGCAGCCCGCAGCACGACCTGGCGCTGCTGAAACTCAACAGCGTGCCGCAGGCGCTGACGCCCCTGCCGCACTTCGACATCGCCCAGACCGTCGAGCCCGGCGACGAGTGCTTCGTCGTCGGCTCCCAGAGCAAGGGGCCGGCCTGGATGCTGCGGTCGGGGACCGTGGCGTCGATCTTCCAGTACCCCGAGGGGCTGAGCGACGAGGTGATCCGCCAGACATCGAGCGTCTCGGCCGAAGTGCACCGCATGCGGTCGGAGGTCATCTGCACCGACACCAGCATCAGCCGGGGCGACTCCGGCGGCCCGCTGCTCAACGCCAAGGGGCAGTTGATCGGTCTGACGTTCGCGACGCCGAGCAACCTGAGCGTCGGCTCACTGGGTTACCACGTGGGCCTGCGGCATGTGCGGGCGTTCACGGCGAGCCTGCCGTCGGTTCCCGAGGCCTCGCCGCCGGACCTGTGGCAGGCGGCGATCCCCGAATCGGTGATGCAAGGTCCGCAGCCGGTGGACGTGGACAGCAACGGGCGCGTCGATGCGCTGCGCTTCGGCTACAGCCTGCCGACCGGCAAGGGCGACGAGGCCCGGCCCGTGGGCGTCGCGCTGTTCATCGACCTTGAGGAACTCACCAGCGCCGACGAGATCGACGAGGCCCGCGTGCTCAACGGCGTGCCGCGCGGGCTGTGGGGCATGGAGGACCGCGGGCGGTTCGCCTGGCAGGTGGCGCTGGTGATCCGCGAGGACGGCGTGGTGCTCACGGGCTACGCCGACGCCTCGGGCCTGCTCTCGGAAGTGCGACAGGGCACCAAGCAGGGCCAGCGCACCGAGCGCGCCTGGGTGCGCGACGCCTCGGGCGCGTGGGCCGCGGCCCCGACGCTGGAGGGCAAGCCCCTGCTGGACTCGGCGCGGGTGAACCGCAAGCACCGCGCCACGCTCGCGAAGATCCGCGATGAGGTCTTCGGCGGCTCGGAACCCCCCAAGCCCGACCTGCCCCTCAAGCCCGGCAAGCGGTTGCCCAGCGAGGCGCCGCCGGCGAACCGTCCCTCCGGCCCCGGCGACGGCCCCAACAAGGCCAAGCAGCCGGGCTGAGCGGCGCCGTTCACCGAGTCGTCGCGGCGGGGCGGGCATCGCGATGAAACGCTGATGTGCGGGCCGACCCCTCCGGCGGCAGCGGCTACGCCTGGATCCGCACGCTGGCGCGCGAGTATGTCTGGGGCCCGGGCGATGGGAGCGCCGGGCTCGACGAGCTGCTGGTGCAGTACGGGCCGGACCGCGCGCCGTACCAGGTGA
>JAHCJH010000251.1 GCA_026126345.1 Phycisphaeraceae bacterium | reverse complement strand
GGTGCCGGCGGTGACGGTGCCGGTGAGCAGGATGGTGCGGCCGGACTCGATGTTGCCGGCGATCAGACCGGTGATGTTGCCCACGATGGACGGGGGCGTCGGCGTGGCGGGGTTGTAGTGGCAGACGCCGGTCAGATCGATGGCGTAGGCGCCGGTGCCGCCGGTGCCGGTCCAGGCGGCGACGGCGTTGGAGGCGGCGGGGCCGTCGGGAGCGCGGATGCCGGTGAAGGGCGTGTTGGCCCAGAGCAGGGCGTTGGACGAATCGACCGGGTCGCGGTTGTAGGCGGTCACGGCGAGGTAGAAGTTGCCGTTTCCGGTCAGCAGTCCGCCGGAGTTGTCGATGGTGGACTGCGGCGTGCCGTTGTCGTCGTTGTGCATGACGCCGGTGCCGGTGTCGCGGAAGAGGAACAGCTGCGTGTCGACCGTGGTGTTGCCGGCGGTCGTGGCGCTGAAGTTGGCGAAGTCGCAGATCTCGACGCGGTACATGTCCGCGTCGGCGGCGACATCGAACGCGCCGCTGATGCGGGCCAGGGTGCCCGAGCCGGCGGGCGTCTGAGCGGTGCCGGGCAGTTCGCCGGCGTCGCCGCCACCGTCAACGAGCTCGTTCCAGCTCTTGGCGGCGACGGTCAAGTTCAGCACGGACGAGTTGCTGCGGGGCACCTGGTCGGTCACGTTGAACTGCGGTGCGTAGGCGCCGGGCGTCGTCGTGCCCGGGATGGTGTAGACCAGCGTGTACTGCAGGTCGTTGGCGACCGGGTCGCCGTTGGTGCCGTTGTCGTACATCGCGACCGACGAGCTGCCGCCGAAGGTCGAGAGGTCGGCCGTCACCGTGTAGGACGTGCTGGCGGGGTTGAAGCCGGGCGACACCGTCGCGGTGAAGGTGACCTGGCGCGTCGGCTCCAGCAGGCCGGCGACCGTAGCGCCGATCGACGGCGGAACCGGGACGACCGGCGCGATGTAGCAGGCGCCGGTGAGGTTGACCGTGTAGTTGCCGCCAGCGCCCGGGGAACCGGTCCAGCCCACGAGCACGGGATCCGCCGCGCCCGGGCCGTTGGGAACCTGCGCCGGGAAGTACGGCGTCGCGTTCCAGATCTGCTGCGCGGCGGCGTTGACGGCCCGCTTCGGCCAGCCGGAAACGGCCAGGTAGTACTCGCCGTTGGCCGCGATGGCGCCGGAGGCGTTATCCAAGTACGCCGCGAGGTTGGCCGCACGGTCGTCGACGAACAGCAGACCGCGTCCGTCCAGCGCGAACACGTACAACTGGCTGTCCCAGGTGCCGGCCACGTCCGCGATGAAGCCCGCGGCGTTGCAGATGTTGATGCGGTACATGTCGACGTCACCGGTGGCGTGGTTGCCGGTGATCTGCGACAGCGTGCCGCTGCCGATCACCGTCTGAGCCGTGCCCGGAAACTCGCCGGCGTCACCCCCGCCGTTGGCGGTTTCGTTCCACACCTGCGCCTGGGCGGTGCCGGCCGCCAGGAACAGACCGATGGCAGTGAACTTCCAGTTCTTCCTCATGTCTACTGACCCCTTCTTGAAGGTGAACGACACTTCCCGGGACA
>JAHCJH010000250.1 GCA_026126345.1 Phycisphaeraceae bacterium | reverse complement strand
CCGCGCCCGAATCAATCGGAGCGCCTGGGCGACCGCCGATGACGGCGTGGGTGTTCGCGACGGCAGAAGTTGGCGCAGCCAGCCCAGCAAGGACCACCGTCTCCGCAAGGTGAGTGACGCCGCGAGCCAGCGTGGTCGCGACCAGGGACGACAGCGAGCGCTACGACGCGCCGGGTGGAGCCATCTTTGTGAACCGCAGGCCGCGGGACTTGGACTTCGCGGCCTCCTTCGAGGCGAGATAGCGGTCGGCCTCGATCTGGTCCTTGAGGGAGTGCTGCTTCACGCCGCCCGAATCGCCGTGGGCCTCTGCGGGCCCCTGGGCATTCTCGCGAATCGATTGATCGAGCGTGTTGTCCGCGTCAGGCAAAGAAGTGTCCCCCTACTGTTAGGCTTTCCGATTCGCGCTCAATCGGGCGGTGGCTATTTGGCAAGATTTCCGAGATTCCGCCAAATTGTTCAGGGAGCCCGCCTGCGCTTGAGCGTCGAGAGCTTGAGTCTCCCGCCGGCATCACGCGGCGGGGCGTCGTCGTTTAACAGCCGCGTTCCCAGGATCGAAGCGGCGACGGCATTGCCGACGAGACAATCCAGCCAATGGTTGTCGGGTTGGCCGGGACGGGGTTTCCATTCGTCGACAGTGCGGCCGCGACCTTGCGTCCGCACGCGGTACTCGGCGACAAGGTGTTCCGCGAACAGCCGGTGGGGTTCAGGCTTCTGGCCGAACAGCGCCAGCGATCCCTTGTCAGCCATCGCGACCGCCAACCGGGCGAACACGAACGACTTCCAGAAGTTGGTGTCGAAGAGCACGTGCCGCACGGCACGCTTTCCTGTGACGACGGGCACGCGCCAGTTCAGACCGATGCGCTCGCCGCGCTTGCGCTTGTAGTCGCTGAATGGCACGCTGCTCGCCCCGACATACCGACCGTGGCTCGGCGTGAGCACGCTGGCGTGCGGGCTCTGGCGGCAGAACTGGTACACCACATCGGTGGAGGAGCCCCAGTTGGCGTCGATCAGGCAACGGTCAATCCGGACCATCGCGCCGTCGTCGCGCCGCCACTCGCGGCCGACCGTCCCCTCGATCAGCCGCTCCAGCCCGCCGTAGATCGCGCCCTCTACACCCGCGCGCGGGGAAGCGGAACCGAGCGTGCGTTTGAGGTCGCGGAGCGTGAAGTATGCCCCAGGAGGAGTCTTCTGATCCGGCTCGGTGCCGTACTCGACGATGGAACCGGTGAAGTCGTCTTCCCACGCCGCGACGACGTAGAACAGGGCCTTACCCTGCACGTCCACAAACATCGTCAGGTGAGAACAGCCCAGCGGCACCAGACCGCGGGCATGCCCATTGACCCGCGCGGCGATCTGGTCGGCGCTGAGCAGGTCGTCCGCGACTTTGATCTCGGGCAGCGGCTCGTTCTGGTACTCGGCGAAGAACGCGGCTTCATTCTGGAGACGCAGGTTCATCGCGTGCTGAACGGCCGACAGCTCGTCGTGGTTGAACCGCTCGCGCCAGGCGATCTCCGCGCCGACATCCATCTCCGCCCGGTTGGCCTTGTAGAACGCGGTCGCCTCCGCTCCGCCCCGATCGGCCTTGAGCCCCTCGGCCCGCAGGCGGGCG
>JAHCJH010000025.1 GCA_026126345.1 Phycisphaeraceae bacterium | reverse complement strand
GCCGGTCGTTCATCGGCCCGCACGTGTTCTGGACCGTCCCGCCCGAGCACGAACTGGCCCGCGAGGAGATCTTCGGGCCCGTTCTGGCCGTCATGCACGCCGAGTCGTTCGACCGGGCCCTGGAGATCGCCAACGGCTTGCCCTACAAGCTCACCGGCGGCGTGTTCAGCCGCAAGCCCGCCCACATCGAGCGCGCCAAGAACGAGTTCCGCGTCGGCAACCTCTACATCAACCGCGGCATCACCGGCGCGCTGGTCGCCCGCCAGCCCTTCGGCGGATTCGACATGTCGGGCGTCGGCTCCAAGGCCGGCGGACGCGACTACCTGCTGCAGTTCGTCGAGCCCAGGGCCATCTGCGAGAACACCATGCGCCGGGGCTTCGCTCCGGAGCTCTGAACCCGCCCGGATGCGCCGCCATGGAATCGGCACTCCATCAAGGCCTCAAGGCCGCGGCCCTCGAATGGCTCTTTACCGATGCCGGCTGCAGTGCGGCGGCGGCGGAAGTTCCCTGCCCGCTCTCTCGCCGCAGGGTGGACGCGGCGGGGTACCTCGACGCCCTGCCTGCGCGTCGGCGCGAAGCATCGCCCACGGGGCTGCGCGGGCCGTCGCCGGGCACGATCATCGTCGAGTGCAAAGTGTCGAGGGGTGATTACCGGGGCGATGCGGCGCACGCCGAAGCGCTCCTGGCTCAGCGCCGCCGCGCCGAGGAGCACCTGCGGCAGATCGAGTCGCAGTACGTCCGCACCCTCGAGCCCCACCTGCGCCGCAGCGACGGCCGGCTGTTCGTGGAACTGGAGGACTGGGACTTTGAACGATCGTCCTCGGAGCGGTACCGCGCCGAGGTGCGCCGCGTGCGCCGCCTGGAACAGGCCATTCACGGCAGCACCAAGTTCTTCATGATGGCCCGCTACCGCCTGGCGAACAGGCTGTACGTCCTGGCGCCCGCCGGGTTGCTGAGCGAGAGCGAGATCCCCGCCGGCTGGGGCCTGCTGGAGCGGGCGGGCCAGGGGCCGGTGCTTGTCCGACGCGAAGCTCCGCCGCTGGACGTGCGCCCGGAACGCGTGCTGCGACTGCTGCGCAACATCGCCGTCGCCGCCACCGCTCCGCAGCGACGAACCTCACGCTCCCGCGACGACGGCGCGATCATGTCGCCCGATCCGCCGGCGGCCGGGTGAGCCACCGCAGCATCGCCCCGACCAGGATCAGGTAGCACCCCAGCCACCCCCACCCCAGCGTGCTGAAGTAATTCGGCCACTGCTGCAGCGAGTCGCGCGACGGCCACATCCCGCCCAGCGCCGAGCCGATCAGCGGCAGGATCAACGCCACGATCAGCCGCACCATCGGCCCGCCCGGCCGGTGGCAGGCGATCAGCGCGCAGCACGTCATCGTGATCGGCAGGAACACGAACGTGTGCCGCGGCGTCATCTGCGGCCCAAGGTCGAACCCCACCAGAATCACCCCCAGCCACTCCAGCACCAGCACGCCGGGCATGAGGTCGCGCGGGTCGCTCCAATCGGCCCGCGGCGAGCGGCCGGCCAGCACGTTCACGCCGGCCCGGCGGTAGGCCCTCCACGCCACCAGCACGCAGCCCGCCGCGACCGTCCCCACGATCGCCGGCAGCACCCACTTGCCCGCGTCCAGGTCGCGCTGCACGCGGGCGGCGAACGACGGGATGCTCACGCTCTTCCACCACACGATGGAGAACATGCCGCGGAACTCGGCGTCGCTGCGGTTGGATTCCGGCTGGCGGCCGATGTCGGCCAGGCGGCTCAGCGACGCCGAAAGCAGGTGCTGGTTGGTCTGCCAGCCCATCACCAGCGCCGGCAGGAACGCGAACAGCGCGCAGCCGACGGCGGACCACGCCGCTTCCTTGAACCGGCGCCGGATCAGGAGGTCCGGCAGCGCGACCAGCGCGGTGTACTTGATGTTCGCCGCGAATCCAAGCGCCAGCCCGCAGACCCAGGGAACCCGGTCCAGCGCCGCCAGCGCCACCACGAAACAGGCCAGCAGCAGCCAGTCGGTCTGGCTCTGCTCGAATTGCCAGCGCACCGAATTGGCCTGAAGCAGCAGCGGCCAGGCCAGCAGCGGCAGGAACGTGGACCAGCGCACCGGCAGGTTCAGCCGCTTGCACAGCACCAGGTAGAACAGGGTCATGCACGCCAGCGTCGTCGCCAGCGCCAGGCCGTACCACACCCACGCCGCGGGCGTGATCGCAAGGTGTGTCAGCGGGTTCAGCGCCCCGGCCAGCAGTGGGGGGTAGATGTACCAGTTCGAGCTCGCGGCGATCGGGTCGCCGCCGACCCGCGCCGCGTGGGCGGCGTTGTAGAACGCCTTCCAGTCGATGTAGACGTCCTCGTTGAACCGGTCGGCGACGCGCAGGGTGAACCACGTCAGCGTCAGGCCGAGGATGCACAGCGCGATCGCCACCCGCCAGCGGGGGTTCACCAGCCAGCGCTTGACGGCGTCGAACGTCTCGGTTCGGGTCATCGGGCAGGAAATCTAGCGGAATCGGACGGGCGCGTCAGGCGCCGGTCTCTGGGGGTTGGGCGCCGGCAGGAGCGTCCCGGCCGGGCCTGGCCGGCGGGGCGTCGTCGGCCTGCTCATGCCGGACCGGGATGATCCACGATGCCCCGACGCCCACCGCCAGCGACAGCAGGATAAAGCCCAGCGACACCGCCCCCGGAACGTGAACGCCCTCGTAGCCCCAGGCGGGGATCTTCTGCTCGATGATCATCTTGACGCCGACAAAGGCCAGGATGACCGACAGGCTGATCTTGAGGTACCGGAAGCGGTCCATGAGATTGGCCAGGGCGAAGTAGAGCGACCGCAGCCCCAGAATGGCGAACACGTTGCTCGTAAAGACGATGAACGGATCGCGGGTAACGCCGAAGATCGCCGGGATGGAGTCCACCGCGAAGACCACGTCGGTTCCCTCGACCACCAGGAGCACCAGAAGCAGGGGCGTGATCGCCCGACGACCGTCCGGCAGAACGGTCAGGAACTTGTGCCCGTCGTACGAGGGCGAGACGGGGAAGACACGCCGCGCGCCCCGCACCAGCCACGACGCCTCGGGGTCGAAGTCGCTCTCCTCGCTGCGGAGCAGCTTCAACGCCGTGTAGATCAGGAACGCCCCGAAGAGGTACAGCACCGGCTCGAACAGGCTGATGAGCGTCACACCCAGGAAGATCATCACCGCGCGCATGATCAGCGCGCCCAGGATGCCCCAGAACAGCACCCGGTGCTGGTACCGCGCCGGCACCCCGAAGTGGTTGAACACCAGCGCGAACACGAACAGGTTGTCCACGCTCAGCGAGTACTCCAGCAGCCACCCTTGCACGAAATCGGTCGCGGCCTTCTTGCCGCTGCTGAGCGGCTGGCCGTCGGGCCCCAGGCCGATGCCCATCCAGTGGTGCTCGTACATGAAGTACACGCCCACCGCGAACGACAGAGCCAGCGCGATCGTGAAGGCCGTGAACCCCAGCGCCCGCCGCATGGGCACGGGCTCGTCGCCCTTGTTGATGACCAGCAGGTCGAACAGGAGCACCGCAAGAACGAACACGATGAAGCCGGCCCAGATCCAGATCATGCCGGACTCTAGCGTCCATGGCCCCGGCGCGTGCCGGCGCCGCTGTCGGCGCTAGTGGCCCGCCCCTTCGGCCGGCGCGGGCCGGAGGATCGACAGCACCACCGCGACGCCGAGCGTCGCCAGGACGGCGACGAGCGACACGGTGGTGTCGATCTTCACCGAGGCGACGGGCGACGACGCCAGGCCCCAATCGTCGAGATACGGGGGCACGGACAGCAGCAGAAGCTTCACGCCCACGAACGCCAGGATGAGGATCAGCGCCGGCTTGAGGTACCGGAACTTGCTGATCATCGCCGCCAGGCAGAAATACAGCGACCGCAGACCCAGGATCGCGAAGATGTTGCTCGTGAACACGATGAACGCGTCGGGCGTGATGGCGAAAATCGCGGGAATGGAGTCCACCGCGAACACCAGGTCCGTGATCTCGACCATGATCAGGGCCAGGAACAGCGGCGTGACGGCCAGGCGCGTGCCCAGCTCGCCGGGAGCGGGCGGCAGGGCCGAGGTTTTGCCCGTCCCCGGGTCGGTGACGTAGCGCGGCGCCTGCGTCCGGCGTGTGAAGAACCGCTGACCGTCAAAGAACTCGGTCACCGGGAAGTAACGCTTGCACAGCCGCACCAGCGGGTTCTTCCCCGGGTCGCTCTCGGACTTGATCAGGGCCATCTTCAGCGCCGTCAGCAGCAGAAAGCCGCCGAACACGATCAGCACCCACATGTACCGGCTGATGAGCTCGGCGCCGATCGCGATCATGCCGCCGCGCATCAGCAGCGCGCCGACGATGCCCCAGAACAGCACCCGGTGCTGGTACTTCGCGGGGATCGCGAAGAACCCGAAGATCATGGCGATCACGAAGATGTTGTCCATCGCCAGCGACTTCTCGACCACGTACCCCGTCACGTACTGCTTGGCGGCTTCCGCCCCCGACACCGACCCCTGCACGATCAAGGGCGCCGACGGGTCCGACCCCGCCAGCGGGTTGTACATCGCCGTGTCCAGGCCGAGCCCCAGCCAGTGGTTCTCGTACCCGAAATAGACGAAGACCGTGAAGCCCAGTCCCACGGCGATCCACACCGCCGACCAGGCCATCGCCTCCTTGAACGACACTTCGTGCGCCTCGCGGTGGAACACCCCCAGGTCCAACGCCAGGAAGAAGACCACCAGCCCGATGAACGCGACGTACGCCCAGACCTTCAGGTCGGATCCGCTCGTCGCCTCGGCGGCACTCAACAGGATGCTCATGCGGGACCAGCCCTTCGTTCGGCGCGGCGGCGCTCGAACCGCGGAAGACTGGTCTTGCCGAAGGCCCTCGCGGGCCCGCGTGCCGCCGGGGGTTCGAGCTGCCTCGAACCCCGTGCTGACGACGGCACGACCCGCTTCGGCGGGCGGCTACTCCCCAGACAGCGGGGCCAGTATTCGCCGGATGCCGGCCCGGGTCAACCCGGCACGTTCCCGGGAGGCCCGGAATCGCCCTGGCGCGGCCCAATCGCCTTCGGCGCTCCCGACTCAGGGCCGGCGCGGGCCGCCCTGCGAGCCCGAATCAGCGCCCGGACCACTCCGAACGCCCAGTACGCGATCGGAAGGAACACGCCGATGCTCGCCAGCCAGACGAACGTGCCCGACTTGTTCCACTCGTTCCGGTAGAGCCACGTGGCCAGCAGGTACACCCCGCCCCAGTAGATCCCGAAGACCACCGGGATCATCCAGGGGCTGGCCTGCTCGGCCATCTGGTCGGTCCGCTGCTGCAGGTCGGCGGCCTGCTGCTTGACCTTCTGCAGCATGCGCTGCGCCCAGATGAACTCGGTCGCCAGCAGGCCCAGGCCCGCCAGCACCACCGGGATGCCCCCCGGCCCCGGCAGCGGGCCGACAATCGCGATGCCCACCAGGACGATCGCCGTGCCGACGATCAGCACGAGCATCTTGCGCAGGTGCCTTCGCGAGGCCAGCGCCGCCTCGGCCAGATCGTGCACCGGCGCGGGGCGATGGGCCCGCCACGACCCGGTGCGCACGCGGACCGACACGCGGTCGTGGATCACCGACGCGACCACCGCCATCGTCGTAACACCCGTGACCACCGCCAGCGTCCAGACCGTGTCGACCTTGCGGTAGTCCTCCACGAACATCTTGGCCGCGACCCACAGCAGCACGAACACCACGCTGACCTTGACGTACCGAACCCGCCCTCCGACGCCCGACAGCAGGGCGTACAGCGACCGCAGGGCCAGGATGGCCATCGCGTTGGAGGCGAAGGCGATGAACGGGTCCTTGGTGACGGCGAACACGGCGGGGATCGAGTCGAGCGCGAAGGTCAGGTCGGCCAGCGCGTAGGCGATGGCCAGAGCCGCGATGGGCGTGAGCCGCCGACGCCCGTCGATCACGGTCGTCAGCCGCTGGCCGTCGCACTCGCGGGCCACGGGCAGCCACAGCCGCACCGTGCGCACCAGCAGCGTCTTGGAGACGTCCGCGTTGGCGTCGGGCATCAGCAGCGTGCGCAGCATCGCCAGCACCAGCAGCCCGCCGAAGGCATAGGGGATCCACGCGTACGCCGCCAGGGCGGCGCCGCCGGCCTGGATCAGCCCCAGGCGCATCACCAGCGAGGCCGCCATGGCCCAGAAGATCGCCCGCGCGATGAACGGCGCCGGGATGCGAAAGTGCGTCAGCAGCAGCGCCAGGATCGCCAGATTGTCCAGCGAGAGCGACAGTTCCACCGCGTACCCGGTGATGTACTGCAGGAACGCCGTCGGCCCGTCCACCACGCGGTTGTCGATCGGCTGGCTCAACGCATCGCGCAGGTCGCCCAGTTCCGTTCCCAGGAACTGGCCCCGGTAGATCGCCGCCAGGCCCACACCCACCGCCACCGCCGCCACCAGCCAGATCAACAGCCCCGTGCCCGCCTCGCGGGCGGAGATCACCGTCGGCCGGCGCGAGAGCAGACCCAGGTCAAGGGCGACGAGCCCGCCCATCGCGACGAGATAAACGAACCACAACCACAGCGGCATCGGCGGGCAATATAGGTCGCAACGCCGCCGGGGTCAGACGAAATCGGAGTCGTCGCCTTCCAGGTCCGTCGTGGCGCCGATGTTGGCATCGGCGGCCTCGGCCGCGCCGTCGTCCACGGCCGACGCGGCGCCCGGAACGCCCGGCGGCAACGGCGACTTGATCTCGGCCACCGAGGCGTCGAGGAAGCCCGCGAGCTTGCGGGCCCGAACGGGGTGCTGCAGCTTGCGGATGGCCTTGGCCTCCACCTGCCGGACGCGCTCGCGCGTGACCTTGAAGATGCGTCCGACCTCTTCGAGCGTGTACGTGTAGCCGTCGCCGATGCCGTAGCGCAGCTTGATGATCTCGCGCTCCCGGTAGGTCAGGCTCTTGAGCACCTGCTCGATCTGCTTCTTGAGCGTGTCCTGGGCCGCCGTCTCGACCGGTGTGCCGACGCGCTGGTCCTCCACGAAATCGCCGAAGTACGAGTCCTCGCTGTCGCCCACGGGCTTGTCGAGGCTCGAGGGCTGGCGCGAGATCTTCATCACGCGCTTCACCTCGGCGATGGTCATGCCCGCCTTCTGGGCCAGGACCTCCATCGTCGGCTCCACGCCGGTCTGCTGGAAGATGCTCTTCTGGATGTTGCGCAGGCGCGACATGGTCTCGATCATGTGCACCGGGATGCGGATGGTCCTCGCGTGATCGGCGATCGCCCGCGTGATCGCCTGGCGGATCCACCACGTGGCGTACGTCGAGAACTTGTAGCCGCGCTTGTACTCGTACTTGTCCACCGCCCGCATCAGCCCGGTGTTGCCCTCCTGGATGATGTCCAGGAACGACAGCCCGCGGTTGCGGTACTTCTTGGCGATCGACACCACCAGCCGCAGGTTGCCGCCCGACAGATCGCGCTTGGCCTGCTCGTACTCCCAGAACACCGTGTTGATCGCCCGCACCCGCGCCGCCAGTTCCGCCGGCTCCTCGAGCACCAGCGTCCGCAGGCCGTCCAGCTCGTCCTTCATCGCCAGCAGGTCGTCGCCGGCGGCGCGCCGCGCGGCGGGCGTGCGCTGCAGCCGGCGGATCTCCTGGTCCAGCTCGGTCATCTTGCCGCTGATCGACCGCAGCTTGCGCATGATCGGGATGATCCGCCCCGTGCGCAGGCACAGCTCCTCCGTGAGCGCCGCCATCTTCCGCCGGCGCGTCGCCATGCGGTCGCGCAGCGCCGACTCGGCCGCCTCGTCCTTCTCGGCGCGGGCCAGCCGCAGGGCCGCGTCGTCGGCGCGGTTGATCTCCATCAGCTTCTCGATCGTGCGCAGGTTGTACGGGATGCGCCGGGCGATCTTGTCCTTGGCGTTCTCCTCCAGCGTGCTGATCCGCATCGTGCGGTCGAACGGCAGCTCGCCGGTGTGCACCTGGCGCAGGATCTTGACCGCTTCGGTCAGGATGTAGTCGCTCTCCAGGCAGCGCCGGCGGAAGATCATCCGCGTCGTTTCGATCTTCTTGGCCAGGCGGATCTCTTCGTCGCGGTTCAGCAGCGGGATCGAGCCCATCTGCGTCAGATACATGCGCACCGGGTCGTCGATGCGCTTGGTCCCGCTGGCCGCCAGCTCCTCGGCGATCTCCTTCTGCAGCGTCTCCTCGTCCTCGAGGCTCGCGTCGTCTTCCTCAGCCTCGTCGCCGCCGTCGGTCGCCATCGAGGGCGGCAGCGGAACGTCCGTCGGGCGAGCCGCCGCCGGCCCGCCCGTCGCCCCGCCGCCGGCCGGGCCCGGAGCCGCCTCGGCCACCGGCGCCGGCGCGTTCCGGGACGGCATCACGCCCGCCGTGCGGATGTTCCAGTTCATGCTCGTCCAGCCCGAATCCAGCGTCCGCTCCCCGCCCACCACCGTCATCGCCCGGGCCGGCTTGTCGTTCGGCCCGTTGATCACCATCGGACCGGGCACCGCCTCGCCCCGCTTGCGCGCCTCGCGGAACCGCCGGGCGCGATACTCCATCTCGTCGATCACGTCCATCCCCAGCCGGTCCAGCACGATCACCAGCTCGTGCAGCCGCTCAGGGTCCACCCATTCATCCGGCAGCGTGTTGTTGAGCTCCTCGTAGCTCAGCCAACCCCGCCGGCGTCCCTCGTTCAGCAGCGTCTCGATCGACTCTGGCAGTTTCGTGTTCAAGCCTTGCTCCCCGGACTGGCGGTGGTTCGAGTCCTTCGACGTTGCCGACAGACACCCCGACGCTCACGTGTGTCTTCCCTGACACGCCCGCGGCCGACCCTCCCGACCCGCGCCCTACCCGCCCATGACGCCCGGCGGCGGACGCGGGATCCTACGCGCCGCCGTGCCCCCGCCCCGGGCCGCCTCGGCCATGGCCGCCAGACGCGCCGCCAGGCTCGGAGCGTCGGCCCCAGCCGGCCCGCCGCGCGCCGCTTCCAGCCGGTGCTCGGCGTCGGCCTTGCGCAGGCAGTCAAGGAACAGTTCGCGGAGAGATCCGCTCGATGCGCTGGTCATCCGAGTCACCTCGTAGGCCATGCCCGTGGCACACCGCGCCACCGTCGGATCGTCGATGCCGGAAAGCACCGATCGCGTTGTCAATGTTTGCCCCATAATCCGCAGCCCGTCCACCGCCGCCGCGACTTTTTTGAGGACCTCGTCGCCGAACGCCTCCGGCGCCAGTAGATACACCAGTTCTTCGGGCGCTTCGCGCAGCAACGACGGGTCGCTGACGACGCAGGCCAACGCCAATTCGCCGCTGGTACGCGGCTTGCTTGACCTGCCGCCTTCCGAACCTTCCCCCTCGACCGCCACGCCGCTTTCACGCGCCCGGCGGGTCGGCGCCGAGCGCATCGCGGCGCGCACGACCCCCGTCTCCACGCCCGCCAGCGACGCGACACGCCGCACGATCATCTCCTGCCGCACCGGCGGCAGGTTGCCCAACCCGAGTTCCGACAGGCGTGCGATCTCCTCTTCCACCGCCGCCGCCCGCGCGCTGAATCCCATCGAACCGGTCCGCTGCCGCAGCCGGTCGAACCGGTAGGTCAGCGCGTCGGTCGCTTCCGCCAGCACGCGCTCCAGCCGTTGCTTGCCGTTGGGCGACTTGAGCAACTCGTCGGGGTCCTTCGCATCGGTGACCCCCGCGCCCTTGAGCGTTGCGATCTTCACGTCCAGCGCCGCCGAGAAGAACACCTCCACCGCCCGGTCCGCCGCCCGCTGCCCGGCGTCGTCGCCGTCGAACAGCAGCACCACCTCGCGGCACAGCCGCTGCAGCACGCGGGCCGACTGGCCCGTCAGCGCCGTACCCAGCGTCGCGACGACGTTGGTGATGCCCGCCTGATGGCAGGCGATGGCGTCCATGTACCCCTCGGTCACCACCGCCACCCCGCTGGACCGGATCGCCGCCGACGCCTGGCCCAGCGCGTACAGCGTTGCCGACTTGTTGAACAGCACCGTCTCCGGCGAGTTGAGGTACTTCGGATCGTCCTCTTCGCGCAGCCGCCGACCGCCGAACGCGATCACGCGCCCCAGCGTGTCCGTGATGGGAAAGATCGCCCGGTGGCGCAGCGCATCGTAATGCCCGCCGGTCTCGCGGGACTTGATCAGCCCCGCCGCCACGAACGGCCGCAGGTCCATGCCCTTGTGCTGGGCCGTCTGGAGCAACCCGTCCCACCGGTCCGGGGCCGCCCCGATCTGGAACTGCTCCACCACCGCCGGCGTGAGCCCGCGCCGCTCGATGAACGCGCGGGCCTCCTTGCCGTGCTCGGGGTGCCGCAGGATGACCCGGAAGAACTCCAGCGCCGCCCGGTTGGCCGCCAGGATCGTGTCCCGCGAGACCGCCGGCGCATCCTCCGCGCTCGGGCCCGAAGGGCGCGCCGCGGGCTTCCAGGGCGTCAGCGCCACGCCCGCGCGCTCCGCCAGGTACGTCAGCGCCTCGCGGAACCCCATCTTGTGGTAGTCCATCACGAATCGCAGCGCATCGCCGCCCGCCCCGCACACGAAGCAGTGGAAAATCTGCTTCGACGGAACCACGTACATCGACGGGTTGTGGTCGTCGTGGAAGCAGCACAGCCCCACCCACTCGCGACCCTTCTTCTTCAGCGACACGTGCTCGCCCACCAGCCGCACGATGTCCGTCGCGTCCAGGACGCGCTGCTTGTCGTCGTTGGGGCCGGCCGTCGGGCTGGGCACGTCGCGCTTCCGGCTGGGGGTCGTGCTGCGGCGCCGCCGGTGCGACGCCCCCGGCTCCGGCCGGGCTTCACGCTAGGCCGCCTCGCCCCGCGGCGGACGCCGCCCCTCCGCTAGGCTTGCCCCGTGCGGCTCCGCGTGCGATACCAGGGCAAGGTTCAGGGCGTCGGCTTCAGGGCCACGGCCCGGGGCGTCGCCGATGGTTTCCTTGTCAGCGGCTGGGTCCGCAATGAGCCCGACGGCTCGGTCGTGCTCGAGGTTCAGGGCGACGGATCGCACGTCCGCGCGTTCCTGGACCGCCTTGCCGAGGTCATGCGCCGAAACATCAAGTCCGTCGACGTCGCCCCGATCCCCGACGACCCCGAAGCCCCCGAGCCCGCACCCGGGGCCTTCTCGATCCGACGCTGACCCCATGCTGATTCTCTTCGACATCGATCAGACCATGATCACCACCAGCGGCGCCGGGCGTGCCGCCATGGAGCTCGCGGGGCGCGAACTCTTCGGCGACCGCTTCAGCGCCCAGCCCATCGACTTCGCCGGCTCCATCGACCCCATCGTCGTCGCCCGGCTGTTCGCGCACGCCGGAGTCTCCCACACCGCCGACAACGTCGCCGCGTTCCGCCGACGCTACGCCGCCCGGCTCGACGAGCGCCTGGCCGATCCTTCCACGGGCCGCACCGTGCTGCCCGGCGTGCTCGACCTGCTCGCCCGCTTGCGCGCCGACGCCGACGCGACGCTCGGCGTGCTCAGCGGCAACTACGGCGAGACCGGCAGGGCCAAGCTGGCCGCGTGCGGCATCGACCCGGACTGGTTCCGCATCGCCGTCTGGGGCGACGACGCGGTGGGGGGCTTCCACGGCCCCGGCTCGCCCCCCAGCCGCGACGAGCTGCCCCGCGTCGGCCTGGCTCGCTACCGCCAACTGCACGGACGCGACATCGAAGCCAAGCGCACCATCGTCATCGGCGACACGCCCCACGACGTGCGCTGCGCGCTGGCCAACGGCTGCCGCAGCCTGGCCGTGAGCACCGGCGCGTTCGACGCCGCGGCACTCGCCGCCGCCGGCGCGCACCGTGCCCTGCCCAACCTGTCGAATGTGGACGACGTGCTGTCCTGGATGTTCAACGCACGCTGAACGGCGTCAAGGCTTGCCGTTCTTGGCGATCGACTCGGCCAGCGCCTTGGAACGTTCCTCGTCGCTCATGGTCTTCCAGGCGTCCACGCAGTCCTCGCAGCAGAAGCCGATCTTCTGTCCCTTGAACTCGGTCACCCAGCGCGGGCTGGCCTGGCCGCCCGACACCGGGTGCTCGTGCATGATCGCGCAGAACGCGTTCACCGTGCCGGCCTTGGCGCCGCCGGTCGACGCGACGCGCGGCCCGGACATCTCGCCCGAAGCGCGGGGCGCCGGCGTGGGCCCGCCGTCGGCTTTGCGGTTGGTGTTGGTGGTCTCGCACGCTCCCAGCAGCAGGGCGGCGGCGGACAGGACGATGGCTGCGGAACGGTTCATGATCGGCTCCTGGGATTCTGGGCAGTGTCTCCCGGCCGCTCGCGCACGCCGGGGCGGGCCACGCGCCGCAATCCTAGACTTGCTCGACCGCGCGACCGAGGCCGCCAGCCGGCGGCGCAGCGCCGCCGGGAGACACCCATGACCGAACCGTTCGGGGCCCTCAGCTCCGATTTCTACATCAACCAGCGGCTGAATCTCAAGATGGACCTGCCTACCAGCCGCGAGACCATCCTCGCGATGTTCGACCGCGTCCGGCGCGAGTTCCCCGCGATGGACCGCTTCCGCCGCTTTTCCGGCGAGCTGGCCCTGGAGTCCGACCCTTCGGCCGACGGCATGCAGCTCTGGCTGGCCATGCGCCGGACCAACATCCGCACCGGGTCGGTCAACCCCGCCGACCCGCAGCAGGCCTACGCCCTGCACCGCCTGGTGCTGGAGGTCGCGCCCTACTTCCTCTCGATCAGCCCGCTGGACGTCGACTACCTCGAGCTGCTCTACGGCTTTGACTTCCAGTGCGGCGGCAACCACGACGCCATCGTCTTCGACGCCCTGCTGGCCGGTTCGCCCCTGGCGGCGCTGGTCGATCCACGATCCGGCGTGCCGATCGACTGCCAGCCCATGCTCGGCATCGGGCTCGGCGAGTCGGCCGACGTGCAGGCGCACTTCGAGATCAAGACGCGCACCCCCGGGCGAGCCGACCGCTCCGGCGACGTCGAGCCCCAGCCCTTGAGCATCTTCCTCACCCTGCGCAAGCACGGCTCGGTCAAGGACGTCGGCGACCTGCTCGCCGACTTCGACCGGCTCGCCCGCGCCGGCGAGCAACTGCTGCAGCAGCGCGTCGTGCCGAACCTGGTCATGCCCATCCGCGAGGCCATCGCCGCCAGCGGCAGCAACTGACGCGACCCGCGCCCACCCATGCCCGGTGCCCCGCTCCAACTCGCCGAAACGTCGCTGGGGCCGTACCTGCTCTGGATCGCCGTGCTCATCGGCGTCGTGCTCCTGGCCACCTTCGGCATCCTCGTGCTTCGTCGCCGGCTGCTGGAAGCGCCCTCGGCGCGACGCACCGACGCCGGCGTCATGGACGAGCTCCGCGCCTTGCGCGACCAGGGCAAGATCTCGACCGAGGAGTTCGACGCGGCCCGCAAGCGCATCGTCGCCAGGATCGCCGCGCAGTCGCTCGCCTCGGGACTGCCCGATGCCCCCGGCGCTGCCCCCGCGCGTCCCGCCGCCGCCCGCCGGCCCGCGCCGCCGGGACCCGCCGGCCCCGGCACGGCCCCCTAACCGCACACTGACGTTCCCCGCCGGGGCACGCATCGAGATTCGCGCCCGGACCGCCGATAGACTTCCCGGAGTACCCGCGCCCGTCCGGCCCGCTCAAGGCGGGGGGTGTGCGCCCAGCGCCCGCACGATGCCACGCCGGCCCGCGCCGGTCGATGAGTTCAGACGAGAGACCTCCATGGCCAAGTCACGACCCGACGGCTCCGACTCCTCTGTTCCCGCCGGCGCCGAAGGTGAAGGACGCCAAGGCGGCGGCGGCTCAGGCGGCGGAGGCGGCTCGGGCGGCGGCGGCGGCTTCCGCGGGCGGCGGCTGACCACCTGCTCGTTCTGCGGCAAGACCAGCCGCGAAGTCGGCCCCATGGTCGAGGGCCCGGCCGACGTCTATATCTGCGCCAACTGCACCGACCTGTGCCAGAACATCTTCAAGCAGGAGCGTCGGCGCGTCGGCTCGGCGGCGCCGATGTTCACGGAGATCCCCTCGCCCCGCGAGATCAAGGAGTTCCTCGACCAGTACGTGATCGGCCAGGACCTGGCCAAGCGCGCCCTGGCCGTCGCGGTGCACAACCACTACAAGCGACTCACCCACACCGATCGCGAAGCCGTCGAACTCGACAAGAGCAACATCCTGCTCATGGGCCCCACCGGCTCGGGCAAGACGCTGCTGGCCCGTTCGCTGGCCCGCATCCTCAAGGTCCCCTTCGCCATCGGCGACGCCACCACTCTCACCGAGGCGGGGTACGTCGGCGAAGACGTCGAGAACCTCCTGCTCAAGCTCCTCCAGGCCGCCGACTTCGACATCGAGTCGGCCCAGCGCGGCATCATCTACATCGACGAGATCGACAAGATCGGCCGCACCACCAGCAACGTCTCCATCACCCGCGACGTCTCCGGCGAGGGCGTGCAGCAGGCCCTGCTCAAGATGCTCGAGGGCACCGTCGCCAACGTCCCCCCGCAGGGCGGCCGCAAGCACCCCGAGCAGCAATACATCCAGCTCGACACTTCCAACATCCTCTTCATCTGCGGCGGCACCTTCGTGGGCCTCGAGGACATCATCCGCCGGCGCGTCGGCAAGGCCCGCATCGGCTTCACCGAGCACCACTCCGAGGCCGACGAGGCCCGAGAGCTCAACCAGCTCCTCAGCCAGGTGCAGCCCGACGACCTCATCGAGTTCGGCATGATCCCCGAGTTCGTCGGCCGCCTGCCCGTCATCGCCCCGCTCATGCCCCTGACCCTCGAGGCGATGGTCAACATCCTCACCGAGCCGCGCAACGCCCTGGTCCGCCAGTACCAGCACCTCTTCGGCCTGGAAAACTCCAAGCTCACCTTCACCAACGACGCCCTCAAGGCCATCGCACGCAAGGCCCTGGAGCGGCAGACCGGCGCTCGCGGCCTGCGCGGCGTCATGGAAGAGATCATGCTCGACCTCATGTACGACCTGCCCGAGGCCGCCAGGGCCCAGTCCGGTCCGGGGCTCGAGTTCGTCATCGACGCCGGCGACATCGGCGTCAAGCGCAAGCTCTCCGACCTGCGCATCAAGCGCAAGGAATCGGCATAAGCCTCCGTCCGACCACCCGTCAGTTCAACGGCATGACCGCCCACCCCGACCGCACCGCCGCCGCCGCGGGCGCGATCGCATGGACGCGCAGTTCGGTCTCGGCCAGCCGACGCCCCGACGGCGCATCGCTCACGAACAGGTGCATCTCCGGCGCTTCGCCCGGGTCGAGCCCCGGCGACGCCAGCGCGAGCAGCGCGCCGTTCAACCGGGCCCAGGCCCGCGCGGCCAACAGTGATTCAACCGCCGCCAGATCGTCGCTCAGTCGCGCCAACAGGTGCAGTCGCCCGTCGGGACCCTTGGCGAACTCGACGCGCTGCGCCGATGGACACCGCGCCGGCAGCGGCGTCAGCCCGTCGATCAGCGAGCACAGTTCGATCACGCCGCTCCCGCCCGTGCCGGCGGTTCCCGGATTCCGAGGCGCGGGGTTCGGCTCCGTCCGTGCCGCGCGGCGCGGCTCGTCGTACGGAAGGGGGAACGGTGGCGGCACGCTCGGCGCGGGCGCGGGAGTCGGCGCCGGAGGCGTGGCGGCCTCGGTCGCGCTCGCCGGCGCGGAAGCCGGCCAGATCGCCGCCGGCGGTTCGTCGGCCGTCTGGGCGTCGTACAGGCAAACCGACGCGCGGGACGATTCGATCCGCGCCAGGGACGGTCTTTGTTCCAGCGGCATCCCCAGGAAATTGTCCGACGCTTCGGCCAGTCGTCGGAACGCCCGCTGGGCCGGTTCGCCGGTCATTCCCGCGATGCACGCGCCCACCGGAACGCCCGCGATGGCCGGTCCGAGCGACTTCAGCAGTTGGTAGCTGGCGACGATCCCCGCCTCGTCCCCGCTGGTCAGCAGCGTGCAGCGGTCGGGCCGAAGACCCGCCTCCTCGCCCGCCAGCAGCACCACGCCGCACACGGTCCGCGCGACTCGGATCGCTTCATCGAACGTCCCCGCGTGCGGGATCGGCCGCCGCGCCGCCCCCGAAGGCTCAACGATCTCGACCCGCCGCCGACCCTCCTGAGGGTGCGCCAGGGCGACCGGACGCCCCAGCACGTCGGCCGTGGCCCGCGCGTACTGCGACAGCCAGGCCCCCGCCATCACCGGCAGGTGGCCCAGGATCAGCCGCTCGACCGGAGCCGCAACACCCGTCCCGGCGTTCGACGGCTCGCGGGCGCTCCGGGCCGCCGCCGGACGCGCCGGCGGCGAAGGCTCGCGCGGGGCGCGGGCGTGGTTGGGCGAAACCTCGCCGAGGAACAGATCGGTCAGCGCGTCGAATGGGTCAGCCGGCACGTTGGATTCCTGAGCGTTCGGTCACGGACGGAGCTGATCGGCCTCGGGCACCACCACCACGCTGTTGGCCCCGCCGAACGGGTTGATCGCCTCGATCGGGTTGTACGGATCGGGGATCCAGCGCCCGTCCACCACGATCCGGTACTGGTGCCGCCCGGGCGGAAGCGGGATCGTCCGCTCGAACACCCCCAGCGACGGGTTCAGCCGCATCGGATGCGTGTCGGCCGACCAGCCGTTGAAATCGCCCGCGACCGCGATGGTCGTTCCGATCGCCGCCGGCTGCACGAACAGCACGCCCTGGCTCGTCGTCCGCACGCCCAGCACACCCGACAGCGCCTTCTGCAGCGTCGCCGTCTGCGCCGCCCCGTGGTCGGCCTCCACCAACGTCACCGCCGCACCGGACCGCCCCGCCAGGCGCGAAGCCAGGTGCTGCACCTCGTCGGCGCGGCTGCGCGCCGACGCCGCAGCGTCGGCCGGAGTGGGGGGCGGCAACGCCGCGGGGTTCTCCGGGGCGATCGGCTCGCCGGTCCGGGGAGAAAGCAACCCATCGCCCGCCCCGGGCACCACGCTCACCGGCCCGGCGGGTTCGGGCGCCGCCTCTTCCAGCGCAGGCCCGCCGGCCGGCGCGTTGTCCAGCAGCCAGCGGCCCAGCGCCTGGTAGTCCTGAGCGCCGGTGGACTCCGGCGCGTACTCGATCACCGGCTGACCGAAGCTCGCGGCTTCGCGCAGGCGCGTGTCCAGTCGAATCACCACCGGCGACACCTTGTCTCCGAACCGCCGGCGCAGCTCTTCCAGCACGTCGCCCGCCAGCGTGCTCGACGGATCGTGCATGGTCGGCAGCAGCCGGAACGGCGGCGCCGCCCCCAGTTTCCGCCCGATCGACTTGATGGTGTTCACCTGCTTGGTCGAGCCCTGCAGCGCGAAGAACGCCGTCTCCACGGGGATCAGCACCTCCGTCGCCGCCAGCAGCGCGTTGAACGTCAGCAGGCCAATGGACGGCGCGCAGTCGACCAGGCAAACGTCGTACTGATCCGCCAGCCGCACAAGCACGTCGCCCAGTCGCCGCTCCGCGCGCTCGGCCGTCGTCAGCCCGCCGCGCGGCGCTTCGATCCCCGCCAGCCGGACCGTGCTCGGCGCCAGGTCAAGGTTCCGCCCCACGCGCCACAGCAGGCGTGTCCAGTCGATCGCCTTCTCCGGCCCGGCCAGCATCGCGTCGCCGATCTGCACGTCGATCCGCTGCTCGGGGATTGCCAAACCCGCCGCGCAATGCGACTGCGGGTCCAGGTCCACCAGCAGCGTCCGCAGGTCGGCCCGCGCGAACACCCCCGCGAGGTTGATCGCCGTCGTCGTCTTGCCGCAGCCGCCCTTCTGATTGATGATCGCGATCGTGCGCACGCCTGGCTCCCGGCGGACGGGGCCGTGGTGGCTGCGTCGGCGATCGCCTCGCGGCCGGACTCCGTCCGGAACGTGACTATCGGCCGGCGCGTTCTTTGCGCTTGAAGTTGGGCGATTCCACCGTCCTAGCCGCGCAGCGACTCGATCGCCGCCCGCACCGCCGCCGCCGCGGGACGCTCGACCACCCGCACCCGCCCGCCCCGCACCGGCAGCACCAGCCGCAGCGCCCCGCCGGCGACCTTCTTGTCGTCGCGCATCCGCTCGGCCACCACCTCGCCCGCCGGCAGGCCCTCCACACTCGTCGGCAGCCCGATCCGTCCCAGCAGGTCCGCCAGCGGCCCATCGGCCCCCGCCGGCAACAGACGAAGGCGTTCGCTCGTCCGCACCGCCGCCAGCAGCCCCAGCCCCACCGCCTCGCCGTGCTTCAGGGGGCCAACCTCCATGCCGCCCGCGGCGTTCCGCCACGACAAACCCGCCAGTCCTTCCAGGGCGTGCCCGAACGTGTGCCCCAGGTTCAGCGCCGCCCGCCCCGCGCCCCTCCGCGAAGTCTCGCGCTCATCGGCCCGCACCACGCGAGCCTTGGCCGCAACGTTCCGCTTCACCAGGTCCACCAGCGTCGCCGGATCGCGTGCCAGCACCCGCTCAATCCTGGACTCCAGCCACGCCCGCATCGATCGATCGCCCAGCAACGGCCCCATCAGCGCGTGCTTCACGCACTCGGCCAGGCCGCAGCGCAGCTCACGATCGGGCAGCGACGCCAGCGCGGCCACATCGCACACCACCGCCGCCGGCTGATGGAACGCCCCGACCATGTTCTTCAGCAGGCGCGGACGCCCATCCTGCCCGCTCACCGTCAGGTTCGCCGCCGTCTTGCCGCCCACCGAAGCGTCCACCATCGCCAGCAGGCTCGTCGGGCACTGGATCACCCGCACCCCGCGCCGGTACACCGCGCCCGCCAGCCCCGCCACGTCGCCCACGACGCCGCCACCCAGCGCCACGATGCACCCGCCCCGCTCCAGACGCATCGACGCCGCCTCGACGCACACGCGCTCCACCGTCCCCAGCGATTTGTCCGCCTCGCGCGCGTCGATCACGCACGCGCCCCAGCGCACCTTCGCGCCGTCGCACGCCCGCACCACCGGGCCGATGAACCCCGCCGGCAGGCCGGAGTCGATCACCAGCAACGCCGCACCGCCCGGCCCAATGAGCCCGCCGACCCGCCGCGCCAGCACTCCCGACCCGATCCGCACGTCGTACGCCGCACCGGGCGTGCCGCGCGTCCGAACACGCACCACAGCGCCCCGCCCGCCCTTCTTCGGGCCCGAAGCTCTCACCCGACGAGCGCGCGACTCGTGCTTACGACGGCTCATAGCGCATGACCTCGGCGACGCGGTTGCCGTCGCCCATGATCAGCACCCTGGGGCGGTTCTGGCGATACTCCTCGTCGCTCATCCACGCGTAGTGCATGATGATGAGCTTGTCACCCGGCCGCACCAGGTGCGCCGCCGCCCCGTTCACCTCGATCGCCCCCGACCCCGGCTTGCCCCGGAAGATGTAGGTCTCGAACCGTTCGCCGTTGCGGCAATTGGCCACGCTCACCGCATCGTTCACGCGCATGCCGCAGGCCTCCAGCAGGTCCGCGTCGATCGTGATCGACCCGATGTAATCGGGGCGCGCCTCGGTCACCCGGGCCATGTGAATCTTGCTGTGCAGCACCTGCCTGAGCATGGGCCAGCAGGGTAGCCGTCCGCCCCTACGCCGCGCCGCCGCCGGCCCGGGCCCGTGCCCGTCCCGCCGGCTCGCCGCCCGACAGGTCCAGGCGCGGCGCATCGCCCCAGAGCATTTCCAGGTCGTAGAACGCCCGCGTGTTGGGCTCGAAGATGTGCACCATCACGTCCACCAGGTCCAGCACCACCCACGTCGTCCGCTCGTCCAGATTGCTCCGAACCACCTGGTCGCCCAGCGCCGAAGCGGCCTTCTTCACCCCCTCGGCGGCCGTGCGCATCTGACGGTCGCTCGTGCCCGAGGCCACCACGATGTAGTCGGCCACCTGGCTCGATCCGCGAACGTCGATCACCACCACGTCGGTGCACTTGTCTTCGAGCAGGGCCCGCGCCGCGGCCCGCGCCAGCGCCTCGCCCCGGTTCACCGCCGGCGTCGTCGCCGACGCCTGTGCACCCGACTTGGCGATCCTGGAGCCCTTGGCGCTGCGAGCGCCGGCGGACTTGCGTGCGGTTGAGGTGCGCGTCTTCTTCGTGGGCTGAGCCATGGCGTCTCCGGGGCGGGCCCAAGTGTACGGCCGCCGCGCCCGCCCGACCCTTGACGGCCCCGCCGCCCCTAGAACACGCGCAGCACCGTCGCCGCCGAGGCCAGCAGTTGGTACCGCCTCGTCCGCCACCCGGGCCGCTCGTTCAAGGACCTCAGCCGCTCCACGGCTCGCTTCCACAGCGCCCGGTCGATCGGCCGGCGCAACCGCAGCGACGCCTTGGCGTACCGCTTGAGGTAGTGTCGCAACGCGGCGCCCAGGCGCGAATCGTTCCCCGGCGGGATCGCCTCGCGGTGTCGCTCCAGGAACGCAAGGCAGTCGCTCAGGAACACCCCGGCCAACCCCGGGTCGCCGGTCATCTGGCCGTGCCCCTCGTGCTTCAGAATCGCCGGCGCATCGGTGCACGCCAGCGGGCCGTCCCGCGCCGCCCGGTACACGAAGTCGCGGTCCTCGTGGGTGCGCAGCGACGTGTCGAACCGCGCGCCCGACTCCAACGTCTCGTGCGGCAGGTACAGGCCCGACGCGCTCAGCGGGCAATCCGGCAGCAGCGCCGCCGACGGCGATCCGCCCATCCGCTCCAGAACGCTCCACACCGGCTCGAGCCGGTCGTCCTCCCGTCCGCCCGGCAGCACCCTCCGAAACGCCGCGATCGCCACCCGTGCCCCCGGACGCCGACCCATCGCCGCCGAAAGCCGCTCCACGCACGCCGGCAGCAGCTCATCATCCGCGTCCAGCAGCAGCACGTCCGCCCCCGCCGCCGCCGCCGCGTCCAGCGCCGCGTTCCGCGCCGCCGACGGCCCGGCATTCGCCTGCGCGATCACGTCCGCACCCGCCGCCCGGGCCGTTTCGGCCGTTCCGTCCGTCGATCCGTCGTCCACCACGACGACACGTCCGACCCCCGGCAGGTGCACACGGCCGCCCACGGCTCGCGCCACCGTGCCCGCGGCGTTGAACGCCGGGATCACCAGCCACAGTGGACGCACGCCGATCATCCGCCCGCCGCGGCCGTTGCCGCGCTCCCGGCTCGCACCGCCACCGCAGGCCGCCCCACCCGAACCCAGCGCGTCGGTGCGTCGTGCGTGCTGATCGTGAACGCGTAGTCCGCCCCCTCGTGCAGCCGACCGACAAGTTCCGGGTGGTTGCACTGGCGCGACAGGTGCAGGAACACCACGTGCTCCGCGGGCTCGATCCGGTGCACCGCGTCGGCCGCCTGCTCGTTGCTCAGGTGGCCCGAGCCGCCCATGATCCGCTGCTTCAGGAACGGCGGTCGATCGCTGGCGGCCTGCATCCTCGGGCAGTAGTTCGATTCGATCGCCAGCACGTCCACCCGCCGCAGCCGTTCCACCAGGGCGTCGCTCACCGACCCGAGATCCGTCGCGAAGCCCAGGCTCCCGCCGGCACACTCCAGCCGGAACGACGCCGTCCCGCTCTCGTCGTGCGCGTTGAGCACGGCGCTGGACGTCACACCCGCCACAGGCTCGAACACGCCCTCGAACAGGCGCACATCCCGCTTCCCCAGGCCCGAATCGGCCGCCGCACGCTGGTGCGCACGGTGCACGTGCACTCCCCACGAGCGCGACGACCCCGCCGCCCACCCGGCGTGAAAATGATCGTGGTCGAAGTGCGTCACCAGCGCCCCGCGCACCCGGCCCGGGTCCAGCCCAAGGTCCTCGATCTGTCGGTACGTCCGGCGCGGCGAAAGCCCCAGGTCGATGAGCAGCAGGTCCTGCCCCTCGTCGCCCACCCTGATCACCGAGCAATTGCCCGACGACCCGCTCGCCAGCACGCACAGTTGCATCGTCGTCTCCGCCCCGGCATCATCCCTGACGCGCATGCGGCCAATATAGCCGACCGGCTTGCGTCAAGTCGGGCTACACCTCGGCCGCCTCGCTCGGCGCAGCGGTCGGAGACGCCCGCCCCAGATTGCGGTACGGGGCGATCGTCCGCTGGCTCGACGCGACGAAGTCCCGCATCTCCAGCACCGGCGGACAGTCGGCCCCCAATTCGGCCAGCCGGGCCAGCGACTCGGGCTTGGTGAGATTCCTGCGGAACACCTCGCGGAACGCCCGCCGCACCGTCGTGATCTGTTCGCGCGGCACGCCCGCCCGACGCAGCCCGACCAGGTTGATCCCCGTCAGGCTGTTCCGGCCCGCCCCAACGCAGTACGGCGGCACGTCGCACGAGAACGCCGACCCGCCGCTGATGAACGCCATCCGCCCCACCCGTCCAAACTGGTGCACCACCACCGACCCGCCCAGGATCGCCCGCTCGGCCACGTGCGCGTGCCCGCCCAGAGCCACCGCGTTGACCATCGTCACGTCGCGATCCACCGTCGCGTCGTGCCCCACGTGACTCGCCACCATCATGTACACCCGGTCGCCCACCGTCGTCGGCCGGTCCGGCTTCGTCGCGGCATGCACCGTCGCGTGCTCCCGCAGCGTCACCCCCGCGCCGATCCGCACGCCCGCCGACGCCATGCCCGGCTTGAACTTCGCGTCCTGACCCCCGAACCCCACGCACGCCCCCGGGTAGATCGTCGTCCCGGCGCCGATCTCCACCGGACCGAACTCTCCGCAGATCGTCGCGTGCCCGATCAGCCTCACCCCCGGGCCCAGTTTCACCGCGCCGGTCAGCACGCACGCCGGCCCGACCTGCACATCGTCCGCAAGCTCGACGGTCGGCTCGACGACAGCGCTGGGGTGAATCCGAGGCATGGGCATATCGTACCGCCCACGGGCCAGTTTCCAATGCACCAGCCCGACCAGCCGCAACGCGCCGCACTTTCCGGGCCCGAGCCCGCCCCGCCGGTGGTCGACTTGGGCCTGTTGCCCTACGGCCCGGCGTATCAGCGCCAGATCGCCGAGGCCGACGCCCTCATCGCAGCGCGTGCAGCCGGCTCGCCCCGTCCGGGCGTCATCCTGCTGGTCGAGCACCCCCCGGTCGTCACCCTCAGCCGCAGGCCCGGCGCCGCGGCCAACCTGCTGCTGCCCGAGCACCGACTGGCCGAACTCGGCATCGCCCTGGAGCACACGGACCGGGGCGGCGATGTCACCTATCACGGCCCCGGCCAGCTCGTCGTCTACCCGATCCTCGATCTGAACCGGTACGGCCTGCGCATCCACGACTACATGCGCCTGCTCGAATCCGCGGTCATCGACTGCTGCGCCGGCTTCGGCGTCGCCGCCCGGCGCGACCCCGGCGCCACCGGCGTCTGGACGCCCGATCCACCGCCCGACGGCACCCCCGCCAAGGTCTGCGCCATGGGCGTGCGTATCCGTCGCTGGGTCTCGCTCCACGGCCTGGCCATCAACGTCACCACCGACCTGGCGCACTTCGGGGTGATCGTTCCCTGCGGCCTGGCCGGTCGGCCGGTGACCAGCCTGCGGCGACTGCTCGGCGAACGCTGCCCGCCCATGCCCGCCGTCAAGGCTTCGCTGGCGGCGTGCCTGCTGCGGGCGCTGGCGGCGCATCGGTCGGCGCCGGCGGCGACACCTTGAGCTCCGCGAACACGTCCGCCGTGATGTCGTCGCCCTTCGGCCAGCGGATCACCGGCCGTGCAAGCACGCCCTGGAGAAACGCCTGCCCGCTCACCGGCACCGCCGCTTCGTCCATCGCCCGCGACGCGATCACGATGGTGTAGCCCCGGCGCGCCGCCACCGCGTCCGCCGCCGCCACCGCCCTGCGGTACGCCTCGTAGTTCTTCGCGGCCCGAAACTGCTCGAACTCCCGCTCGGCCGTCTGCGTCGCCTGCGCGAACGCTTCGCGCTTCTGCTGAAACCGCTGCGCCAGCGCCTGCGCCTCGGGCCCGCGATCGTTCGGCCCCAGCGCCTGCAACTGCCCCGCCAGCGCGTCGACTTCCTTCCGCCCGTTCTCGAGCTGCGCCGCCAGCGCCGACCGCCGCTCCGTCAGCGGCCTGGTGTACGCCTCGGTCTCCATGACCAGCGACGACGCCCGCACCACGTCGCACACCGCAACCCGGACGGGCTCCGGCGCCGGCGGCTCGGCCACCGACGCCGACCGGGCCCCCAGCACCAGCGCGCCGCCCGCCACCGCCGCCGCCAGCAGCGCCAACCGTCCCCGGCGTGCACCGGCCTCGCCGCGCGTCCGACCGTCCGTTCGATCCGTCGCCATGGTCCGCTCCGTGTCCCGCCCCGCCGGCCGCGGTCCCCGGCCACGCCGCCGGGAGTCGCGCCCGCTCGCCGCTACAGTAGACGAACTCCCCGAATCCACCGTTCCAGGCAGGCTCCATGGCTCAGCAGCGCCCCCCCCAGATCCCCATCAACGACGTGGTGCAGCGGCTGCTCGAGGAGAACAAGCTCCTCAGCGCCGCCGTCCGCCGCAGCGAGCAGCGCATCTCCGCGCTCGAGGCCGTCAACATCCTGGCCGCGCAGGGCCGCAAGCCCCGCATGCCCATCGAGTTCCGCGCCCAGTTCAACGAAGACGTCTGGCTCTGGGAGCTCTTCAACCGCAGGACCGACGGGTTCTTCATCGAAGTCGGCGCCTTCGACGGTTACAACTACTCGCTCTCCTACGTCTTCGAGTGCGTCGGCTGGACCGGCCTGCTCGTCGAGGCCATCCCCTCCAAGTACCAGCTCTGCGCCCAGCGGCGCACAGCCAGCCGCGTCGTCCACGCCGCCCTCGGCCGCCGCAACGCCCCATCCACCGCGCAGTTCACCCTCGTCGACGATCCCTACGGCGGCATGCTCTCGTTCAACGCCACCACCCGCGAGCACCTTTCCAAGATCGGCCCGCGCTTCCGCACCGAGAAGGTCACCGTCCCCCAGACCACCATGAACGCCCTGCTCGCCGATCACACCGGCGACATCGACTTCGCCTCCATCGACGTCGAAGGCGGCGAACTCGACCTGCTCGACGGCTTCGACCTGCTCAAGCACCGCCCCAAGGTCCTGCTCATCGAGGACAACGAACGCGGCGCCGACCCCGCCATCGGCCAGTTCATGGCCGCCATGCCCTACACCTTCTGCGACTGGCTCGGCCACAACCGCGTCTACATCCGCTCCGACCTCACCGACCTCCAGGAACGCCTGCGCTGGCTCACGATCGCCGCCTCGCAGTGACCACCTCCCGCCGGTGCCGGTACCGCACGCCCCGCTCGGCGTGCCCCTTCATCAGCGCCTCATACACGCCGCGGCACTCCGGCAGCCGGTCCGGCGTCAGCACCCCCGCGCGCGTCAGCCGACCCGACGCCAGCAGCCGCGCCACGATCGCGCACGGAAACGCCGTCGTCCGCGACATGCTCGTCGCCCCGCTCGCCCGGTCGTAGAAATCCAGCAGGTCCCACGCCAGCCGCGCGCGCCGGGAGCCCAGCCTGCCCGCGCACACCACCCGCATCACCGTCAGGTCCTCCTCCCCAGGCCCGTACGACCACTTGGGGAACATCAGCGCCGCCGTCATCGCCCGTGGCGACACCCGCACCCCGCCCGCCTCCACAGGCTCGGTCCCGAAGAACCCCGTCTCACGCAGCGCCCGCATCAACCCGATGTGCCCCGGGTAGCGCAGCGTCTTCTCCTTCATGTCCGGTGCCAGCCGGTTCACCACCAGGCTCCGCAGCCCGTCGGTGTTGAACGCCTCCAGCGTCCCCACGCCCTCGAAGTCCATCAGCTCCGGCTCGCTCAGCGCCGGCCGCACCACCACCCGGCCCTTCTCCACCAGCCGCGTCGGCCGCGTGTACTCCTCGATCACGTCCGCCGGGCTGAACGCCGCCTTGTACTCGAACGGCCAGCGCCGCTCCCGGGGCAGCCCGCCCACGTAGATCTCGATCGACTCGCACCGCGTCAGCCTTCGCGCCCCCTGCGCGGCGCACACGTGGCTCATCCCCGGCGCCACGCCGATGTCCACCGCCGCGCACACGCCCTTGCGTCTGGCAAGCCCGTCCAGGTCCCAGGCGTCCTCCGCCATGAACGAGATGTCCGCGTACGGCCGTCCCGCCTCGATCACCGTCTTGAGCGCGTTGAACGCAATGCCGCTGGCCATCGCCCCCAGCACCACGTCCGCCCCCAGCGCGAGCGCCCGCACCCGCGCCGCGCTGGCCAGGTCCGCCTCCACCGTCTCCACCCGCACGCCCGCCCGGCGCGCACGCTCTCGCACCCCCGCCAGCGCCGCCGGGCGCGCGTCGGCCACCGTCACCCGAACCCCGCGCTCCTGCGCCAGGTCCACCGCCATCACCGATCCCACCATCCCGCCGCCAAGCACCACCGCTCGTGTCATCGCTGCCTCCAGCACCCGCCATCCCGCCGCCGCAGCCTACACGCCCCCCGTACGCTCGTGCCGTGTCCCGCCCGGCTCACATCCCCGTACTCCGCCGCCAGGTCTCCGACCTGCTCCGCCTTGGCCAGGGCCACACCTACGCCGACGCCACCGCCGGCCTCGGTGGTCACGCCGCCGACGCCGCCCGCGCCGTCGGCCCCGCCGGCCACATCATCCTCAACGATCTCGACCCCGCCAACCTCGCCGCCGCCACCCGCGCCGTTGAAACGCTCGGCGTCCCCGTCACGCCCTTCCACGGCAACTTCGCCGCCCTCCCCGCCGAGCTCGCCCGCCGCGGCATCGCCGCCCATGCCGTCCTCGCCGACGTCGGCTTTGCGTCCAACCAGGTCGAGGACGCCTCCCGCGGCCTGTCCTTCTCCCGCCCCGGCCCGCTCGACATGCGGCTCAACCCCGCCTCACCCACCTCCGCCGCCACCCTCGTCGCCTCCCTCAGCGAGGCCGACCTCGCCGACCTCATCGACCGCTACGGCGAAGAACGCCACGCCCGGCGCGTCGCCCGTCGCATCGTCGAACGCCGCGCCGAACAGCCCATCCAGACCACCGACGACCTCGCCGCCATCGTTCGGTCGGCGGTGAGGGGGGTGGGGGGGGCGGGGGGGCACTCCGGCGCTATCGATCCGGCCACCCGCACGTTTCAGGCCCTGCGGATCGCCGTCAACGACGAGCTGGGCAACCTCGAGGCATTCGTGGACCAGGTCCGCGCCGGGGCCGCCGCCGCCCTGGGCCTCGGGCCCGGGCCCCGCTGGCTGCTCCCCGAGGCCCGCGTGGCGGTGATTTCGTTCCATTCCCTGGAAGACCGCATCGTCAAACGCGGGTTCGAGGCCGCCCAGGCACAGGGTGTCGCCACCGTTCTCACCCGCCGCCCCATCGAGGCCGAGCCCGACGAAGTCGATGCCAATCCACGGGCCAGGTCCGCCCGGCTGCGGGTGCTGCAGGTCGGCATCGCCGCCCGGCCCGATTACTAGCCTTCCGGCCCGAATCCCGCCGATATCATCGCCTCGCGAGGAAGGACTCTCGCTCGAGCCGGGCGCTCGCCTTCACGCCCACACCCGCAGCAAGGACGAACAGCGGTGACCCGTGAACACAAATTGGCGTTGATCCTCGGCTTTGCCGTCCTGATG
>JAHCJH010000249.1 GCA_026126345.1 Phycisphaeraceae bacterium | reverse complement strand
TCCAACCAAATACCACTGCGGGTTAGCAGCACGATCCGCTGACCCACGATCCGGGATAAAAAAATGGCGGTCAAATCACTCAGTAACCCATTGCCAATCCGCCGGGCCGGCGGGTGTCGGAAAATCCATACAGCCCATCCGCCAGGCGAACGATACTCTGAGCATCGCCCATAATCTCCTTGATCACGACGTTTTGTCCCCGTTCGCGTAGCAACCGCACGGTATCCGGGCTGAATCCTTTTTCGAGCCGCAATTCGTCCGGCAGCCACTGGTGATGGAAGCGTGGCGCCAGGGTGGCTTCGGCAATATTCATGCGATAATCGACGACGTTCAACACAATTTGCAGTACGGTGGTGATGATGTGGCTGCCACCGGGGCTACCGGTGACGAGCATCGGCTGTCCATTTTCGAACACGAGTGTCGGTGTCATCGAACTGAGCGGTCGCTTGCCCGGTCCGATTGCATTGGCATCGCCACCGATCAAGCCGTAGGCGTTCGGCGTCTCCGGTTTAGCCGCGAAATCGTCCATCTCGTTGTTGAGCAGCACGCCCGTGTCGCCGGCGACGAACCCGGAGCCCAGGTCGGTGTTGACCGTCTGCGTCGACGAGGCCGCGTTGCCGTGGGCGTCGATCACCGAGATGTGCGTCGTGTGCTCGCGCTCGAGCGGCCCGGCCGGCAACCCCGCGCGCAGCTCGCGCGACGGCATGGCCCGGTCCATGGCGATCCCGCGCCGCAGCTCGAGCGCGTAGGGCACCCCCGTGAGCCGCCCCACGGGCACCGTGACGGAGTCGGGGTCGCCGAGGTGCTCGGCGCGGTCGGCGAAGGCGCGCTTCATCGTCTCGGCGAGCACGTGCAGGTGGTCGGGCGAGTGGAAGCGCAGCTGGCCCAGCCCCTCCTCCCACGTGCTCAGCACGTTGAGCATCTGGATCAGCGCCACCCCGCCCGACGACGGCGGCGGCATGGTCACGACCTCGCGCCGGCGGTAGGTCGTGCGCAGCGGCTGGCGCTCGGCCACGGCGTAGGCGGCCAGGTCCTCCTGGGTGAGGACCCCGCCGGCCGCCCGCGTCTTGAACGACAGCTCCGCCGCGACCGGGCCCGCGTAGAAGCCGGCCCGGCCCTCGCGGGCGATCGCGCGGAGCGTCCGGCCGAGCCCCGGCTGGCGGAAGATGTCGCCCGCCTGGAGGGAGCGGCCCTTGGGCATGAAGAGGTCGCGCGAGGCCGGGTGGCGCTGCAGGACCTCGCGCCGGTTGGCGATCGCCCGCGCCAGCGACGGCGGCACGGGGAAGCCCTCCTCGGCCAGGTCGATCGCCGGCTGCACCAGCCGCGCCCAGGTCAGGGCGCCGCGGCCGTGCCGCTGGTGCAGCTCCCAGAGCATGGCGACGAGGCCGGGGACGCCGGCCGCGCGCGGGCCGTCGAGGCTGTCGCGGGTCGGGTTGCCGCGCGAGTCGAGGTACATGGTCTCGGTCGCGCCGGCGGGCGCGCGCTCGCGGCCGTCCAGGGCCGTCTGCGTGCGCGAGCGGGCGTCGTGGTAGAGGGCGAACCCGCCGCCGCCGATCCCGGTCGACTGGGGCCGCACGACGGCCATGACGAACGAGGCCGTGACCATCGCGTCGGCGGCGTTGCCGCCCTCCTCGAGGACGCGCAGCCCCGCGTCCGACGCCTCGGG
>JAHCJH010000248.1 GCA_026126345.1 Phycisphaeraceae bacterium | reverse complement strand
CGGGCTCGTGGCGCGGCGCAAGCTGCGGCTCGCGCGGTTGCAGCGGCCGGGCCGGTTCCGCCGGCCGGCCCGGCTGCACTGGCCGATTGCCCGGCCGATAGGCCGGCCGGTACTGCGGTCGGTACTCCGGTCGATCGGCAGGCCGCTCGACGGGCCGCTGGCCGAGCGACGGTGGCGCGGTTCGCCAGCGCTCGCGCGAGTCCGTGCGCGGCACAGTTCGATCGGGCGTCGATGGGCGCAGCATTCCGTTGCCCGTGCGGTCGTCCCAGTAGCGGGGCGTGGGCCGCGACGGAGTGACGCCTGCATTGCCGGGTCGCGTGTAGATATTGCCCGGTTCCCGCGGGCGTGGCGCATAGGCGTAGCTGCCGATGCCCTTGACCGGCCGGGCGTCGGGCCGGTAGTGCGGCGGGCGCGGTGAGTGGACGGGTGGCCGGTAGCCGCCGGGTCCAAACCAGCCACCGCTGTGCACCCCGTCCCAGTATCCGTTGCGGTAGCCGCGGTGGTAACCGCTGCGGTAGCCGGGGCGCCACTGGCCCCAGCCGTCGCCCCATGCCCAGGACAGGCCGATCCACCCGGCGTTCCAGCTCATGCCGTAGTTCCATCCGAACCAGGGCGAGTAGTGGATGCTGAATCCCCAGGTCCACGGCCGCGGGTAGTAGGCGGCAGACCCGTACCATGGGCGGTAGCGGTAGCCGGTGCCGTACACGACGGCGCCGCCATAGGGGAAGGACCAGAGGTAGCCCGGCGTATAGCCCATGTAGATGACGTCGGGCCGCACGTCATAGATGTAGACATAACGGGTGTTGTACGCAGGGCTGCTCGCGGGAATGTCGTCGAGCCCGACGGGGCGCGTCTCGGACACTTCCCATGGGCCGTACGGCGAGTCCGAAATGAACCACACGCCCTGCTCGACGGCATAGTAGCGGCCATCGGCGAGGAAGACCTGTGAAGCGGTGTTCACGGCGTAGCGCAGCTCGGTTCGCGGGATCGGCTCGAAGCGTGCCGGGCCGTCGTAGGTCGCACTGAAGTGCGCGTTCCGGCGATCGACCGCGGCAACCTGGGGGATCGTCGTGTCCATCACCGCGTCCCGCGCGGCTGCGGTGCCGGGCACGTAGGCAAGGGCGCCAGCCCTGGGCGATGACGGCGGGATCCGGGCGAAACTGGCCGGCAGGCGATCCGACTCGACGAATGTCCAGTCGCCGGTGAGCGCGCGCGCCCGATACCAGCGCCCCGAAACCACGATGTACCAGGCCTGGCCGGGCACATCGAAGAACAGGTCGCTGTCGGTGTTGGCGACCGTCAGCAGCTCGCTGCCGACGAGCGGCTGCATCTCGGGCCGTCCGTCGGTCGAGATGAGCTCGGTGGGTTCGGTCGCGACGAAGATGCGGGCGCGCCGCAGCTGTTCGGGCGAAAGCGGGGGCGCATTGCGGCCGTCGTCGCGGCCGTTGTCCGCCGCCTCGCCGTCGTCCCCGGAGAACAGCGCGACGACCTTCGCCGGCGGGCGGGCTTCCCGCGACCAGCGGCCCTTCGTCAGGTCGCTGGTCACGAACCAGGTGCTGCTGCCGTAGAAGTAGTAACGCCCGGAGGCCCGGTCGTACACGACCGGAAAGGGCGTGTTGACGACGCGCTCGAGGCCGGAGTTGCCCACGGCACGCAGGCGCGGTTCGCCGTCGATCGAGATCAGGAT
>JAHCJH010000247.1 GCA_026126345.1 Phycisphaeraceae bacterium | reverse complement strand
CCACACCGCTTGGCCCCGCTGAAGGGAGAGAGCACGCCCCGCCGGAACGCACCGAGTGCGGCGTTGCGGCGCGGCGAACCCCGGCGACCTGCCGGCTGCGGGTTCTTGTTCACGGTCGGGGTGACGGGCGGAGGGGCGGCCGGCGCGACCGGGTCGGTCGGGACGGCGGCTAGCATCCCAGCCCAGCGCCGAGCGGCGCGCGGCCACAGACGACCCCCGAGGCCCGACCATGAGCCATGCTTTCGACCCCGTGCACGATGAGAACGCCACGCTCAAGCGCTCGCCGCACGCCGAGGCGTCCGCCGGCCAGGGGCACGTGACGCTCGACCCGGACAAGGACCACGACCCCCACGCTACGCGGTTCGGCGACTTCCTCAAGGCCTGCATCAAGCTCAACGCGTCGGACCTCATCATGAAGGCCGGCCGGCCCCCGCAGCTGCGCGTCCGCGGCGCGCTCAAGAGCCTCGACACCGCCCCGGTCACGCAGGAAGAGTTCGTGCAGATCGCCAAGCACATCCTCAACGAGGAGCTCTTCGCCGACCTGCACAAGTACGGCTCGGCCGACTTCGCGTACGACTACGACGACAAGACCCGTTTCCGCGTGAACCTGTTCCAGGCCAGGGGCAAGTTGGCCTGCGCCTGCCGGCTCATCTCGTCGAACATCCGCCGCTTCGAGGAGCTCTACCTGCCGGGCATCATGGCCCAGATCGCCATGCAGCCCCAGGGCATCGTGCTGCTCTCGGGCGTCACCGGCTCGGGCAAGACCACCACCATCGCCGCGATGCTCGACTACGTCAACGAGCGCAAGCCCGTGCACATCGTCACGATCGAGGACCCGATCGAGTACCTCATCCCCGACAAGAAGGCGACGGTCAACCAGCGCGAGATCGGCATCGACGTGCTGGACTTCAAGATCGCCCTGCGTGCGCTGGTCCGCGAGAACCCCGACGTCGTGCTCGTCGGCGAGATGCGCGACAAGGAGACGTTCGAGGCCGCGCTCAACGCCGCCGAGACCGGCCACCTGGTCTACGGCACCATCCACGCCTCCAGCGCCACGCAGACGTTCACCCGCATCTACGGCCTGTTCGAGGCCGAGGAAGTCGAGGGCGTCCGCAAGATGCTCGCGTACCAGATGCGCGCGTTCGTCTATCAGAAGCTGCTGCCGACGCTCCACGAGAACATCCACCGCATCCCGGCGATCGAGGTGCTCATCAACAACCCGGTCGTGTACAAGCACATCCTCGAGGCCCGCGAGGGCGAATTGCGCGAGTACCTCAAGAGCGTCGAGGCCCGCCAGCAGGGCATGATCGACTTCAACGGCTCGCTCGTCAGCCTTGTCGAGCGCGAGATGGTCCACGTCCGCGTCGCTATGGAAGCCAGCCCCAACGCCGACGAACTGTCGATGCGACTCAAGAAGATGGGCGGCCCGAGCCGCTGAACTGCAGGTCCCCGTCGATCACGGCGTCACGCACGCGGTCCCGGCCGACCCGTCGGTGCCGCGGGTTCCGTGGACGGCCAGGCCCGGGAAGCCGAACTCGCCGCTGAAGTTCCGCATCGTCCCGTACTCGTTCCACCCGCCGATGCCGCGCTGACCCGCCGAGCCGCCCGTGGCGTACCCGCCGTCGCCGTACGTGCCGCCCGCCCCGGGCGTGCCGCCGTTGCCGCCGTTGCCGCCGTTGCCACCGTTGCCGCCGTAGGCC
>JAHCJH010000246.1 GCA_026126345.1 Phycisphaeraceae bacterium | reverse complement strand
CCAGCGGGTTGAACGGCCGCAGGTCGCAGCCGAGGAAGCCGCACACCAGCACGGTGTCGGCGTCGCTCGCCGGGGTCGGCGCACCGACGGCGCTGTCGCCATGGTGAAAGGCGATGGGCAGGGGCTTGGGCTCCTGGCGGGTGGCGAACACCCAGTCGGCCTCGATGCGCACCGGCTTCACGTGCGGTGCGCTGGACAGGACATGGCCGTCGCCATGCGGCACGACGATGATGTCCCCGGTTTCCAGCCGCACCGGCGGCAGCCCGCTCACCGCGGCCCAGCCGCAGCCGCGGGCCACCATGTGGAACTCCATCACATGCTCGGCACCGGGCATCACCGCGTCGGCGATCTCGCGCGCAGGCGGCGCCTCGGCCGCCCAGTCGTGCCAGCAGCTCACGTAGTAGAACACCGCGCCGCGCAGACGCACGGCGCCCAGCAGATCGGACAGCGTGTCGCGGCTCATCGCCCTCGGCTCCCAATGACACTCCCGCGCGGGCGGGGCGCGCCGCCGTCAATGGCGGACGCGCGAGCAAGTTCGCCCGACTCTCAGTCAAGCATCGAATCCGCTCGAGCGAAAGAATGAGGGCGTCGGAAGGTGTCACCCGCCTCCCCGGCAAGGGCCCGCAGCGGCCCGCCCCAACCCCAACGGAGACCGAACATGAACGCCCCCATCGAGATGTGCACCCTCACCCAGGCACACGCGCCGAACGCCTCGCAGGCTGCGCCCCAATCCGCCCCCGGCCCCGATCTCGCCGCGATCAAGACGCGCCAGCAGGCCACGTGGGCGAGCGGCGACTACGCCGTGATCGGCACCACGCTGCAGATCGTCGGCGAGACGCTGGCCGAGGCGGCCGACGTGTGCGCGGGCGAGCGCGTGCTCGACGTCGCCGCGGGCAACGGCAACGCCACGCTGGCCGCGGCGCGCCGCTTCGCCGATGTCACCTCGACCGACTACGTGCCGCACCTGCTCGACAAGGGCGCGGCGCGCGCGCAGGCCGAAGGGCTCGCGGTGAACTTCCAGGTGGCCGATGTCGAGGCGCTGCCCTTCGCCGACGGCAGCTTCGACGTGGCGCTGTCCACCTTCGGTGCGATGTTCGCCCCCGACCACACCCGCACCGCGAGCGAGCTGCTGCGCGTGGTGCGCCCGGGCGGGCGTATCGGATTCGCCGCGTGGACACCGGAAGGCTTCATCGGTCAGCTGTTCCGCCTGGTCGGCAGTCACGTGCCGCCGCCCGCGGGCATCCGCTCGCCGGTCAAGTGGGGCGACGAGCCCTATGTCGTCGAACTGTTCGGCCCCCACGCCGACGACATCCGCTGCACGCGCCGCACCTACAACTTCCGCTACCACTCGCCGGAACACTGGATAGAGATCTTCCGCACCTACTACGGCCCCACCCACAAGGCCTTCGCGGCGCTCGACGGCGACGGCCAGGCGCGCTTCCATGCCGATCTGCTGAAGCTGCTGGCGTCGCTCAACCTTGGCGGCGCGAATTCGCTGGTGGTGCCGGGCGAGTATCTGGAAGTGGTGGTCACCCGGCATTGACGCGGCAGCCAGGTAGAGACAATCGTCATCCCCGCGCAAGCGGGGACCATCGCGCCCCGCCTGGATTCCCACTTGTGCGGGAATGCATCGTTGATTACCGAGTTCGTAGCAAGCGGTAGGGCGGATGAGCGTAGCGTTATCCGCCGAATGGGACTCCTGCGGCGG
>JAHCJH010000245.1 GCA_026126345.1 Phycisphaeraceae bacterium | reverse complement strand
GTCACCGGCCCGGTGAACTACCGCGGGCGCGTCACCCTTCCCGACGGACAGGAGATCGCGCTGTTCATCAAGGTGAACGCCGAGGGCAAGGCCACGATCTCCATCCCGGCGCAGGACGTTACCGACGAGCCGGTCAGCGACTTCGTTCTCACCGCCGAGCGCATGACCTTCTCGCTCAGCGTCGAGGGCATGCCCGCCGACGCCGCGGCGAAGTTCGACGTGGCCCTGCAGCCCGACGGCTCGGGCAAAGGTTCGATCAAGCAGGCCGGTCACAGCATGCCGCTGGTGGTGGCGAAGATGGGCGCCGACGAGGCGTTCGGCCCGCGCCGCCCGCAGAACCCCGTCGGCCCGTTCCCCTACGAGTCGCGCGAGGTGACGGTCGAGAATCCCAAGGACAAGGCCGTGCTGGCCGGCACGCTCACCTGGCCCAAGGGCGAGCCGGGGACGCGCCACCCGGCGGTCGTGCTGATCACCGGCTCGGGCCCGCAGGACCGCGACGAGACGTTGCTCACCCACAAGCCGTTCCTGATCATCGCCGACCACCTGTCGCGCCGCGGCTTTGCCGTTCTGCGGCTCGACGATCGGGGCGTCGGCGGTTCGACCAGTCCCACGCCCGGGCCCGACAGCCTGGTCTTCGCAACAGACATCGCCGCCGCGGTCGATTTCCTGGCCAAGCAGCCCGAGGTGGACCCGGGTCGGATCGGGCTGGTGGGCCACAGCGAAGGGGGCCTGATCGCGCCGATCGTTGCGTCGGAGCGCAACGACGTCGCGTTCATCGTGCTGCTGGCGGGGCCCGGGGTTCCGGGGCGTGAGATCCTGCGCGAGCAGCTGATCGCCATCCAGCGAGCTTCGGGCGTGAAGCCGCAGGACGTGGAGCGGGCCGCGACGCAGCAGGCCGTAGTGCTGGACGCTGTGGCGAAGGGCGCCGACGAGGCGACGGTGATCGGGCTGGTGCGCGAGGCGATCGGCCAGGCCCTGGCGTCGCAGCCCGATGTGCCGCCGCCCGAGGAACTCAAGGAGCAGATCGAAGCGTCCGCGGCGCAGCAGGCCAAGGCCCTGACCGGCGGGTGGATGCGCACGTTCATCCGCCTGGACCCGCGGACGTACCTGCAGAAGGTTCGGTGCCCGGTGCTGGCGCTCAATGGCGAGCTGGACCTGCAGGTGCTGCCGACGCAGAACATCCCGGAGGTGGTCGGTGCGCTGCTGCGCGGCGGCAACGGCGATGTCACGGCCGTGGTGCTCCCGGGGCTGAATCACCTCTTCCAGACGGCCCGCACCGGCTCGCCCAATGAGTACATGCTGATCGACGAGACCTTCGCCCCCAAGGCGTTGGACGTGATGACGCGGTGGCTGCGCCTGCGCGCCGGGCTGGACCCCTGGCCGAAGCTGGAGACCCCCTCGGCGCTGCCGCTGCCGGGCGCGCCGGCCGGTGCGGGCGACCGCTGACCGCGGTCAGGGCGACGCCGGCGCGTAGTCGTTCACGTCGATCTTCGTCGTCTGGTCGTCGCGTGGGCTGATCTGCACCGGGCGGCCCTTCTCGTTGGTGAAGATCACGTAGGGGGCGCCGTCGATCGAGAACTGCAGCGAGGGGCCGGTCCGGTTGGCCAGGATGGTCTGGCTCAGGATCGCGATGGCGCACGTGAAGTAGATCACGATGCCCGTGACGTCCACCAGCGTCGCGACGAAGGGCGTGCTGCTGGTCGCCGGGTCGA
>JAHCJH010000244.1 GCA_026126345.1 Phycisphaeraceae bacterium | reverse complement strand
AGACTCCCCAGGGACCGTTGCCGATCCGCCACATCATCGGCATCGGCCAGAACTACGCCCAGCACGCGCGGGAGATGGGCGGGCAGTTGCCCGAGCGTCCGGTGGTCTTCACCAAGAACCCGGCCTGCGCCATTCCGAGCGGCGCGCCCATCGTCATCCCCCGCGTCTGCCAGGACAAAGAGCAGGTGGACTTCGAGGGCGAATTGGGCGTGGTGATCGGTCGCGCGGCCAGGGACGTGCCGCGCGACCGGGCCCTGTCATTCGTGCTCGGCTACGCCGCCTGCAACGACGTCTCGGCCCGGTGGTGGCAGAAGCAGGGCAGCGGCGGCCAGTTCTGCCGCGGCAAGTCGTTCGACACGTTCTGCCCGGTGTCGGCGGTGCGCCCCGCGGCGGAAGTCGGCGACCCCTCGGGGCTGCGGCTGACGACGCGGGTGTCGGGCGAACTGATGCAGGACTCGAGCACGGCGGACATGATCTTCGACGTGCCCACGCTCATCAGCGAGCTGTCGCGGGGCACGACGCTGCTGCCGGGCACGCTGATCCTGACCGGGACGCCCAGCGGCGTCGGCACCGCCCGCACGCCGGCGCGCTATCTCCGTGCCGGGGACAGCGTCGAGGTGAACATCGAGCGGGTCGGCGCGGTGAACAACCCGGTGAAGGTCGAGTGAGCCGCGAGGCCCCGGGAGCAACCGTCCGGCCATGAGCGGCACACCGACCAGCGCGCAGGGGTGGACCGTCGTCACCGGCGCCAGCGCCGGCATCGGCCTGGAAACGGTGCGGTCGCTCTCGGCCGCGGGGCGGCCGGTGCTGGCTCTGGCGCTGCCGGACGACGCGCTGACGGCGTTGGGCGCGGCGGGATTGGGTTCGGTGCGCGTGGCGCCGTTGGATCTGGCGGACGCCGCTTCGGTCGGCGCGGCGGCCGAATTGGCCCTGGGCCTGCCCGGCGGCGTGCGGGCGCTGGTGAACAACGCCGGCGTGGCGCTGGTGTCGCCTTCGGAGACGCTCGAACCCGCGGCGCTGCGCCGGTTGTTCGACGTGAACTTCTTCGGGGCCGTCGAGTTGACCCGGCGCCTGCTGCCGGCGCTGATCGGGTCGCCCGAGGGCGGGCGCGTGGTCAACGTCAGCTCGATGCTCGGGCGGATGTCGCTGCCGTTCGCCTGGCCGTATTGCGCCACCAAGCACGCGGTGGAGGCCTGGAGCGCGGGGCTGCGGATGGAGCTGCACCGAACCGGTGTGAAGGTGTGCGTGGTGCGTGCGGGCGCGGTGAACACGGCGATCTGGGCCCCGGCGCACGTCAAGGCCCGCGCCCTTCTCCAGGGCGTGCCGCCGGAGCGGCTCGACCTGTACCACAAGATCCTGGAGCGCGTGGTTCACCGCTCGCGCAAGATGGCCGCGCGGGGCCTTCCGCCGGCCCGGGTGGCGGGCGTGATCGTGCGGGCACTGCGCGACGATCGGCCCCGACGCGTGTACCGCGTGGGGGGTGACGCGGTGTGGTACGGGCTTGGGCGGCGCGTGCTGGGCGATGGCGCGTGGGAGCGGCTGACGCTTTGGCGGCTGCACGCGGACCGACCGAAGTGAACGGAGGTCAGAACGACGTCCGCGGGACGACGCGCTCGGCCTCGCTGGAGAGTTCAAAGAACGTGGCCGGCTCCACCTTGGCCCAGCCGGCGACCAGGCTCGTCGGGAACTGGGCCCGCAGCGCGTTGAGGTCGCGCACGTTGCCGTTGTAGAACCGCCGGGCGGCGGCGATGCGGTCCTCGGTGTTGGCCAGTTCCTGC
>JAHCJH010000243.1 GCA_026126345.1 Phycisphaeraceae bacterium | reverse complement strand
GGCAACGCCATCACCGAGAAGCAGACGCTCGACGCCATCATGCGGGCGCGCGATGCGCGGGGCGGGCCGCTCTTTCACGGCATGACCGACTGCGGCGCCGGCGGGTTCTCGTCTGCCGTCGGCGAGATGGGCAGGGAGCTGGGAGCGGAAGTGCACCTGGACCGCGCACCGCTGAAGTACCCCGGTCTCTCGTACACCGAGATCTGGATCTCCGAGGCGCAGGAGCGCATGGTGCTCGCGGTGCCGCCCGCCAACCTTCCGGCGTTGCGGGAGATCTGCCGCGAGGAGGGCGTGGAACTGGCCGACCTGGGCCACTTCGGCACGCCCGAGCGCGATCTGGTGCTTCTGTTCCACGGACGCGAGGTCGGCCGCCTGAGCATGCACCTGCTGCACGAGGGCATCCCCATGCCCACGCGCCAGGCCGTCTGGACGCCCGCGCCGCCCCCGGCGCCCGCGATCAAGCCCGCCCCAGCCTTCAGCGGCGCCGTCCCGATTGACCTCAAGTCCGTGCTGCTGGACGTGCTGGCCCATCCCACCGTTGCCAGCAAGCACTGGATCATCCGGCAGTACGACCACGAGGTGCGCGGCAACACGATCGTCAAGCCGCTGGCCGGCGTGCGCGGCCGCGGGCCGTCGGACGCCAGCGTGCTCGAGCCCATCGCCGGCTCGGGGCGCGGCATCGCCATCGCCTGCGGACTGCAAACCGGCGTCGGCGACCCCGCGGCCGGCGGCGATCCGTACCTCATGGCCCTGGCGGCGATCGACGAGGCGGTGCGCAACCTGGTCTGCACCGGCGCCGATCCGGACCGCATCGCGATCCTCGACAACTTCTGCTGGCCCAGCTGCGCCAAGCCGGAGAACATGGGCTCGCTCGTTCGCGCCGCCGAAGGCTGCTACGACGGCGCCAAGGCGTACCGCACGCCGTTCGTCTCGGGCAAGGACTCGCTGAACAACCAGTTGAAGTACACGGACCCTCAGACCGGGGCCGAGCGGGTCATCGAGATCCCCCCCACGCTCCTCATCACGGGCCTGGGCATCGTCCCGACCCTTGACCGCTGCACCACCACCGACGCAAAGGCGGCCGGCAACGTGCTGCTGCTGGTCGGGGCGCCCACGCAGGCGGCCCTGGGCGGCTCCATCGCCGTCGAGTTCGCGCCCGCGCCCGACCGCGCCGTGCCGACGACCGACCTGACGGTCGGCCCCGCCGCGGCGCGATGCGTCGCCGGGCTGATTCAGACCGGCGTCGTCCGCTCGGCCCACGACGTGTCCGACGGCGGCGTGCTGGCCTGCATCGCCGAGATGCTGATCGGCGCGATGGACGGTCGCGCTTCGCTCGGGGCCGAGATCGACCTGTCGGCGGTGCACGGAGATGTGTACGCCGCGGCGTTCGGCGAGAGCCCCAGCCGGTACGTGCTTGAAGTTCCGCCGACGGAAGTCGCACGTGTGGAGCGGGCGGCGCACACGTCCGGCTGCCGCGCCGATCGCATCGGCATGCTGAACGCCACGGGCCTGCTGACGGTGCCGGCGCACCGGGTGTCGTGCACGGTCGGCGACCTGGCCGGGGTCTGGGGCCGCCCGCTGGACTGGTGAGCACGACACATGGCCCGCATCGACGCCGACCGCCTGAGCATCCTCGACCTGTACGAGATTTCGGTGCAGAACCCGCCGCTGGCCGCGGCGCTGCTCCGGGCCATCCACGGCGGACCGGCCCGGGTGCTTCAGGAGGATTTCTCCGGTTCCGCGGCCGTCAGCAGGGCCTGGATCGGAAACGCGCCGGTCGCACGGTCCGTTGCGGTGGACCTGGACGCGCGGGCGCTGGCACGGGCCCGGCGCCTGGCCGGAC
>JAHCJH010000242.1 GCA_026126345.1 Phycisphaeraceae bacterium | reverse complement strand
GGCGATTGGGGGGGTCGCGGCGTTGGCTGATCGCTGGTCGACGCGTTCGTCCGCCGGCCGTCGCGCGGGAGCGGCATTGGGCGCACGTCCCGACCAGCACCACCTCGTGGTCACGGACCCGGAAGCCCGTGGGCAACCCGTCGGCGAGGCCTGATGGACACTTGCCGGGGACGTCATACACCCGATCGCACTCGTCGCACTTGAAGTGGTGGTGATGGGGCAGGCCGGCCATTTCGTACCGGCTCGGCTCTCCCGGCAATTCGACGGCACGAATCAGCCCGATCTCGGTGAGCCTCTTGAGCGTGCGGTAAACCGTGGCGAGATTGATCGTCGGCGACTCGTGCCTGGCCAAGTCGAGAATCTCAGCCGGGCTCAGCGGCCGCTGGGCGGACCGGAGCGATGCATCGATCGCGACGCGTTGTGACGTGTGGCGGTCCATCTTGCACCCTGAGGGTATCGACGAGCGGGTTGACACCGCACCTCTTGATGCAGATGATAGTGCGTTCGCATCTGGAGTCTAGCCCTTTGCCCCGGTACGACTACTTCTGCCCCGCCAACAACCGCACCGTCGAGGTCGCCCACTCGATCTCGTCCACCATGCGCACCTGGGGCGAGGTGTGCAAGGCTGCGGGGCTCAAACCGGGCAAGACGCCGGTCACGGCCAAGGTCCAGCGGATGATCGCGCCATCCATGCTCCTGGGCACCAAGCGCGGTAGCAGCGGCGGATCCGGGCACGGCTCGGGCAGTTGCTGCGGAGAGGCAGGGTGCCATGGGTGACTTCGATCGACGCTGGATCTTTACCGCTCGAAACCGGGAACGAGGATACCGCTCATGCAGTTCATGAACGTTGACGAGATTGCCAAGCACGCCCTTGCCGACCATGAACGCGGCGAGGAGATCTCGCCGGGCGTGGTTGTCGAGCGACGGACGATCCTCCGCTTCGGCGTCGCGGCGGCGGGGCTTGCGGCGGCGAGTGGCCTGGGGCTTGCTGGCTGCGCGGCGGGTGCGACGGGCTCAGGCAGCCTCGCGAACACGCGGGGCAGAAAACCAGCTCGCGCCGCGAGCGCCGACGAGTTCGTCGCCGCCGTCATGCCTCAGGCGCGGGCCCTTATCGCGGCTCCTGCGCCCGACGAAGAAGCGTACCTGGCCGCGGTGACCGCGCTGCTCTCGCGGGTAGAACCGCCGCCTGCGTGGCAGATGTTCCCGGCAGGAAAGGGGTGGGAGATGGACACCATCGCCTACTACCCGCCCATCGTGCTCATGCAGATCAAGATGGCTCCCAAGTCGGTGATCCATCTGCACGACCACCGGCACTACAACGGCGTGCTGCTCGCCACGCAGGGCGCCGCCCGCTGCCGCAACTTCGACATCGTGCAGCCGGACGGGAAGCGGCTCGACATCGCCGCGGGCGAGGTGCCCAGTAAGGGCGAGGATTTCCTCATCCGCCAGAACGCCGACACGGTGCTGCGGCCCCGCCAGCTCTCCACGCTGACCCGCGACCGCGACAATATCCACCACGTCGAAGCGGGCGACGAAGGGGCCACGCTGGTCGACTTCTTCACCCACTTTTCGCCCAAGGCCCGCTCGTACGAGCTCGCGTGGGACGGCAAGGCGTACGACGAGGCCAAGGGGCTGTACAAGGTCGCGTGGAAGGATGCGTGAGGCGGCGAAGCCTGTTCGCGACTGACTGTTGATGTCCATGCGCTTTCTTCACCACCAGACAAGTCGATTTGCCGCGACCCTCGCCGGCGCGGTGGCCGTGGCTTTCACTCTGCTCTTCGCGGCCAGCTGCGCCACCAACGCTCCGACAACGGCCGACCGCGACGCCCCGCTCTCGACTGTTGCCGAGCGCGACCA
>JAHCJH010000241.1 GCA_026126345.1 Phycisphaeraceae bacterium | reverse complement strand
CGCACCGTGCCCTTGGGGCCTCAGAACCGGCGACAGCCCGGACGGTCAGGCCTTGGTGACCCGCGTTTTGGGCAGGCCCAGGGCGCCGTTCTTGGCCGGGTCGAGCTTCTTGTCCGCGGCCATCTTGGCCACGCGCTCGGCGCGGGTGTAAACGCTGCGGACCTTGCTCAGGCCGCCCTTGGTCTTCAGGGATCGATCGATGCTCATAGGCCGTTTCCTTCTCAGAACAGGGCCCAGAGTCTAGGCGTCCGTGGTCCGCCGGTCCCGGCCGGCCGCATCACTGGCGGGCCCAGTAGCACTGGGCAAAGTCCGTCGGCGCCTTGCGATTCTCCGCCTTCCACTGCCGTCCCAGCCGCTTGACCCTGTCCACCAGAGCCGCCTGCTCGGCCTGCACCGCCGGCTCCCTCAATTGCTCCCGGCTGTAACCCTTGGCCGTCACGATCACCTGGTACGTCGTCGGCGATACCGGCACCGCCACGGCGGGCACGCCGTTGCCCGACAGGTACCTCACCGCTTCGTCCGCGTCCGCCTTCACCGCGTTGGCCACCACCAGGTAATTCAACCCTTTCTGAATCGTGCCACCTCCCGCGGGCGGCCCTGGAGGCGGTTGCGGGGGCTGGGCCTGGGGCTGCGGCTGCGGCGCAACCGGTGGCGGCGATGACGGCGCGTTTCGCGGCGGGCTCACCGGACCTTGCGGCTGGGGCTGCGGCTGCACCGCCGGACCCCCACCGCCTCCATCCGGACCGGGCACCACCGACGGCGGCGTCTGTTTCGGCAGGTTCGCGGCCAATTCATCCCGCCCGGCGCGTTTCCCGGCGCTGTAGGCAAAGGCCCAGATCAGGACCGCCAGCACCAGAACCGCCGCCGCGAGAAACCACAGCACCCTCGACCCATCGGTCACGCTGCGGATGTACCGCCCCGCCTGGCTGAGCGAACCTTCCGGCCCGCCGTACGGCATCGGCTTGGCTTCGACGACGCGGGGCCCGCCCCGCGCGGCGGGCTCGCCTCCGGCGGCCCTTCGGGCCGATTCGAGCGCCGAGGGCGACTGGGGCACCGACGGGGCCTGGCCCTGCATGAGTTCGATCAGCGTTGGAGCGCCGCGTTTGCGCATGACAGAAGTGGAGTCTACACGGATCGCACCCGAGACCGCGGGCATGGTGACCTCCTGTCCTGCCGGGGCGGGCACGGCCGCGTGCCGGGCTACTACACTGGGGCATGGCCATCCGCGACGAGGACGTGCTGCGTGTCGCCGCCCCACCGTTGAATCGGCTGGAGAGCGCCTATTTGCCGGAGGTTTTCAAGGGCTTCGGCACCACCATGCGGCACTTCCTGACCTCGTTCGGCCGGGGCAAGACCAGCCGCACCATGCAGTACCCCGAGGAACGACGGGAAGACATGCCCGTCGAAAGGGGCGGGATGAACGCCTCCAATTTCAGGGGGGTCCACCGCCTGAACCGCGACGAGCAGGGCCGGGTCAAGTGCGTCGCCTGCATGATGTGCCCGACCATCTGCCCGGCGCGCTGCATCCACATCACCGCCGGCCAGAGCCCCTGGGACGACCGCGAGAAGTACCCCGCCAAGTTCGAGATCGACGAACTGCGCTGCATCTTCTGCGGCATGTGCGAAGAGGCCTGCCCCGTCGACGCCATCGAACTCACGCCCGAGTACGACATCGTGGGCTCGAGCCGCCAGGAGATGATCTTCGACAAGGAGAAACTCCTGCACGTGTACGACGTCACGATCGGGCGCAAGCCCATGTGAGCCGACGCGGCGGGCCGGCGACACCCCGCCCGATGACCGCCGCCACGCCGACTCCCGCCGGGTGCAAAAACACACACGCCCGTCCGAGGTCCGGACGGGCGTGCGTCGTGTGC
>JAHCJH010000240.1 GCA_026126345.1 Phycisphaeraceae bacterium | reverse complement strand
TTGTGATCGCGCTCGGCTCGACGTTCGCGGGCCTGTGGTGCGACGACGACGCGCTGCGCGCCCGCATCGAGGCGGCGAGCGCGGCGAGCGGCGAGCGCGTCTGGCGCCTGCCGATGCACGCCGAGTACCGCGATCTGATGAAGAGCCCGGTGGCCGACATCCTCAACAGCAACCCCAACCGCAAGGCGCACCCGATCCAGGGCGCGGCGTTCCTGTCGTACTTCGTGGACGAGAAGATCCCCTGGTGCCACCTCGACATCGCCGGCGTGCACGCCACCGAGAGCGACAGCGGCCCGTTCGTCAAGGGGCCGACCGGGTGGGGCGCGCGCCTGCTGGCCGATCTGCTGGCCGACGATTAATCCCATCTCCTGCGCCGAGGGGAGAGGTGGCGGAGGTTCGGTCCATGCTGCGAGCGCACCGCGTGATGTCGGCCCTGGGCGCGCTGGCGTCGGTGGTGGTCGTCGCCGCGGCGTCGGCCTTCGCGCCGCCTCAGGCCGAGGCCCCGCCCGGCAAGGGCGTGGTCGCGGCGGATCACGTGGTCGCCAGCGTCGCGGGCGTGGAGATGCTCCGAAAAGGGGGTAACGCGGTGGACGCCGCGGTGGCTTCGAGCTTCACGCTCAGCGTGGTGCGGCCGTTCTCGTGCGGCATCGGCGGCGGGGGGTTCATGGTGCTTCGGGTCAAGGGGCGCGACGGGGCGCTGGTGGAAACGGCGATCAACTACCGCGAGTGGGGGCCGGGCGCCGCGACGCCGGACATGTTCGAACGGGGCGACGAGTCGGCCAGCACCATCGGCGGCAAGGCGGTCGCCGTGCCCGGGACGGTGGCGGGCCTGCTGACGGCGCTGGAGCGTTACGGCACGCTCGACCGCGCCACGGTGATGCGGCCGGCGATCGTCGCGGCGCGCGAGGGATTCCGCGTGGACGCGGCGTACCTCAAGGCGGCCGCGTCCACCATCGAGAAGTTCCGCAAGCACCCGGCGTACCAGAAGAAGTACGCGTTCGTCTGGGATCGGCTGCTGGCCAGGGGCCAGGTGAAAGAAGGCGATCTGATCCAACTGCCGGAGCAGGCCGAGGCGCTGGAGTTGATCGCCCGCGACGGGGCCGCGGCGTTCTACGAGGGGCCGATCGCCGAGGCGATCGAGAAGGCGGTCAAGGCGGACCGGGGCATCCTGAACCGGGCCGACCTGAGGGCGTACGCGCGGCAGGGCGTGGTGGAGTCCGCCCCGCTGGCGTGGACGTTCGCCGGGCGGCGCGTGCTTGGGATGCCGCTGCCCAGCAGCGGGGGCGTGGCCATGGCCCAGGCGATGGGCATCCTGGAACGGACGACGGCCCTGGACGCGGCCAAGCAGGGCCGGTGGGCGGAGTGGATGCAGCTGACGGTCGAGAGCGTGCGTCACGCGATGGCGGACCGGTCGGCGTATCTCTGGGACGGGGGGACGGGCGCCGACGCGGCGCCGGTCGGCTGCATGCCGAAGTCGCGGCGAGTCGGCTCGGGCAGCGGGAATCCGCGCGCCGCGGCGGCGCTCGCGTCGACCGTGCAGCCCGTCACCGTGATCGCGTTCGGGCCGGCGGCGGCGTTGGAGCAGATGTCCACGTCGTTGGTCACGGGCGTGAGGCCCACCTGCACCATGCCCGGTCGGTCGTCACGCGCCGGTTGCGCGAACCGGACGCCGTCGGCCTGCCGGCAGCGCGCGACCCGCGGCGCCGGCGCCGAGGTGGACGGAGCCCGCCCGCACTTCGCCGCGTGTTGGGGCGCGCGCGGCGCGGATCGCGTTCCCGCACTAGAATGGGCAACGCCCGGCGGCCGTAACGCGGGTGTGACGCGCCGTCACCTAGGCTTGCCGCGATCGGGTCCCGGGCCTTTGGCCGCGGGGAAGGGGA
>JAHCJH010000024.1 GCA_026126345.1 Phycisphaeraceae bacterium | reverse complement strand
CGACGACCTGCGCCGCGGCCGGCCCACGCTGCACAAGGCCACCAACGAGGCCATGGCCATCCTCGCCGGCGACGCCATGCTCACGTTCGCGTTCCAGGTGATCGTCGAACGCACCGCCGAACCCGCCCTGGCCGCGCGCCTCATGCACGAACTGGCCATCGGCACCACCGGCATGATCGCCGGGCAGGTCTACGACACCCTCGGCGGGTTCGAGCCGGGCCTCGACCGCCAGCAGCAGCTCCGCACCGTGCACCGCAACAAGACCGGGGCGCTGCTTCGAGCCGCCTGCCGGCTCGGAGCCATGTCCGTGCTCGGCGCCGGCGCCTCCGACGCCGAGCCGCGCCTCGATGCCCTCACCCGCTATGGCGAAGCGATCGGCCTGATGTTCCAGGTGGTCGACGACATCCTCGACGTCACCCAGTCCGCCGAACACACCGGCAAACGCACCGGCAAGGACGCCCAGGCCGGAAAACTGACCTACCCGGGCGTGCTCGGGCTCGACGCTTCACGCCGAATTGTCTCCGACCTGCACGCCCAGGCCGACGCCGCCCTGCAGCCGCTGGGGGCCTCTGCACAGCCGCTGCGAGCTCTTGCTGCGTACATGGCCGTGCGGACCAAGTAGCAGGCCGGGCCGTTCCCGTGGCCGCCAGGCACGCCTGGCGTGGCGGGCTCGGCACTAATTCAGGGGGTCGTGAACAGCCTCCTGCAGGATGATGGCACGCTAACATCGGGGCCATTCGGACGGAACCGAACGGACTGCCCTACGTTTGTTTCAGGAAGTTGTGAAATTCAAGGAGTGGTCCCATCTCCTACCCCCTGCTGGAATCGATCAAATCCCCGGCCGATCTGAAACGGCTGGCGGTGGATGACCTGCCCCGTGTCGCCAGTGAACTGCGCGACGCCATCTGCACCCAGATCGCCAAGACCGGCGGCCACCTGGCGCCGAACCTGGGCGTGGTCGAGTTGACGATCGCGCTGCACTACGTCTTCGACTTCGCGTCGGACCGGCTGCTGTTCGACGTCGGGCACCAGTGCTACCCGCACAAGCTGCTCACCGGCCGCCTGCCGATGCTGGCGGGCCTGCGCACCAGCGCGGGCATGGCGGGCTTTCCCGAGCCGCGGGAGAGCGCGTACGACCTGTTCAGCGTCGGGCACGCCGGCACGGGCATCTCGACGGCGGTCGGCATGGCCCGTGGCGACACGCTCAACGGCCAGGCGTTCGACCCGGCGACCAACCCCGACGGGCGTCGCGTGGTCACCATCATCGGCGATGCATCGATCGTCAACGGCGTCGCGATGGAAGGGCTCAACAACGCCGGAACGCTCAAGCGACAGTTCCTGGTCATTCTGAACGACAACGGCATGTCGATCAGCAAGCCGCAGGGCGCGATGGCCCATTACTTCGACCGCTTCCGGCTTTCCAGCCGCTACTCGCACTTCAAGCAGTCGGCCAAGGAGATCCTCAAGGCCGTCCCCGGCGGCTCGCTGCTGCGCGACGTCTACCACAAGATGGGCGAGGGGATGAAGGCCGTGCTCAACGAGGGCGCGTGGTTCGAGCACTTCGGGCTCGCCACCGTCGGCCCGATCGACGGGCACGACCTGCCCGGGCTCGTCCAGATGCTCCGCGAGGCGCGCGACTTCGACCGCCCCATGGTCCTGCACGTCAAGACCGTCAAGGGCAAGGGATTCGCCTTCAGCGAGGGCGACAGCAGCACCTTCCACTCCCCCCCGGCCTTCAGCATCGTCAAGGGCGACCCCGACTCGCCGAGCCTCGAGTCCGAGGGCTGCCGCGTCGAACTCAAGAAAGACGGCCGCTCGTTCACCAGCGCCTTCGGCGAGGCGATGGTCGAGCTCATGTCGGCCGACGACAGGATCGTCGCGGCGACCGCCGCCATGCCCGACGGCACCGGCATCAACAAGGTGCTGCCCAAGTTCCCCGAGCGCGTCTGGGACACGGGCATCTGCGAGAGCCACGCGCTGGACATGATGGCCGGCCTGGCCAAGACCGGCTTCAAGCCGTTCTTCGCCGTCTACGCCACGTTCCTGCAGCGGGCGTTCGACCAGTGCTTCCAGGAAGTTTCCCTTCAGGGCCTGGCCGTGCGCCTGTGCCTGGACCGGGCCGGCCTGGTCGGCGGCGACGGCGCGGTGCACCACGGCTTCTGCGACATCGCGATCCTCCGCGTGCTGCCCAAGGCCTGCATCATGGCGGCGATGGACGAGCCGAGCATGAAGGCCTGCCTGGAGTTCATGCGCACCTACGACGACGGGCTGAGCTCCTGCCGCTGGCCGCGCGACAACGTCTCGCAGCGCTTCGCGTCGCAGCCCTGCCCCGCGTTCGTCCTGGGCAAGGCCCGCTGCCTGACGCCCGATTTCGACCTGGGCGGCCCGGGCAACAACGGCGCCGGCGTGCCGGACGTGGCGGTGCTGGCCTTCGGCACCTGCGCCATCGACGCCATGGCCGCCTGCGACCTGCTCAAGGCCGACGGCTCGCCGCTGCGGGTTGCGGTGTACGACGCCCGCTTCGCCAAGCCGGTGGACCGTGAACTGATCAAGGGCCTGCTCACCCGCAATGTGCCGACGATCACCGTCGAGGACCACTCGGTCGTCGCCGGTTTCGGCGCCGCCGTCGTGGAGGAAGCGCAGTCCATGGGCCTGGACGCCTCGTGCGTCACCCGCCTAGGCCTGCCGGACGCGTGGATCTACCAGGATTCGCGGGCGCGGCAGATGGCGATCGCGGGCATCGACGCCCGGGGCATCGCCCAAGCCGTCCGGGAGACCGCGTCCCGATCGGTCGCGCCCGGGCACGCCGGCGTGATCGAAACACCGGCGGCGCGCAGCCGGGCCAAGGCCTGAACCGCCGGCCCGCGATGTGCGGGACGCGTGTCGCCAGGGTCGCCAGGGAGCCGGGCCGATGGGCCGTCGAGTCGCGCTGCTGATCAACCGTGCCAAGCCCGAGGTCCTCGGCGCGCTGGACGAGGTGCGGTCCATCGTGCGCAGCGCCGGGGGCTCCATCGTCGCCGAGCACGACGCCGCCGACGGCGCCACGCTCACCCCGGACTGCAACGGGGCCGACCTGATCGTCGTCCTCGGCGGCGACGGCACCCTGCTGGCCCAGTCGCGCCGCTGCGCCGGGCTGGGCACGCCGCTGCTGGGCGTGAACCTCGGCAAGGTCGGCTTCCTGGCCGAGTTCGACCCCGAGCACCTCCGCCAGCAGGGCGCAGCGCTGTTCGGCGACGGCCCGCTGACGATCGTCGAGCGCAGCGTCATGTCCGCCCGCGTCTTCAGCCCCGCCAACGCCGGCAACGGCGGTTCGGTCCGTCAGCGCCTGGCCATGAACGACGCGGTGATCACCGCCGGCCCTCCGTTCCGCATGATCAGCATGTCGGTCTCCATCGACGGCCAGCCCGGGCCGGAGGTCGCCGGCGACGGTCTGATCGTCTCCACGCCCGTCGGCTCCACGGCGTACAACATCTCCGCCGGCGGGCCCATCCTCGCGCCCGACGTCAAGGCCCTGGCGATCACGCCCATCGCGGCCCACTCGCTGTCGTTCCGCCCGGTGGTCGTCAGCGGCTCCAGTTCCGTCGAGATCACCCTCAGCCGCGTCAACGACGACCGCGCCACCGGCGCGGGCACCACCCTGGTTCTCGACGGGCAGTCCACCGCCAGGCTCCACGCCGGCGACCGAGTCCTGCTCGCGCTGCACCCGGACCCCGTGCGCTTCGTGCGCAACGCCTCCGTCGGCTACTGGTCCACCCTCATCAACAAGATGGGCTGGGCCACCCGCCCGCGCCAGCGCGGCGCATAGAAACGGCACGTCGGGATCTCCCGGCGGGCCGCGACGATGGGTTCGCCCTCGCCCCGGCGCTCAGCGGTTCTCGATGATCGTCACGATCCGCGGCACGCCGCCGGAGATCACCCGCAGCCGCACGCCGCGCTTCAGGTCCACCTTCGACACCGCGTCCTTGAAGTCCTTGGCGTCGCGCACGGGCGTGTTGTTGATCGCGATGATCACGTCGCCGGCGGTCAGCACGCGCGACGCGGCGGAGCCGTCGTCGATGCCCGTGACCACCACCCCGCGAGCCTGATCGAGCCCCAGCCGCTCGGCGCTGTCGGCCGTCACGGTCTCGACCGCGATGCCCAGGGGGTTGCCGCCGGCCGGGGCGGCCTCGCCCGCGGCCGCCAGGCCGTCGTCGCGCTTGGCCAGCGTCAACTCGGCCTTCTGCTTCCGCCCGTCGCGGATGAACTCGATGGCGATCGTCTTGCCCGGCGGCGCGAACGCGACGGTGTTCCGCAGCGTGTTGCCCGAGGTCATGGGCCGGCCATCGATCGACGTGATGACGTCCTCGATCTTCAGCCCGGCCTTCTCCGCCGGCGAGCCCTCGATCACGTTGCTCACCAGCACGCCGGCGTTGGGCTGCAGGCCCAGCGCCCGCGCGGTGTCGTCGTCCAGATCCTGGTAGCCGATGCCCATCCACCCGCGTTCGACCTTGCCCGTGGTGATGAGCGAATCGATCACGCCCCGGGCCAGGTTGGCCGGGATCGCAAAGCCGATGCCCATGTACCCGCCGGAGCGCGTGAAGATCGCCGTGTTGATCCCCACCACCTCGCCCCGCAGGTTCACCAACGGGCCGCCGGAGTTGCCCGGGTTGATCGCGGCGTCGGTCTGGATGAAATCCTCGAACATCACCTGCGGCGCGGCCGGCTGCCCGCCGCGACGGGGCGCGGCCCCGCCGTTGAGCGTGCGGCCCTTGGCCGACACGATGCCGCTGGTGACGGTCTGATTCAGGCCGAACGGGTTGCCGATCGCCAGCACGATCTCGCCGACCTGCGTGGAGTCGCTGTCGCCCATCTTCACCGTGGGCAGGCCGGAGGCGTCGATCTTGATCACGGCCACGTCGCTGGCCGGGTCGCGTCCGACGAGCTTGGCGGTGAAGTTGCGCTGGTCGCTGAGCGTGACCTTCAGCTCGGTGGCGTTCTCCACCACGTGGTTGTTGGTCACGATGAAGCCGTCCTGCGACACCACGAACCCGGATCCGAACGAGGTCTGCTCCGGCGTGCGGTACGGGCCGCGGGGCTGTTCGGGCATCATGTCGCCGAAGAACCGGCGGCGCAGTTCCTCCATCGGGTCCTGCATCTGCGGCTGGCGGCCGCGCCGCGGCTGCACCACCTCGCCGCCGCTCTTGGCCGTGATGTACACGACCGTGGGCGTGAGTTCAGAAGCGACCTTCTGGAACGCCTTGGAGAGCGCCAGCGCGTGGGCGATGTCGGCGTCGGCCGTTGCCGCCGGCGGCTGAGCGGGCGCCGGCGACCACGCCGACCAGGCCGGAGCCTGCATGGTCAGGGCGAAGAGGCCGATCGACGTGGCTGAAATGATGCTCAGGTGGGCGGTCCGCATGATCACTCCTTGGCAAACGGCGGCTCGCGGTTGCGTCCGCCGTGTTCGGGCGACACGGCACGGATTGGTCCCCGAATCCGGACGATGGTTCACGCCGGCACGGGGAATTTCGGTCGGGGTGGTACGAGCCGCCGTTCGGGGTGGTTCAGGGCCCCGCGGCCCCCGGTTCACGAAAAGGGCCGCCCCTGTGCTGACCGGGGCGGCCCGAACGGACATTCGGGTCGGGCGTTTAGTTGTTGGCAGGGTTCACGGTGATCCGCCGGGGCTGCGCGACGGCGCTCTTGGGCAGCGTCACCAGCAGCAGGCCGTTGGTCATCGTGGCGGTGACCTTGTCGTGGTCCAGCGGTTCGCCGATCGTCACCGTGCGGACGAACTCGCCGCCGGCGCGCTCGCGGTGCACCCACTGCGCCTGCTCGGGGATCGTCGTCTCACGCTTGCCCTTGATCGTCAGGTCCTGACGCGTCAGGGTGACCTCGACGTCCTCCAAGCGGAAGCCCGGCAGCGCGGCTTCGACGTACACGGCCTTCTCGTCGGACCAGATGTTCAACGGCGGGAAGACCCGGCCGGCCTCGCGGTCCGAGGGGCGCGTCGCGGCGCCGGTCAGATTCTCGAACATCTCGTCAACCTCACGGGCCAGAGCCGAGGGAGCGAACATGAGTCCATTGCAGCGGTCGAACATGGCAATTCTCCTGTGTTGCCGACGCCGGTCATACACGGCGTCCGGGAGCCACCATGGGCAGTTCAAACCCCGTGCCAGCCCCGCCACCGGGCCGTGCCCCCCACTGGCGCGGCGCCATCCCGGCAGCGGACCGCCGCCCGCTGTCGGCCCGGCCGCCCCGGACGGCAGGCGCCTGCCAAACTGACAACCGCCGACGAGGCCGCGGGGTGCGGATAACGCCCGAACTCCCGGCAAACACCCCGGGGGCGGCGCCCCGGGGAATCCCAGCGCCGCGGCACGCGGTTTGACCAATGATCCGGCGATGGGAGTGAAGTTCCAGGACTACTACGCGACGCTCGGCGTGACGCGGACCGCAACCGCCGAGGAGATCCAGCGCGCGTACCGCAAACTCGCCCGGGAGTTCCACCCCGACGTCAACACGAGCCCCGGCGCTCCGGAGAAATTCAAGCAGGCGGCCGAGGCTTACGAGGTGCTGAAGGACCCGGAGCGGCGCGCCCGTTACGACCAGTTGGGCGCCGACTACAAGCCGGGTCAGGAATTCCGCCCCCCGCCCGGTTGGCGATCCACGCGCAACGGTGCGACCCACGGGCGCCACGTCCACGTGAAGTTCGGCGGCGCTGGGGCCGAGGAGTTCGAGAACGCGGGCTTCAGCGACTTCTTCGAGGCCATCTTCGGCGGCATGGATGCGGGCGAGTCCTTCTCCTCGGTGCACGGGGCCTCGTCCGGCCGGCGAACCGCCCGCCCCCGCCCCGGCGCCGATCAGGAGGCGATCGTGTCGATCTCGCTCCGCGAGGCGTTCGCCGGCGCGACCCGCAGCGTCAGCCTGGCGGGCAAGGACAAGTCGTTCGAGGTCAAGATCCCGTCGGGCGTGGGCGATGGGCAGGTGATCCGACTGGCCGGGCAGGGCGCCCCCGGCACCATGAACGCGCCGGCGGGGGACCTGCTGCTGCGCATCCGCGTCGAGGCCGACCCGCGCTTCCGCGTCGAGGGCCTGGATCTGCACACCGTCCTGCCGATCACCCCCTGGGAAGCCGCGCTGGGAACCCGCGTCGACGTCGAGACGCTCGCCGGCCCCGTCACGCTCACCGTGCCGCCGGGCGCCGGAAGCGGCCAGAAACTGCGCCTGCGCGGCAAGGGCATGCCCGACCGTTCGGGAGCCCACGGCGACCTGCTGGTGGAACTGCGCATCGTCGTGCCCAAAGTACTTTCCGACGCCGAGCGCGCCGCCTTCGAGCAACTCGCCAGGGTGTCGTCGTTCAACCCCAGATCAGGGGCCTGACGCGAACGAGGCACGAACCTACGGGCACGCCGTTGCGTATGAGCCGCGCCGGGGCGCCATCGCCCCGCCGAAAAGGACTGAAACGATGATCAACTCGCTGGGAATCATCACGCTCGACCCCCTGTACTTCCTGCTCGTCGGGCCGGCGATGCTGCTGGCGCTGTGGGCGCAGTTCCGCGTCAAGAGCACCTACCACCAGACCGCCCGGGTTCCCGCGCGCAGCGGCCTGACGGGCGCCGAGGCCGCCGCGCGACTGCTGCGGGCCAACGGAATCTCCAACGTCGGCATCGAGCAGACCGAGGGCGTGCTGAGCGACCACTACGACCCGAGCCACAAGGTGCTGCGCCTCAGCCCGGAGGTGTACCACGGCACCTCGCTCGCCTCGCTGGGCATCGCGGCGCACGAGGCCGGGCACGCCATGCAGGACCGCGAACGCTACGCCCCGCTGGTGCTGCGCAACGGCATCGTGCCGTTCGCGGCCGTCGGCGGCAACCTCGCCTCGATCCTCTTCATGATCGGCGCGGTGATGATGGCCAGCCGCTCGGCCGCGGGACAGTGGCTCATGCTCGCGGCGGTGGGCATGTTCACGCTCGTGGTGCTCTTCCAGCTCATCAACCTGCCGGTGGAGTTCGACGCCAGCCGCCGGGCCAACGTGCAGCTGGTCTCCAGCGGCATCGTCGCCCCGGCCGAAGCTCCGCAGGTGCGGCGGGTGCTCTCGGCGGCGGCCTGGACGTACATCGCCGCCACGCTCACCGCGGTGCTCACGCTGCTGTACTTCCTCATCCGCTCGCAGCAGAACTCGCGCTAGGCGGGCTCCACCAGCGCCACCGAAAGGTCGTTCACGTTGGTGCCCGTGGGCCCCGTGCGCAAGGGGCACCCGGCCTCGGGATTCAGCCGCTCCAGCGCCGCAAAGAACCCGTACGAATCGTGCGATGCCAGGGCCGCGGCGGGGTCGAGCCCGGCGGCCAGCGCCCCGCGCCGCGTGCCCGCGTGCACCAGTGCGCCCGCCACGGGCGACTCGCCCGGCGGCGCCAAACCATCGACACCGTCGGTGCCGAAGGACGCGATCGTGATCCGTCGGCGCACGGGCGCATCCGCTCCGGAACGCTCCGCGAGCCAATCCAGTTCCGCCGCGGCGGCAAGCGCCAACTCCTGGTTGCGTCCGCCGAAGCCCGGAGCAATCGTGCCGCGCACATCCACGGTGGATTCGCCGCCCCACAGCAGCGCCAGTCTTCGGTCCGACGGCCGCAAGTCCCAGGCTGCTCGGGCCAGCTCCCGGCCGATTTCCGCCGCGGGCCCCTGCACATCGCGCCGGGATTCCACAACCGCAAACCCGGCCGACCGCAGAAAGCCGGCCGCGGCGGCGACGGCGGTGCCGTTGGAAGCCAGCACGGCGTGAGTCACCCGCCCGAAGCACGGATCGGCGGGCTTCGGCGTTTCGGCGCCGGCCGAACGCACCACGGCCCGGGCCCGCTCAAGTGCAGCTCCGTCGCCCATGCCCCCCATCGCTTCGATCGCCTCCTGCGATGTGGTCGGATCCGGTGCACACGGACCCGAACCGATCACCGAGAGGTCATCGCCCGGCACGTCGCTGATCACCAGCACGCCGACCGATACTCCCGTGTTTGCCGCGTGAGCCCGGGCGGCGAGGCGACCGCCTTTCACACGGTCCAGGTGCTTGCGCACCGTGTTGAGTTGGTGGATGGTCGCGCCGCCCCGAAGCAGCGCCGTCACTACGGCTCGGTAGTCCTCGAGTGTCAGACCCGGGACCGGATCGACCATCAGCGCCGAGGCGCCGCCCGAGAGCAGCAGCGTCAATGCGCCCTCGCCCGGCGGCGCATCGAACGAAGCTCCCGCCGCCCGACCCGCGCGCAGTGAGTCCTCGTCGGGGAACGGGTGACCGGCCACGATCACCGGCGCTGCGTCCGTCGGCGCCGGAACACCGGGAACGCCCTTGGGAACGATGATCGGCCCGCGCCACCCATCCGGCCCCAGCGCCCGGCGCACCCCGGCCACCATACCCGCGGCGGCCTTGCCCACCGCGACGCCCCGCAGCGGCCCGCGGTGCCCGCCCACCGCCGCGCCCACGAGCGCCGCGGGGTCGCACGCGCGGGCGACCGCGTCGAACAACTGCTGGATGGCGCCCGCGCAGTCCATCAGAACAGCACCAGCCCCAGCCCGATCCACAGGTATCCGGCGAACATCACGACGCAGGTGTAGCCGACGATGTCGCGGGCACGCACGCCGGTGATCGCCAGCAGCGGAAGCGCCCAGAACGGCTGGAGCATGTTGGTCACCTGGTCGCCGTACGCCACGGCCATGATCATCTTCTCGGGCGGCACGCCCAGGGCCAGGCCGGACTGCAGCGCGATCGGCCCCTGCACGCCCCACAGGCCGCCGCCGGAGGTGATGAACATGTTGAGCACCGACGCCGCAAGGAACGTCCACAACGGCAACGTGCCCGCCGACGCCTGCTCGGCCATGAACCTCGAGAACGACTCGGCCAGGCCCGAGACGCTCATCATCGCCAGGATCCCACCGTACAGCGGGAACTGGATCACGATCCCCGCGCAGTCGCCGGCGCCGCGCTCCACCGCGTCGGCGTAGCGCCGCAGCGAGCCGTGCAGCACCAGCCCCAGCGACATCATCAGCGCTGTGATCTCCGTCAGGCCGATGAGCCCCAGCCCGCTGCGATCGATCGACCGGTACAGGAACAGCCCCAGCGGCAGCGCCACCGCCCAGGCCAGCAGCGGAGATCGGTCCAGCCGATCCGGGATCGTCGGCGCCTCCGCGTCGCGCAGATCGGCCGCCGGCTCGGCCGGATCCATCATGCCCGGAGCCAGCCGATCGATCGTCACCACGTCCTGCGGCCTGCGCGGCGAGAGCAGCGCCAGCATCGCCGGGATGATCGCCAGCAGGCCAAGCGTGATGAACAGGTTCATCGACGACCCGAGCGTGCGATCGAGCCCGACCATCAGCGATGCTCCGCCGTCGGGCAACGACGCCAGGAAGTCCTTCGGAAGCACACGCTGCGCCTGGTCCAGCCGAGTCATCGACAGCGGCGCGGACCCGGACAGCCCGCCGTGCCAGATCAGCAGCCCCGTGTAACCCGCCGCGGCCAGCAGCGGGTCGTGCACCGGGATGCCCCGGCGCGACATCGATCGCGCCACATCGCGGGCCAGCAGCGCCCCCACCACCAGGCCCATGCCCCAGTTGATCAGCGCCGTGGCGCAGGCGATGAAGCCGACCATCGCCGCGGCCGAGGCGCCGCCGCGGGGCACGCGAGCGAGCCGATCGATCAGGGCCCGCACGGGGCGCGTGGCCGCCAGAGCGTGCCCGGTGAGCAGCATGAGGCACATCTGCATGCCGAAGGCCAGGAACTTCCAGAGCCCCTCGTTGCCCGACCAGGCGTCCAGCAGGGCAAGAGCCCTGGCGCCCAATCCCGGCTCGCCGCCCTGCCGAGCCAGGCTCGGGAAGGTCCCGAACGCCAGCGCCAGCGCCACGGTCAGCAGCGACAACAGCACCACGAGCACGAACGGATCGGGCGCCGTCTTGCGGAACACCCGGCTGATCCACAGTCCCAGCGTTTCGATCATCGCCCGAGCCTACCGGCTTGGCCGCCCCCGCTCAACGCCCGCCGCGGGCCTCAACGGGACCGATCAGGCCCGTGCCAGCGCCCGCAGCCGCCGGATGCCCTCTTCGATGGTCTCGGGCTTCTTGCAGAACGCGAACCGCAGCAGGTTCCGGCCCAGGTGCTTGCGGTCGTAGAACACGCTGGGGGGAATGGCCGCGACGCCGTAGTCGCGGATCAACCGCGTGCAGAGTTCCGCATCGTCGACGACGCTCAGGCGTCGGCTGACGGCCGAGTGGTCGGCGCAGATGAAATAGGTGCCCGCGGGCGGGTGGACGACGAAGCCAAGCTCGGACAGCGCGCCGCCGAGGCGACGGCGGTTGGCGTCGAGCAACGCCACCAGCTCCGGCACGTACTCGGCCTCACGCTTCAACGCCTCGGCCGCGCCGTGCTGCAGCGGCGTCGCGACGGCGAAGGCGAGGAACTGGTGCGCCGAACGCACGGCCGCGGCCAGCGATGCCGGTCCAACGGCCCAGCCGATCTTCCACCCCGTGAGGCTGAAGGTCTTGCCGATGGAGCTGAGGGTCAGCGTCTGCCCCGCCATGCCGGGCAGCGATGCGAAGCAGATGTGCGGCAGGGCGGACGGTTCGAACAGCAATCGCTCGTACACCTCATCGGCGATGGCGATGGCCCCTGTGCGCCGGCAGCAGGCGGCGATCTGCTCCAGTTCCTCGCGGGAAAAGACCTTGCCGGTGGGATTGTGCGGGGTGTTGACGATCACCGCGCGGGTGCGGCCGGTGAACGCGCCGGCGAGTTCCGCCGGATCGAAACGAAAGACGCCGTCGGCCCCGGGCCGCAGCGCGACGAACCGCGCCGTGCACCCGGCCATGGCGACGCACGCGCGGTACGAGTCGTAGTACGGCTCGAACAGAACCACCTCGTCGCCGGGGTCGCAGACGCCCAGCAGCGCCGCGGCGATCGCCTCGGTGCAACCGGCGGTGACCACCACCTGCGCGTCGGGGTCGCACGCCAGGGCGGTGTCGCGCGTGAACCGTTCGGCGATACGCGCCCGCAGCGCGGGCAGGCCGGGCATGGGCGCGTACTGGTTGTGCTCGTGGTGGAGCGCGCGGGCGGCGGCCTCCTTCACGAACGCCGGTCCTTCGAAGTCCGGGAAGCCCTGCGAGAGGTTCACCGCGCCGTGCTCGGCGGCGAGGCGCGACATGGTGGTGAAGATCGTCGTGCCGAACGGCGCAAGCTTGGCGGAAACGGCGGGGCGCATGGCTGGCTCCGACGGCGCTGCGCGGGCCGGCGCCGGGTGCGTCAGGCGTAGACCTCCATGAACACGCGGGGGGTCGGGCGCACTTGCTTGTGGATCATGCTGCGGTTCCAGCGTCGCACGTCGCGCATCGCCTCGGGATCGACCTTCAGGAACTGCTCCAGCGTCGAGCCGTTGAGCATGAGCGCCAGTTCCTGGAAGATGCCCAGCTCCATGCCCGCCAGGCCGCAGATGTACACCAGCGCGCGCCCGCCGGTCAGGATCGGCAGCAGCCGGTCGGCGTCCACCCGCAACCGGTCCTGCACGTACAGCCGGTCGAACTCACCGTTTCGTTCGCGGCTGATCGCGGTGAGGTAATGGAAGTTCGGGTACTGCTGGGCCATCCGCAGGAAGAAGTCGTGGTACAGCAAGTCGGTCTGGTACGGCGAGCCCATGATCAGCGCGATCTGGCTGGAGCAGTTGGCCTCCAGCAGGTCGATGATCATCCCCCGGTACGGCGCGATGCCCGTGCCCGTCGCGAAGAAGACGTAGTCGTGCGCGTTGGTGTTGACCGGGAGCACGAACTTCTTGCCGTTGGGCCCGCTGACGCGGATCCGGTCGCCCACCTGCAGGTCGCACAACCAGTTGCTGGCCACGCCCAGGAACAGCCGGTGCGTCTCCCAGTGTTCATCGATCATCCGCTTGACGGTCGTGGAGATCACGTTGCCCTTGCCGTCTTCGCCCCGGCTCGGGCTGGCCAGCGAGTACAGCCGCAGCTTGTGCGGCCGGCCCGTGCCGTCCACGCCGTCGGGCAGCACCCCGATCGACTGCCCCGGGAAGCACCGGCCCGCCAGGTTCGTGCCCGAAACGTCCAGCTCGATGTGCCGGCAGATTCCCGCGGCCTTCTTGCCCGTGCACAACTCGGATTTCACCACCGTGGCCCACGCCGGGTCCGTCGGCCGGTAGATGTGCATCTCGACCGGGCGCATCTGGACTTCAGGGGCGGCGGGGCTGCTCATGATGGCCCCACGCTAGGGTCCGGCCCCGGGGGCGTCAATCGCCACGGCCCGGCCGCAACGCCGACAGGCCGCTCCCGGCGTCGGCGTGCCCGCGCTCCCGTAGACTGACGGCGGCCCCGTGGCGGAACGGCAGACGCAGCGGACTTAAAATCCGCTTTCCTTCATCAGGAAGTGAGGGTTCGAATCCCTCCGGGCCCATTGAAGAAACGCAGTTTTCCTCGGAATTTCCGGGGTTTTCTGCGTCGTCACCATGCCGCCCGTTCCGTCTCACCGCGTCGCCGTTTTTCTCCCCTTGGCGACCCTGTCGCGCCAAGTAATCCGCCGAGACAAACGGTCCATCCTCGTCGTCCTCCCCGGTGTCTGAGAGGTCGGGCAGGGCCGAAAGGGCCCGGGCCTCGTCCTCCCGCTCAGAGTGGCTGTACCGGTCCATGGTGAGCGTGATGGTGGAGTGCCGGGCGAGAGCCTGGGCGGTCTTTGGATGGACGCCGCCCTGGGCGAGGTTGGTGATGAAGGTGTGCCGGAGGGCGTGGAAGTCGACCACGCGGTTGCTCGCGTCCCGGTAGGGAATGCCCGCCGCTTCGAGGTCAACGCGGAGCACACTCGCCAACTCCTCCCGCCTCGGGAACTGGAAGACTGGCTGCATGTAGTCCCGCTCCAGGAGGTACTCGCGGAGCATGGCAGCCGTCGCGGGGAGTAAGGGGAGCATGTCGTCCCGCCGGTGCTTGGAGTACGCCGCAAGCACCTTCACGGTCGGCAAGTCGTCATTGAGGTCAAATGACGCTGGGGTGAGGCTTCGGAGCTCTCCTGCCCGGAGCCCAGTTTCGACGGCGAGCCGATAGAGCATCGCCCGGTCCGCCCCCGTCATCTGCCACGCGATCACCCCGTGGCGGTCGCGGCCGAAGAGTGCCTTTCCTTGGGAAGCCGCTTGGATGAGCTTCCGAAGCTCAGCGGTGGAGAGGGGACGCCGGTCGTGGCGCCGGTCCACCCGCGTGTTGAGCATCTCCAGGTGCGAGATGGGTGAGACGAATGCTCGCCGGTCCTTGATCATCCAGCGGCAGAAGGCCTTGAGACTCCGGAGGTAGTAGTTGAACGTCTGGGCACTGATGCCGTCCGTCTGGGAGTGATCCGCATCCTCGTTGCCGGTCCTCCGCTCACAAATCCAATCTCGTGGGGGGTAGGAGGGGAGCGGGGAGGAGGGGCCTCGTCCTCCCCGCCCTCCAAACGCTCTGTTCCTCCAGTACAATCTGAGAGCTGCGGTGCTGACGCCGAGGAGAGACTTGGATGACCACTCCCGCCACGAACGACTCTGTTCGTGAACTGGCCCAGCTGATGCATGCTCTTTGGTGCCGACGGCGGGCGTCGGAGGGATGGGAGCGCGGACACGAGTTCGATCAAGAGACGCTGCGTCACGACGCGCTGGTGCCATTCTCCGAACTGAATGAGCTCGACACGCGCGACCTCATGGACGCGGCACAACGTCTAGCCAACCAGGTAGACAGGGTGTCGCGCAATGAGTGCGGGGGCGGCAACCAGCCACCAGCGAGAGCGTGGAGTGTGAATCTGCTAAAGCTGCTGTAGGCATTCTGGAGCCCAACGACGAAGTCGCGACGGCTTAGCCCACGGGCGGGAGAAGCTCTGACAGTTCGGAAATGACCTTTGCAGGGTCCAAGCTTCCGCCCAGCTGATGCTCTTTCATCCTCAGAAGCCCGATCGCATTGGTGTGGCAGAAGTGCTCCGCGACGACCGCTCTCGCCTCCAACACCTTGGGGTGGATTTTGTGCTTGGCGGCCATATTTCGAACCGTCTGGTCCTCGTCTTCCGTGATGAGACCGATGATCCTGTAAATGTCGAGGGCGTGGTGACGGGCGAGATCTTTGCGGGTGTCATTGGCGCGGTCCCGAAAGGCCAAAAGCTTCATCAACAGATATGTAAATGGCTGCGCCACGTACACGGTGGCTGTGTGGTCTGTGCCATCCCGTCGCTTGCCGGAGATCTCGAACGGGGTCAAGTGCTCCTCGACGCCGACGGCCTCCTCGAGCGGGTGAGCGTGGAGTTCCTTGTACCCTTTGGGACGGACACGACGGTCGTCTCTTTTGACCGTGTTGGGGTCAAAGAGTTCGCCCAGCGGTCCGACCATCAGGTCGATCTTCACTTCTCCAGGCTGGAGGTCTCGTTTGAACTGGAGGAACTCGTTGCCGGGAATGGGGGCAAAGCCGAGACTGTCGAGGGCGCCGCGAACGGTCTTCATGGCCTCTGGGCTCACGACGACTTCTGCTCGCAGGATGAGGTCGATGTCCTGGGTGGTTCTGTTCTCGGGGAGAGCCTCCCTCGGAAAAAGCGTTCGAACTCCGGCTCTTGCGACTTCGCTCTGCTTAAGAAAAAGGCCGTACCCGCCGCCGAGGATGAGCGGGACGGCAGAACCCAGGAGCGCGTGGAGGTCCAAAAGAGTCTGCTTGAGCGGGTCCATACCGTTCATATAGTTGCCCCTTGTGACTTCAGTTCAGTGAGTATGAGCTTCCGAACCTGGTCTGCCGTCTCCTGTTCTCGCTTGTCTCCGGCCGATAATTCCAGATATGTCTGTATCGGAGAGGCAAAGGGCACTGTACCCTCGCTACGTGCGTCAAAATAAACCGTGGCGTCGCCGGTCTCCAACAGCTCGACGTTTGCGAAGCGGTCGCCGGGCCGGAGGTCGCTGCCCAAGGACTTCTCGATGGTTGCGATGGACGAGCAGTAGAACCGCATGACGTCCTCCCGCCCCATGACAGCGTAGCGGTCTGTGGAGGACTGACCAGAAAGTACGGCGGTCGCGTCGGAGGTGCTGATTCTGCGGCAGAGGGTTTCGCGGTCCAAGCGGGTTGAAGCGAGGAGCCTCCTTCGCGTCTTTGCGGGCCGATACGCCGAGAGGAGCTTCTGGAGGAGTTCATCGGGCTGTAGAAGTCGTGCTTGTCCACCGCTTCTCTCAATCAGGACGTCGTCCTCCATTCGCCTCAGTGCCTTCGAGATAGTGGTGAGCGTAATTTTGCCTCCACGGGAACGAATGAACTGATCGAGGTCACTGAGGGATGCGGCCGTGGGCCGGAGGAGGAGGGCTCTCGCGACGAGAGATGTCGTTCCGCGGTAGACGTCGCGAATAGGGAAGGACTCTCTGAACTTGTTCTTGGCACCGCTTCGCAGGACGAGCAGTTTCTCGGGCACCACGACGAGGGCATTGCCGCAGAGGTCGACACCGCTGACACTTTCGCGTTGGAGTTCTTCCAGTCTCTCGGGAGCCAAGTAGGGAAGGACCACCATCGGATTGTCGCCTGTGATCCTGGACCAGGCTTTGGCCTGCTCGACAGCGGCAGAGAACGCTTTGGGGATGCTTCGCCCCTTGAGTTCAGCGACGAAGCGGTAGGTCGTGCCTCCCCAGGAAACCTTTGCAAAAGCGTCCGCCTCTCGGGGGCCACCGCCGGTGGTCCATTCCAGATCGAGGGGCGGAACCCGAATTTCGCCCGAACATAGCCGAGAGATCATGTCGGCTTCGGAGAGAGGCTGTGATGGGCTGGATGGGGTCTTCATTGTCCTATTCTAGCCGATTATCCGTATCCAGACAATCGGTGATTTCAGGACAATGATTGAGCGAATCGCTTGAGTCTGCCCTCAGGCCAGATCGGCACCGCCGTGACTTCTACCGCTTTGGCTGCCGAGAGCGCATGAACGCGAGGTACTCCAGGAGCTTCTCTTCCTCCTGCGGCGTCAGGTCTCCCAGAACGGGATTGGCACCGGCAGCCACGACCGCACGCGACTTCTCCCGGCGGCCCTCTGATTCCTCAAGGTACCCGGCTTTGGCCATCAGGCTCTCGTAGCTGACGCCGTACAGGTCGGCGAGACTCTTCAGAATCCAGGGGGACGGCTTCTTGATGCGGCCATGCTCCAACTGACTCAGATAGGCATTGGAAACCGCCGAGCCCGAGGCCTCCTCGACATCGCGCAGCGTGAACTTTCTCGCAGACCGCAGGTTTGCGAGGTACTCCCCGAGCGTTTGAGCCGGGGATTCGCTTGCCGCGGAATGCTTTTCGCCCTTCGCCATAGGACCTCCAGGCCTCGATTCTACCACACTCGCTTGATTCATCAAGCATTGCCTCCTCTACGCTTGATGAATCTAGCATCTTGCCTGTGTGCTTGACAGATCAAGCAGCGCCGTGTACAGTTAGCAGAGGCCGAGAACCGTCTGCCGAGCGAGGCGTCTCGACGGGGTTCAGGACGGCCGGAATAGGAGCATGGCAGTATGAACGCGAAACGGGACATCGAGATCTACATCCACCTTGAAGGGCAGGGCGAGGCCAAGGTCGTCGAAGCCGACCTGAAGGAGAACGTTTCGGACGTTCTCGCCCGGGCTGGCCTCGGGGCTGGCGCGGACTTCAGCACATTCGTCGGCGAGTCCACTGCGTGTCTTATGCACGCCGACGACGAGCGCGACGACCTGGAGGACGAAGCAGAAACTGCACCGCTTGGGCGCTCGCTCGAAGACCTCGGCGCCCGCCGGGGCCTAGGGCTCCATCTCCACTGTCACCGGTGCCGGAAGGTGGTCGTGGAGATTCACTACCGCGACAAGACCAAGCGCCACCGCTTCTCTCCATCCACGACCGTGGCCACAGTGATCGAGTGGGCTCGTCGCAAGTTCCGCCTGACGGACCCGGACAATGCCAAGCTCCGGCTCCAGATCTGCGATTCCACGGAGCGCCCGGCACTGGATCGTCATCTCGGCGAGATCACGGCTCGGGGCAGCTGCTCGCTGTGCTTCAACCTCGTGTTCGAACAGAAGGTGGAAGGTTGAGCTCCCAAACCACCATCCCGTGCACAGCGGCCCGCATTCTCGCGAGTCACCTGAACGGAGCGAGATTCCGTGCAGGTGAGGATGCGGGCCGCTGGGGCTTGCCAGATGGCGCAACGCGAGACGCCTTTCCTACCTGGCCCCTGGTGCACCTGTGGACAAAAGCGCGGGCACTGAAAGACAGCCCCGACAGGTTCTTCTTCAAATTTGACTTCACGAACTATCCGACCGAAGCGCCCACAGGGTGCTTGGTTGATCCAGAAACCGGGGAACTCTTGCCCCAGGAAAAGAGACCCAAGGGATCGGAGCGCGTCGCAATCGTGTTTCGCACCAACTGGAAAGACGGGACCGCTCTTTACCATCCCTACGACCGCGTGGCGATCGAGGGGCATTCAGCATGGCCGACGACCCACCCGCACTTGATATGGACGCCGAAACACACCATCTGCGACCTGCTGATTGAACTTCACGGGCTGCTCGACAGCGAGGAATATACGCATGTCTGACGTGACGATCTCAGTCAACTTCTTGCGGTGGCGACGCTTGATGCTCGAACTCAAGCGGCGCGGCGGGGGGCGCCGTGAAAGCGGCGCCTTTCTGCTTGGACTTCGTGACGGGCAATCGCTTCGCGTGAAAGACGTGGTGTACTACGACGATCTCGACCCTAATGCACTAGACCAGGGATACGTGAATTTCCACGCCGATGGCTTCTCGGCGCTGTGGTCACACTGCAGAAAGGCAAGGCTCGACGTCCTAGCGGACATCCACACCCACCCGGGCGGAAATACCAGCCAAAGCGAGCTCGATCGCACGAACCCGATGATGGCGGAGAGGGGCCATCTGGCTCTGATCGTGCCCCACTTCGCCGCGGGACCTTGGTGGTCAAAGCGAGGCATTTCCCTTTTCGAGTATGAGGCAAACTACCGCTGGAAGGACCTCTCGGGCGCTCTGCCATCTCGACTGTGTTTAACAGTCTTCTAGGAGCACTCACGATGAATGTAGACACTCTGAGTCGCATCGCAAAGCTGTTCATCGATCGAGACGACGAGCTGCCGGAAGAGGTCGAGGTCAAGCGAAAGGCCCAGCGGGTATCCATCGTGTGTGGCCCGGAACTCCAGGCAAGTACCGCGATGCAGGCAGCGGTCCTCACCGCTGCCGCAGCGGCGTCTCGTTGTTTCCCCGGCGCCGTGAGCGTCGTTTGCAATCATCCTGACTTCAACCTCGGAGCGCTCGGCTGGCCGCAGAGACTTTCCGACGCGCTATCGGCTGAGCACATCGGGGTCTCTGTCTTGAACCGGGTAGAAGAGGGTGCGAGCACTATCGGCATTGGAACTACCGCCGAGCTAATCCCGACGGTTCAATGCACGTTTGACCGCTGGACAGGAGCCGTGGTTCCGGGTGAAGGGGGTTCCCGACTCAAGGAGCGGGAAGGGAACCCGCTCGCGGGGATGCTCAGCGGCGCCCTAGCGGTAAGCGAACTCTTTCTTCGCTTTGCCCGCGTCCAAGTCGAGTCGACGCGACGTGAAGTCGGCCTATCGCTCTGGGATCCAAGCCAACTGTGGAGCGGATCCGGCGACGACGAACCCGAGCTGATCGAAGTGCCAGACGAATTCTGGCTCTTGGGCCTTGGGCATCTGGGACAGGCGTACAGCTTTGCGCTGAGCCTTCTACCGTTTTCCGACCGGTCCGCTGTCAACGTGCTTCTCCAAGATCACGACCGAATTGTGCCCGCGAACCTCGAGACAGGGCTCGTCTGCAGCCGTCGCGACATCGGGCAATTCAAGGCTCGAACGGTGGCCTCTTGGCTGGAAGCAAGAGGATTCCGGCCGCGGGTGGTGGAGCGTCGCTTCGACGAGAGGACCCGCGTGGAACGGGGTGAACCGCGAGTTGGCTTGTGCGGCTTCGACGGCGGCGGTCCTCGGCATCTCCTTGATCTAGCAGCCACCGGCTTTGAGCGAGTGGTGGAGGCAGGGCTTGGCGGCCGCGCGGACAACTTTGAATCGATGTCGGTCCATTCCCTTCCGCACTCCGAACGCTCTGCAGCGGCGCTCTGGCCCGACGAACCACTGGGGGACGCGGCGGCCCGCCTCCGGCATCTCGCAAGCAGCCGACGAGCGTACGCCGATGTCGAGCGGCGCCAGGGATGCGGACGCTTGGAACTTGCAGGGCGGTCAATCGGTGTGCCCTTCGTAGGGGCGACTGCCGCATGCCTCGTGCTTTCCGAGGCACTTCGAATGGTCCATCAGGGAAAGCGCTTTGACCATGTGGAACTGCGTCTGGCAAAACCTTCGGCTGTCTCGGCTCGCAATGTCCCTCCGGGGTACGCTGGGGACGCAACCGTGCCATTGTCGACCCAGCCAGCGTATCGCGCATGAGTGCGGCTGTATCGAAAAAGCATCCTCCTGTATCGATAAGGCCTTGCTCCGTAGCGCATTCCCGGCTACCCTGCCACCCCATGCCGCAATATCTGTCCGACATTCTCGCGATCGTGGAGGGGGGAGTTCAAGGCGACCCGGTCCGAGTGCGGGCATATGCCGAGGAACTCGCGAAGAAAATCAGCGGCGACGGAGACGCCCCCGCAGCAGACCGGATCCGGCGAGCGGCTTCGAAGGGGAAGTCCGTCTCGGCCGCGCGCTTCGAGGCGTCCCTCTCCGTTATGCCTGACACTCCAGCGGACGAAGAGTCTCGCTTCCCTCTGGCGGACGTCGATAAACCAGCTCGGGGGTCCGTTCAGTTCGTTTGCGATGCACAGACGCGGGCTGCGGTCGTGGAGTTTCTCCAAGCGGCCCAGATGAGGTCTCGACTTCGCGAAGAAGGAATCCTGCTGGCGGCAAGTCTGCTCGTGTACGGTCCGCCCGGTTGTGGCAAGACCCAGCTTGCTCGCTGGCTTGCGTCAGAGCTGGAACTCCCGCTCTTTACGGCGCGTGTTGACGCCCTGATCTCCTCGTACCTGGGCAGTACTGCCAAGAACATCCGCCAGCTCTTCGAGCACGCGGCGTCCTTGCCCTGTGTTCTCTTCCTCGATGAGTTTGATGCACTGGCGAAAATACGAGACGACCAGCATGAGCTGGGCGAGCTCAAGCGAGTCGTCGTGAGCCTGCTGCAAAGCATCGACGCATTGCCTATCGACACAGTGGTGCTTGCCGCCACCAATCACGAGCACCTTCTTGACCGGGCGGTTTGGCGGAGATTCCAGTGGAAGCTGAACCTCGGCCCGCCGGACGCGGCAGTGAGGCTGTCCTTTCTTCAGTCGTTTATTCCCGAGAGCGTGGACGCCAACCTGTTGCGGCTCGCGGCGGATCTTTCAGATGGCCTAAGCGGCGCCGATCTCAAGCGATTGGCTTCGACTGTTCGTCGCCGTGCCTTCACCGATAACGCTGGACAGATAGATGAGGTACTATTGTGGCGCACGCTCCTCGAAGAGAAGGGGGTGCCTGTCGTCACCCAGGACGACGCCAGCTTGCGTGCTGCGCTTCGGCAAGCGAGACAGGTAGCCCCCAAGATTTTCAGCGTTCGTCGTCTCGCACAGATCTACCACGTGAGTGCCGGGAAGGTGCAGAGAGAGCTTGACAAGCGGAGCTAAGCGATGGCCGAGCAACCTCCCCGTCATGTCAAAGTTGTAACGGTCGCGAAGAAGGACGTCATCCGGCCGAATCGCGGTGGGGGTGGTGAGCACGAGAATTTCCGAGAGGTAACAGCAGACTTTCGAGGTGGGCTCGTCTCTGAAATCGACGCGCTCGCGGCATTTGCCGAAGAGCGAGCGCAGGTCGCCGCCGGGGTCCCCGTGGTCGGCAAGGTGTCGCTCCTGAAAAAGGCAATGGCAAAGAGCTATCGCCCCAAGGCCATCTTCGACTCCAAGACGTGCCCAGTGATCGGAGGTCGAGACGCAAACGAGATGCTCGTGAGCGTGACGGCAGACGGCGTCAAAGCTTTGCGGCAACGAGTCCGAACGACAAAGACGAAGAAGGGGGAGTTCGCACTCTCGACGATTGACACGATCTCGCCGTACACAGCGGACGATGCGGCTGGCAGCATGGGAGTTGCCGGTCTGCAGAAGTATGTGAAGGAGAAGCGGCCGGTTCTTCGATGCGAGCTCTTCACTCACGGGCAGGCGATCGACAAGAGGATCTCCGCTTCCTTTGTCGCCCACGCGGAGGCCGAGGGCGCCGTGGCAGAACTCGTCCGGCCCGAGAGTCCGCTCCCGGTCTACCGAGTCGCCAATGTCAGTCCAAAGGCCGCTGTGAAACTGGCGGAGTTCCCCGGCACTCGGCGCCTGTCGACTTTTGCGACGTACTACATCAACCAAGCGAGCGGGAAGACACGTGACAAGCTCACGGATGTTCAATGCCCGGGCCCGGTCAAGGGACGAAGCTACCCAACCGTCGGAATTGTCGATACCGCAGTTGCTCAAGGGGTTCGAGTACTAGAACCGTGGATCGCCGGGCGTTATTCAATCGTGGCCAAAGGCCAGCACGTCGAGGAACACGGGACCTTTGTCGCTGGCTTGGTCGCGAACGCTGGTGCCCTCAACGGTCTCGATTCTCGTTTTCCGCGTGTCGCAAGTCGCGTGTTCTCAGTGGAGGCTCTGGGCAAGGACGGGCTCAGCCAAGAGCGCCTCGAACAGGTGCTGGAGCAAATGGTGGTGGAGCACCCCGAGATTCGGGTCTGGAATCTATCGCTCCAGCAGGATGACCCATGCACGGATGATTCGTTCTCCGATCTCGCGCGGTTTCTGGATGAGCTCTCCGATCGCTTCGACGTCATCTTCGTCGTCGCTGCAGGGAACACCAACGGCTACCCGCCCCGACGCTGGCCTGCCGCGACGCTCGGCGCCCATGACCGTATTTGTGGACCGGCTGACAGCGTACGTGCACTCACGGTCGGCTCAATAGCGAGCCGTGATAGCAAGACAACTCTCGCCCGCAAGGAAGAACCGTCGCCATTCTCGCGCAGAGGACCCGGCCCGGCGTTCCTGCCCAAGCCGGAGATTGTGCACTACGGGGGCAATTGCGACGGCTCGCAGAAGTTTGACGGGGTGGGAGTCACCTCGGTGTGTCCGAAGGGTCATGCGGCGGAAAGTATCGGGACGAGCTTTGCGGCCCCGATTGTCTCGACCGTGGTGGCAAATCTTGACGGGCTTGTTGAGATGCCCGTGTCACGACCGCTGGCCAAGGCACTTCTGGTGCACTCGGCACAATTGGGAATGGAGGTCCCGCATCGAGAGATCCCCTACCGCGGCTTCGGCCGACCCGGAGACGTTGCGCAGCTTATCAGCTGCGCTCCGAACGAGGCTACACTGATCTTCGAGCCGCAACTCCGGTACGGGGAGGCGTTCGAGAAGAATCCCTTTCCGATTCCCGCCTGCATGCGGACCTCAACGGGGAAGTTCCGAGGCGAGATCATCGCTACTGTGGCCTACGATCCGCCGGTCGATCCGAAATTCGTAGCGGAATACTGCCGTACAGAGCTCGAGTTCTCGTTCGGCATTTGGGTGCCGGGAGAGAAGCCAGGAACGTTCGAACAGCGGGGGAAGGTGCCGCCGCTGCCGACCAAACCTGAGCAGATGAAGGAAGAGTTCCTGGTGAAGGAACGATTCAAATGGTCCCCGGTCCGCGTGCACCGCAAGAAGTATCCGAAGGGGACAGAAGGAGACGTTTGGCGAATGGCGCTGACGCTCTACTACCGCGACAATGAGGAAGCCAACCGGCTGCCACCTCAGCGAGCGGCGGTCATAGTGACCCTCAGAGCACTTGAGAAAGACCTGCCCGTCCACGCTCAGATGGAAGCCGCGATGGCCAAGGCTGGGTGGCTCGTCAATGACCTTCGCCTTCGAGACGCTGTCCGCACTCGCATTCGGACCTAGACCGGAGAGGCTTGGCCTCGGCGACTCGGAACGCGATCTATGCTGTCCGTAGGGAACGATCTGCATCTCGTCTAGCGCAAAAAAGTGACAGGCCGGTCGTCACACCTTCAGGCCGCCACCGCGAAATCCATCCGGAGCAGCCTCCGAATTGTCCATCGCACAAGGTTTCCCCGGGTCCAATTGTGCTTTGGGCGGCGAGCATAGCGGGGCCCGCTATGACCCCACAATCTGTGAGAAGGCGGTCCGTTGGCGTGGCGACAAATGCGGCCATGCCGCAACGACTAGCCCGAGTTCCGCGTCCACCGCGCCAAGCAATCCGCCGAGACGCTCCCAATCCCGCCCCCGAATCGCCGCCAGAACCGCCCTATCCTCTGGAGAATCAGACACTTCGGCCCCGTGGCGGAACGGCAGACGCAGCGGACTTAAAATCCGCGGCCCGGCAACGGGCGTGTGGGTTCGATTCCCACCGGGGCCATTGCAGCCCGGCCCTCCCACCTTCCCCCCGGCACCCCGCGGGGCACCGCGCCGCGCGATCCGGTACGCTGGCGCCGTGCACGGCCGCGAGTCGATCCTGTACTTCGCGCCTTCCTTCCTGGAAGACCGGCGCGACCGACCCCTGCGCGGGGTGCAGTTGTTCGACCTGCAGTTCATCCGCGAATTGACCGAGCTTGGCCTGCGCGTCGTGGTGCCGGCCGAGGGCACCTGGCGCGAACGCTTCGAGCAACGGCTGGCAGGCGCGGGCGCCGAGCCGGTGTTCACGGCGCGCCTGGGCAAGCCCGTGCTGGCGGGCCTGGCCGCGGCTTGGACGCTGCGTCGGCCGTCGCGCGGGCGGCCGTTCGACGCGATGCTGCTGGGCAACCCGGCCAAGGGCGCGGTGCCCGCCGTGGAGGTGCTGCGGATGCGCGGGGTGGTCGGGCGGATCGTGCTCCAGGCGCACAAGGCGCCCGGGACCCTGGCGGTGTCGCGCTTGCGGGCCTGGGGAGCGACGCTCACGGCCGTGAGCCGACAGGTGGCCGATCAGTTCCCGGAAGATCTGCGCCGACGCGTGGCCGTGTGCTACGGCGTGGCGAACGCCGAGGCGTTCACGCCCTCGCCGCGGGCGCGTGCGCCGGACGAGCCGATTCGCTTCGCGATGCTGGGCAAGCTCGACAACCCGTGGAAGGGCGCCGCGCTTGCGATGCGGGCGCTGGCGGCGCTTCCCGAGCGGTTGCGCGGACGGGTGCGGCTTCACCTTGCGAGCTTCGCCGATGGGCCGCCGTCGGTGCGGGATCCTTCGATCATCTTCGAGCCCTGGCTGGAGCCCCAGGCCGTGCCCGAGTTCCTTCGGGGCATGGACGCCCTGATCGTCGCCAGCTACGGCCCGGACGAGACGTTCTCACAGTCGATCGTTCAGGGCATGCTCTGCGGTCTGCCGGTCATCGCCAGCGACCTGCCGGTGCTCGCGGAGAAAATCACCGACGGCGGCGGCGTGCTGTTCCCCGCGGCGGACCCGCGCCGGCCGGACCAATGGAAGCCTGGCCCGCTGGTCGAAGCCATGGCGCGCCTCGCCGATGACCCGGCGTTGCGCACGCGCCTGGGGGTCGAGGCCCGACGCACCGCCGTGGCGAGGTACGTGTGGAATACGCGTCGGTTTGTCGACCGCTACCTGCTGCCGAAGGACGCGCCGCGATTCGAAGCGGACGCCGCGCGTGCATGAGCCGAGGCCGTTGGGGCTCAACAGCCGCCGAAGAACGAAACGATGAACCGGTCGAAGTCGGCCCCGGTGATGAAGCCGTCGGGGGCGCCGGAACCCGTGTCGTTGGTCAGGTCGGCCAGCAGCAGGCCGCCGGCCGTTCGAACTTCGGCGAAAAAGGCCAGAATGAACACGTCGAAATCGGTGCCCGTGATGAAACCGTCGGAACCGGCGAGCGGGTCGGGGCTGCCCTCGGTGCCCAGGTCGGCGGGGCAGGGGCCGACGGTCACGGTGAACTGGACCGGGGCCGCGGCGACCGAGGCCTCCAGCGGGTCGAGGCACGTGACCTCGCAGCGGAGCACGGACCCGAGCTGCAACGTGCCGGCGGGGATGGCGTCGCTGCGGCCGGCATGGGTGACGTCGCGGACGACGACGCCCGATCGTTTCCAGACGTAGCGGTAGCGGAGGATGTCGTAGTCGGGGTCGTCGAGCGTGCGCGGTGCGCTCACGCGGGCGTAGACCGCGTCGGTCGCGGTCGGCGCCGGCGGGTCGAGCGACACGGTGAACGCGTTGGGCGGCCGGTTGAAGGTGGCCGATCGGGTCGAGCGGAGTTCCAGGGGCGCATCGGTCACCACGGGCACGGTGCCGGTGGACGGGCTGGTGAGCGTGACGCTGATGCGCCAGGTGCCCAGGAACGAGCTGCTGTTGAGGTCGTTGACGAAGAACGACGTCCACTGCCACCAGGTGCGCTGGGGCGTCGCGCCGTTGTTCAGGGCGATCTGGCCGGAGGTGAAGGCCGTCGTGCCGTTGGGGCGCTTGAACGTGAACTGCCACGTCGCGCTGGCCGGCAGGTTCTGGAAGATGGTCCAGATGTAGATGTTGGTCTCGGCGGGCGTCTTGTGGCCGGTGCGGGGCAGGGCGTACGGCGGCAGCTGCGTCGCGGGTAGTCCGCCGATGTTCAACTGGGTGATGCCGAAATCGTTGGCGTAGAACGTCCGGACGAAGCTGGGCTGCTGAACGAACCCGCTCGGCCCCGGCCGGCAGGCGCTGGGCGGCGCCGAGGCCCAGGGCTCGAACACGGTGCCGGCGCCGGTGCGCAGCTCGAAGTGCAGGTGCGGCACGCTGCTGTTGCCCGATGAGCCCGTGAGGCCGATCTGCTCGGCCAGGCGCACGTGCTGGCCCACCGCGGGAAGAACCGAGCCGTTGCGCAGGTGCAGGTACCAGGCCTGCGAACCGTCGGCGTGCTGCACCACCACGTAGTTGGCCGGCTGGCCCGACATCGTGGTGTTCATGTCCGGGAAGCCGTCGGCCCGGGCCACGACCGTGCCCGGCAACGCCGCGTAGACCGGCACGCCGTAGGCCTGCTCGCCGAACGAGCGGATGACCGAGTCGTTGCCGGAGTGGCCGTCGTAGGTGCTGGCGGGGGAGCCGCAGGCGAAGTCCATCACCGCCCCGGCCGCGGGATTCAGATCGACCGTGTACTGGAGGAACGCATCGTCGAAGAGGTTGATCGAGTGGGGGAAGAACCGCACCAGGGGCGGCGGCGCCGGCGGGGGCAGGGCGCCGTCGGTCGGGTCGAGCAGCCCGAGCGCGCGGGTGTTGGCGACGACGGCGGCCCGGATCTCCGCCTCCTGCCACGGCGGCACACAGCTGTGCCCAGCGGTCGTCTGACCGATCGGACCTCCGCCGGACGCGACGACGGAGCCGCTCCGGCTCGGGAGATCGAGCGGAGCCGGCAGCAACGCGAGCGTGAGCGCGAGGGTGAGCATGGTCGGCCTCCCGGCACGATCAGTGCGACGAGCGGAGGGAGTCCAGACTACTCAGAGCGTGAACAAACTCAAGCGCGAGGCGGCGCGAGAACGCAAAAAAACAACCCCGGGCAAGGCCCGGGGTCGAGGGTTCTCGCTTATCGGTCCGTT
>JAHCJH010000239.1 GCA_026126345.1 Phycisphaeraceae bacterium | reverse complement strand
GTGTGTCATGAGGAACGGGTCTCCATTTCAGAAATCGGGCGGCGGTTGGACCTGGATCGGAAGACCGTGCGGCGCAGTCTGCGGCAGACGACATGGCAACCCTATCGGCGAGCAGCGATGATGGAGACGCTGCTGACGGCCCATGCCGATTTTGTGCGGGGCCGTGCGGCGCAGGTCAATTATTCGGCGCGGATTCTGTATCAGGAACTGCGGGCGAGCCACGAGTACACCGGCAGTTATGAGACGGTGAAGCGAGGGGTGGCGCCGCTGCGCGAGGTTCAGCTGCAGGCGGAGCGGGCTCTCCTCCGCTTTGAGACGCCGCCGGGCCAGCAGAGTCAGATTGATTGGGGCCAAGCCACCGTGCCCTTCCGCGCCGGCCCGACGGTGGTGCACGTGTTCGTGTTGACATTGGGGTTCAGCCGACGCGGGTTCTATCAGGCCTGTGCCGATGAGCGGATGGCGCAGTTTCTCGAGGCCCATGAACGGGCGTTTGCGCATTTCGGTGGCCACACGCGGGAGCATCTGTATGACCGACCGCGGACCGTCTGTTATGCGGATGAGACGGGGCGGCGGCTCTGGAATCCCACGTTCAAAGCCTTCGCCGACTATTGGGGCTTTGAGCCGCGGGTGTGTCGGCCCTATCGGGCCCAGACCAAGGGCACGGTCGAATCCGGCGTGAAATATCTGAAACGGAACTTTCTGCCGGGACGGACGTTTGTCGATCTGGTGGACTTCCAGGCCCAACTCGACGAATGGACGGCGACAATTGCCGACCGGCGCGTACATGGCACCACGCATGAAGAGCCGCTCGCGCGATTTGCGCGCGAACGCGGGCATCTGGTGCCGCTGGCGGGCCAGCGCGGCTTCCAGCAGGAGGCGCGCGTCTCACGGATCGTGGCCGAGGACTATTTGGTCAGCCTGGCGACGAACCGCTACTCCGTGCCCTTCCGGCTCATTGGTCAGCGGGTCGAGGTGCAGCGGCGGGGAGACACGGTCCACATCTTTTACCGTGACCAGGAGATCGCGACGCACCCGGTGCTTCCCGGCACCCATCAGTTCCGGATCGTGCCCGAGCATGGCCCTGGAGCCATTGCGCGTCTCACCCGCCACCGTCGGTCCACCGTGAGCGATCGATCCCCTCGCCCCGATGCCTTGCCGGAGGTCGAAGTGCGGGATCTGGCCTGGTACGAGGCGGTGTGTGGGCGCACGACGTCGCAGGAGGTGCGGCCATGAACGCGGCGCAGCTGGAACGGCTCCGTGACCAACTCACGCGCCTGCGGCTCTTGAAGAGTCGGGAGCGGCTGGAGGCCCTCTTACAAGAAGCGGCCGCTAAGGAGCTGCCCTATGCTGACTTCCTCGACCAGGTGCTCGGCGAAGAAGTCGCGTCCAAGGCCGCGAAGAACATTGCGATGCGGACCAATTTGGCGCGGTTTCCATTCGTCAAGAGTCTGGAGGTCTTCGACTTCAGCTACCAGCCTTCGTTGGATAAGAAGCAGCTGCAGCAGGTGGCGACCTGCCATTTCATCGAGCATGGCGAGAATCTCGTGATCTTGGGGCCGCCCGGCGTGGGCAAAAGCCACCTGGCCATCGGGCTGGGGCTGAAAGCCATTGCCCCGGGCTACCGGGTGTTGTTCACGACAGCTGCCGCCATGATCGCCACACTGACTCGGGCGCTCACGGAGAATCGGCTGGAGGATAAGCTGACGCTCTATACCATTCCCCGGTTGCTGATCATTGATGAGATCGGCTATCTGCCCATTGACCGCACTGGGGCCAACTTGTTCTTTCAGCTCATCTCACGCCGCTATGAGAAGGGGCCGATGATTTTAACCAGTAACCAGAGTTTTGGGGCCTGGGGGGAGATCTTTGGCGACCGGGTGTTGGCGACCGCGATCCTGGATCGGGTCCTCCACCATGCCATCACCATTAAT
>JAHCJH010000238.1 GCA_026126345.1 Phycisphaeraceae bacterium | reverse complement strand
GATGCTCCAGGCGAGCCGCGTGGCGTCAGCCCGCGGAGTGCTTCGGATCGATTGGGTGGCCCAGGTTGCCGTTCCGGCAACCTGGGTCGCTTTGCGATTAGGGGTCTGGCCAGCGACGATCGATACTGCTTGTGACGACGGGTGGCGGGGCCTAACCCGGATTATTCGTGGTGGTGAAGTGAGTCGCCGCACGGTGGGAGGTTTTGCGGGTGGGGATGGAGGTGGGGCACACCGGCCCCCTCCCCGGAATGACGATGAACGCGGCGGACGGGTCCAGGCGGCGCGACGGGTGACGGCGGTCAACTGGTGCCCGGTGCAGAGTGGGTGGCGACGAGCGGTCCGACGCGGAAGAATTCGTCGAGATGAGGCCAGTTCGCCGGGAGCCTCACCAGCACGCGGCGGGTGCTGGTGAGCACTTCGACGGCGACCTTGAAGCAGCGGCTGCGCCAGGTGTCGGCGTGCCCTTCGCCCAAGGGGTCGTGCTGCCGCCGCCGGTTGAAGAACCGCTTCCGGGAGCGCTCCGGCAGCGCGGTGGCCGGCACGGCATCGTGCACGCCGAGCGCTGCGGGCGTGGGGGCTTTCGCCGTGGCGCGGCGCAGCCGCACCAAGAGGTTCAGCGCGGCCGCATGCAGGAACAGCCGGAAGAAGTTGGCCAGGAAGCGGTGATCGCTCAGCCGGTCGGCGCCCAGGCCCCGCTTGAGTTCCTTGTTGCGGTTCTCGCTCTCGCCCCGCGCGGCGTACTCGTCGTAGGCGGCCTCGGGGAACAGCGCGGCCCCCGGACGATTGGTGACGATCGCCCGGCGGTTGGTCCCCTGGGCGTGAGCCTCGCATTTGACGATCACCAGTCGCGGCGCGGGCCAGGTTTCCGCCTGATACCACAGTCGCAGGAACAGCCGCTGCTTCTGGCCGGTGGCCTCGTACTGCGCCACCGCCTGGGCCAGCAACTCGTCGGATTCCCGCTGCAACCGCGGGTTCATCCCCAGGCCGAAGGTGTCGGTCAGCCCCAGTTCCTCGCAGACGTCGTACATCGCCTGCACGCCATAGCCCGAGTCGCCGCGGACGACGATCTCCCCGTCCGGCCACCGCGCGCGGATCCGTGCTGCGAGGAACCGCAGGTCGTCATCGGCCCCCAGCGCGGGGTGAGCGGTCCCGTGCCGCAGGCCGACCAGCGTCACGGCGTCGTTCTCGGCGCAGGTGACGGCGATCGGCAGGTACTGGTGTTGTTCGTAGTAGCCGTGGAAGAAAGTGAGCTGCTGCTGGCCGTGCGTGGGGTCGTCGAAGGCGTCCACGTCCAGCGTGATCCGCCCGGGCGGCCGCTCGAAGCCGTCGAGAAACTGCTGGGCCAACTCCTCCCGCAACCGCTTCAGGTCGGCGATCGTCACCGCGTTCTCGAATCGCGACAGCGTGGGCTGGCTGGCCAGATCAGGATCGTCCGGCAGCCGATCGGCGATCAGCTTGAACACCGGGTCGCTGCGGAGCTCGTCGTGGTCGTTCTGGTCCTCGTAGTCGGCCAGCACGCCGTAAATCCGCTGCCGCACCATCGACAGCAGGGAGTACGTGCACGAGGCCTTTCGCGCGTCCGCCAGCGCGGCAGAAAACCGCGCCGTGAAGCCCAGCCGCTCGTCGAACTCGCGGACGATCAGCAACCCGCCGTCGCTGGACAACTGGGCCGCCGACGTTTCCAACACCACCGGCCGGCCCGGCAGAAATCCCAAGACAAGCTGCCGCGCACCCTGTAAACTCATCCCACGCCTCCTTGCTGCTGTCCAACGTGCCGTAACTCAACACGTTAGACGCTCTCGGAGGCGTCTTCGTTGGCAGGGAATGAATAATCCGGGCTAAGCCGCTTCGGCGTGGCCCCGAATGCGTGGGAAGCATCCGGCGGGGCCACGGAGACTTAGACCCCGGCACCCGGTTATGATCTTCAAGATTTCGCTTGCCAGC
>JAHCJH010000237.1 GCA_026126345.1 Phycisphaeraceae bacterium | reverse complement strand
CGACCGCGGGTGCTTGCGTCGTGCTGTCTAGGGCAGCATCGGCGCCGGCGTGATGATACTCTCCGGCGCCGGTTGTTGCCAACCGGAGGTGTCTCATGCTGCGAGCTTTGCTTCTGTTTGTCCTGCTCATCGCCGGGGCCTTCCTCGCCGAGCGCTTGGATCCTGGGCTCCCCCCGCCCCCGGCGGCCGAAGTTGCCGCCGTTCGGGCTGCTCAATGGCGCATGCTGTTGAGCTTCTTTCTGTTTGTCTCCGCCTGCGTCGCCCTTTTCTTCGTTGCCATGTTCCGCCCCGACGCAGCTCCGGAGGCCGATGAGCTTCCGGTTGAATCCGTCAAACCGTTAGAGGTCGCTTACTATGCGAAGGATTGAGCTAGGAGCGGCCTTGCTGGTGCTTGTCCTGGCGCTTGGCGCAATCCTGCTCGCCGGCGCACGCTCGGCCGCCGGCCGGATGCTAGACCTGGCTGAGTACCGGGCGCGATCCCCCTACTACCAGGCGGCGGCTCTACGGGCGCAACTGGCCGGCGACGACGGTTCGGGCAGCGCCTGGGTCTTCGTCGCCCTGGCGGTGCTCATTCTGGTCGTCGTCGCCCTCGTGGCGCTGCGGCCAACCTTCCGCGAGTTCCGCCTCATGCGCCGCCGTTCGCGCCGGCCGCGCCGTCAGCCGGCTGCGACGTCGTTGCCTTCACTGCCCACCCTGCCCCGGTTGCCCGCGCCGCGACTTCCGGCGGCCGGCGAAGAGCGGACTTTAGAGCACTAGAGGTCGCCATGAAAACTCTGGCGTGTCTGGCGACGCTCTTGCTCCTGGCCGGTTGCGGCGCGCCGGCCCCTGCCGGCCCGGCCGGTGCGCCGCCCCCCACCGTTCCGGGCATGGACGCCGCCGCGGCGCGGGCGACGGTGGACGCCTGGACGGTCATTCAGGCGGCGACGGCCGAAGCGCAAGCACTCCAGACGCGGGAGGCCGCCTACGTCACGCGCATCCATGAGGAACAGGCGCGGGCCACGGCCGGGGCGGCTACGGCTACGTCCCAGGCGCTGGCAGTGAGCGCCACGGAGATCGCCCAGCAGATGATGGTGGACGCCGCGACCTCCGACGCCGCCGGGATGCTGACGGCAACCAGTGTCGCCGGAACCGCCACGGCCGCGCCGGCGACGTCGACGGCCGGCTGGCTGCTCAGGGCGGAGCCGCCGCAGCCGGCGGCCAGCACGACCAGGCCGTGGGCCAGGACCCACGGCCGAAGGACGCGACGCGCCAGCCTCATGTTCCCCCTCGAGCCGGCCTGCCAGGCCGCCCCTGACCGCCCGGATTCTACGGCGCGGCGCCGTGGCGCTCATCTCTCACCGCGGCTACCGTCCGGGGGAGGTCCCCATGCCCACCACCTGCCCCTACTGCGCCGAGGCGATCCCGCCGGCCGCCGCCAAGTGCCCCCACTGCGGGGAGCCCATGGGGGGCGGGGCCGCGCCGCCGCCGCCCGCCCGAGGGAGCCGCGCGGCGCTCATCGCGATCGTCGCCGGGGTGTGCGTCTTCGGGATGATCTGCTTCATCGGGATGGTGGCGGCGATCGCGCTCCCGAACCTGATCGAGGCGCGAAAGCACGGCAACGAGGCGGTGGCGATCGGCTCGCTCAAGACGGTCTCCACGGCGCAGGTCGTCTTCCGCGAGGGCGACAAGGACCGCGACGGGGTGCGGAACTACGCCGCGGACCTCGCGGCCCTCGGCGACACGTCCCTGATCGACCCGGTCCTGGGCACCGGCGTGAAGCAGGGCTACGCGTTCGAGCTGGTGGGGACCGACGACGCCTGGATGGCCCTGGCCAGCCCGGTCGCGCCGGGGACCACGGGCGACCGCTACTTCGTCACCAACCACGAGGGCATCGTCTACTACGCCTTCACGCCGCTCCACTTCACGGCGGACCTCTCCATCCCCCCGGAGGCGACACCCATCGGCCGCTGATATGTGTGC
>JAHCJH010000236.1 GCA_026126345.1 Phycisphaeraceae bacterium | reverse complement strand
AGGTGCTCGGCATGACGCTCGGGCAGATCACCGATTCGCTGCGCGAGCAGCACAAGATCAAGCCGGACGCCAAGGGCGCGGTGGTGACCGCCATCGATCCCGACAGTCCCGCGGCCGAGAAGCGCATCGAGGTCGGCGACGTCATCACCGAGGCGGGCGAGGCGCAGGTCAGCGGGCCCGGCGACGTGGAGAAGCGCGTCAAGGAGCTTCGCGCGGAAGGGCGCAACACCATCCTGCTCCTGCTGCTGAAATCCTCGCGCAACGGCGACCCGCACTTCCTGGCGCTGAGCCTGAAATAGGCGCCATTCCGTAAGGTGGGCAAAGGCCAAAGGCTGTACCCGCCATTGGGCGCCGGAAGGTGGGCACGCTTCGCTTTGCCCACCCTTGTATTAGCGCGACTTGGTAGAATGGGCCGTTCCGCTGAGGGATGGCCCGGTCCGGGTGGCCACCCGGACCGGGCCGCCGACCGTCGGATCGTGGCCCACCTCAGCCCCTTGGGGCTGCTGGTCGTAGCAGGATCGCGGTCGGCCTCTTCATCGGACCCGGATGGTTGAAGGAACCAAGGGTTCGCATCACAAGGAAGGGTCGAGGAAGATGAGCAAGTCTAGCACAGTCTGCGCCGGCATCGACACCGGCAAGCACAGGCTCGACGTGGCGGTGCATGACAGCACCGCGCAGCTTCAGGTCGGCAACGACCCGCATGGCCATGCGCAGCTGTCGGCCTGGCTCGCCCGGCAGGGCGCGAGCCGGGTCGGCATCGAGGCGTCCGGCGGGTATGAGCGGGCCGTGGTCGAGCGGCTGCGCCAGGACGGCCTGGAGGTGGTGCTGCTGCAGCCGGCACAGGTGCGCGCCTACGCCCTGTTCCAGCTGCGCCGGGCCAAGAACGACCGGCTCGACGCCGCCCTCATCGCCGCCACGACGGCGGCGCTCAAGGTCGTGCATGCGCCCGCCGACCCGAGGTTTTCCCCGCTCGCCGGGCATCTGACCTACATCGAGCAAATCGAGGCCGACATCACCCGCCACAAGACCCGGCTCGAGACCTGCCGCGAGGCGCGCATCCAGGAGCTTTGGAAGGCCGAGATCGCCCGCCTCAAGGCCCATCTCAGGGAGGAACTCAAAGGGCTCGCGCGGGCCGTCCGCCAGCACACGGACCTCGCCCGCCGCCTCGACCTCATCGCCAGCGTCCAGGGCATCGGGGAGCGGACCGCGCTCGCCATCCTCGTGCGCATGCCCGAGATCGGACGCCTCAGCCGCGAGCAGGCCGCCGCCCTGGCGGGCCTTGCCCCCTATGACGACGACAGCGGCGAGCGAGCGGGCGCCCGTCGGATCGCCGGCGGCCGCGGGCGGCTGCGCAACAGCCTCTACAACGCAGCCCTGCCGGCCGCCTTCAGATGGAACCCCCAGCTCATCGCCCTATACCGACGCCTCACCGCCAAGGGAAAACCCCACAAGCTCGTCCTCGTCGCATGCGCCAGAAAGCTCATCATCTACGCAAACACCGTCGTTCAACGCCAAGCCCACTGGACCAAAACAATACACGCAACTTAATGGTTGCTACCTTGTGGATGCTTAGGGGCCGGGCGCGCGGATCGTGCCTTCGCGGCGGCGGTCGGCGCCGCCGTCGGGGCGGCCTTCGACGACGCGGATGCCGTGCAGGCCGCTGCCCAGCGTCCGCGCCTCCACCTTGTGGCCCATGCCCTCGAGCCTGCCCTGGAGCCCTTCGAGCGGCGTGCCGGCCTCGATCTCGGTCGCCCCGTTGCGGTTGACGACACGCGGCATGTCGATCGCCGCCTGCATGTCGAGGTCCCAGTCGACGAGGCCGATCAGCGTCTGCGCGACATAGCCGATGATGCGGCTGCCGCCGGGCGAGCCCACGGCCGCGAAGAGCCCGCCCGAGGGTCCGAACACGAGCGTGGGCGACATGGAGGAGCGTGGCCGCTTGCCTCCCTCGACGCGGTTGGCCACGGGCTCGCCGTCGCGCGCGGGCAGGAAGGAGAAGTCG
>JAHCJH010000235.1 GCA_026126345.1 Phycisphaeraceae bacterium | reverse complement strand
CCTCCGTCACGCCCTCGAGCAGCCGGGCCTTGTACACATAAAGGAGGATGAGGACCAGCAGGACGGCGAAGACGCCGAAGGTGAAGAGCATGAAGCCCGTCACCGGCTGGGCGGCCAGGGCCCAGATGAAGAGGAAGATGGTCTCGAGGTCGAACAGGATGAAGATGATGGCGACCGCGTAGTACTTGATGGGCACGGCCTTCACGTTGAGCGTGTCGACCGGCGTCGCGCCGCACTCGAAGGGCTCGAGCTTGATCGGCGTGCTCGACGGCTTCGGGCCGAGGTACTTGTTCATGACGAGCGTCACGAACACGAAGCCCGCGATCGCGATTCCGTAGAGGAGGAACAACGCGTAGGGGTTCATCGTCGTCTTGGGCCGCTCTCCCGTGCGCGCCGGCAGTGCCGCGGGGCGGACTCGTCGTGCATGGAGACTAGTGGCAGCGTGCCGTCCCCGGGTTGACACAGATCAACGCGCGCTCGCGGGAGGAGGACGCCGTTGCGCAATTGCGGCGCGGCGCCGACACTCCCTCTCCCCGCGGAGCGGGGAGAGCAACCGTCTTGGGCGTCAAGTGGGTTGTGGCAGGTGTTGATCGGGATTCCAAGGGGCTCTGTCGCGTGCCATGGCATTGAGAATCACCAGCAGTTTGCGCATGCAGGCGACCAGGGCCACTTTCTTGGGTTTGCCGGCGGCCAAGAGCCGTTGATGGTGGGCGCGCAGCACCGCATTGTGTTTCACCGCCGAGAGGGTGGCCATGTACAGCACGTCGCGCACCTCGGCACGCCCGCCCCAGACGTGGCGGCGGCCCCGGTGGTGCCCCGAATCGTGCGCCAACGGCGCCACCCCGACCAGCGCACTGATCGGGCGCGGACCGAGCTGCCCGAGTTCCGGCAACATCGCCGCCAACGTGCTCTTGAGCACCGGCCCGACGCCTTTCACCGTATCCAGCCACGCCAGCGCCTCCTTGAAGTGCTCGCGCATATGCCCGTCGATGTCGAGATCGAGCTGACCAATCTCGCGGTCCAGCACTTTCAGCACCTTCAGCACGCTCTTGCGCGCCGCCCGGTGCGCCAGCGCCAGCCGATTGGCTTCGGCCTGTCGCATGTCCAGCAACTGCCGACGGCGGGCGACCAACGCGGCCAAGTGCACCCGCCGCTCTTCGCTCACCGGCCGCAGGTACCGCTCCCGCTGCGGGTGCGCGGCGATTACGTTGGCGAAGTCGCGCAGCACCTGCGCATCCAGCCGATCGGTCTTGGCCAACACCCCCATCGACTTGGCGAAATCACGCGCCTGCCGCGGATTGACCACCACCACGGCCAACCCCTCCAGCTGCAACGCCGCCGCCACCGGCGCCTCGTAGCCGCCGGTGGCTTCCATCAACACCAGATCGACCGCGCTGGCGGTCAGGCTGGCCGTCAACTGCTTGATCCCCTCGACATCGCGTCCAAACCGCCGCTCCTGCGTCCCCCACGAAGCATCCAGCCAGTCCTTGGAGACGTCGATCCCAGCGTTCGGACGCGCCGTCGCTGTCGCTTCCCTTCCTTGTTGATGCACGTTCATACGTTGGCAACCGTTCGGGCTTACGACATGGATGACCAAGCCGTTCCCCGCGCTGACCTCAGGCTCTCCCACGAGCTCCCGCTCTCAGGGCTAACAGGTTTGACACGGGTTCCGGCCAACCAGCAACACAAGATACAAGGGTTGGGGTGAGGGGAGCGACTACAGGCTCGACTCGCCGCCGGCGGGCGCCGCGCCGGCATCGGCCGGTCCCAGCCCGCACCGCCGGCGCAGCCGCGCCCAGCCGTCGTCCACCTCCGCCTGCAGCGCGGCGACGTCGGCATCCGACAGGTGCCGGTAGCGCCGCTGCAGTCCGAGGTAGTCGGCGAGCGGACGCGGCTTCGCGGTGACGTTCAGCGTGTACGTGCGGCCGTTCTCGACCTCGTAGAGCGGGAACGCGCCGGACTCGACCGCGTAGCGCGCCGCCATGATGCCGGCGTGATCGGGCAGCCCCCAGCCGTCGAGGCAC
>JAHCJH010000234.1 GCA_026126345.1 Phycisphaeraceae bacterium | reverse complement strand
GGGACATCGAGGCCCGGATGGACGCCTTCCGGCGCGATCCCGAGGTGGTGCGGCTGGGCGAGGACCGGCGCGGCGAGATGCGCGGGTCCACCGAGTCGATGCGGCAACTGGAGGCGACCGCCCTCGCGCGGGCCGAGATCGGGGCCGAGGACCGCTCGCATGCGCTGTCGCCCGCGCAAATCGAGCCGGTCTTGCAGTCCCGGCCCCACCTGAGCGCGGAGCAGGTCGAGGCGGTGCGGTATCTGTGCGAGCGCGGCGGGGCGGTGGCGACGGTGGAGGGCCTGCCCGGCACTGGCAAATCGCTCCTGCTGGATACGGCCCGCGCGGCGTGGGAAGCGGCGGGTTACCGGGTCGTCGGCGCGGCGCTGTCGGGCAAGGCGGCGCAGGGGTTACAGGAAAGCGCCGGCATTCCGAGCGACACGCTGCACGCCCGTCTCAAGGCGTGGGCACCGGAACCGGGCGCGACGGCCGGACAGCCGGACGGCGGCGGCGCGCGACCGGTCGTCGTCGACGGGATGTTGTTCGACCGGGGCGGACGGCCCGCCGCCGGCGCGCTGGATGCCCACACCGTGGTGGTGGTGGACGAGGCCGGCATGGTGGACAGCCGGAAGCTGGCGGCGCTGATCGAGGCGGCCCGCGAGGCCGGCGCGAAGCTGGTGCTGGCGGGCGACCACCGCCAGCTCCAACCCGTCGAGGCCGGCGGCCTGTTCCGGGCCGTCGCCGAACGGATCGAGACCGCCCACCTGACCGAAATCCGCCGCCAGGTCGAGCCGTGGGCGCGCGAGGCGGTCCACGCCGTCACCGAGGGCCGGGCCGGCGCGGCGCTGGCCGCCTACGCGTCGCGCGGCCTGCTGCACGTTAGCGACGGCAAAGCCGGGACGGTGCGGGCGCTGGTGGCCGCGTGGGCCGAGGCCGGCCGGGACCATCCGGGCGCGTCCCGGCTGATGCTGGCCGGCGAGCGCGCCGACGTGCAGGCACTGAACGCGGCGGCGCGCGACCACTTGCGGCAAACCGGACAACTGGGCCAGGGCCAGCCCCTCGCCACCGCCCACGGCCCGCGCGAGTTCGCGGTCGGGGACCGGCTGGTCTGCACCCGCAATTCCACGCCCTACGGCGTCAGGAACGGCCAGCTCGGGACGGTGGAGGGGATCGAGGTCCGGCGCGAGGGGGCCACGCTGCGGGTCCGGCTGGACGAGAGCGGGCGAGTGGCGGCGCTGCCGGCCGCGCGCTACCCCCACCTGGATCACGGCTACGCGCTGACCACCCACAAGGCGCAGGGCGTCACGGTGGATCGGGCATTCGTGCTGGCCGGCGGGCGCATGGCCGACCAAGAACTCGGGCTGGTGCAACTCAGCCGGCATCGCCAGAACGCGCAGGTGTTCGTGGATCGCAGCTTTTACGAGGCCCAGCAGCCGGAACACGGTCCCGAACGCGCGGCGCGACACGCGCCGGCCGCACCGGCTCAGGAGGCGCCGCAACCGACGCCAACCGCCGCGCCGGAGCCGACGCCGCCGCCCGATCATGCCGCCCGCGTGCGCGAGGCGATCGAGGGGCTGGCCGCACAGCTCCGGGTCAGCCGGCAGAAGGACACGACGCAGGACTACCACCCCCGGCAACCGAGCCAGGGGCAGGGGTTGGAGTAATTAATTACCAGTAGTGGCGTGGTGCACTGATTACCAAAAACATAGCGATCAGGCCGCCCAGTAGGAACACGAGGGTCAGCAATCTCAACAACGCCTCGAAAAGCTGGCTCGCGACGGCGCGGCCGTAGCTTTCGAACTCCTCCACGCCGGCCGCATTGGTGCGATAGAACTGTCGGCGACCGATGTACAAGTGAATACCGACGTAGCCGACGATGCAAAAAATCCAAACCGCGAGCGCGATCCAAGCAGGACGCATAGCGATCTCCTCTTGTCGGTTTTTAACAATTAGCGCGGCCGGCTTTTCAGCCATTCCTGGTACTGCTTCGGTTCGCGATATTGCATGATCGAAGGGCCGTCTTCGATCAAGCGGGAGAGCCACGGATAGCGGGTATAGTCCAGGAA
>JAHCJH010000233.1 GCA_026126345.1 Phycisphaeraceae bacterium | reverse complement strand
GAGAGAGCCTTGAGCCGTTGGACCCACATCGAGGTCACAGCCTCGGTACCGGCGAAATCCTGGGGTTGCAGCACACCCAGCACCGACGCGTTCACCGCCGACATCAGCACGTCGTCTATCTGCCGCAGCAGGGCCTGCGCGGCCTGCCGTTTCTGCTCCGGGGTGCTCGGCTTCAGCCGGGCCTGCATCCACTTCGAGAATTCCTCCCGGATCTCCTTCGAGCGTGCCCCCGCCTTGCCCCGGGGCGGCACCTTGCCGTCCACGATCAACTCCGGATGATTCTCCCGAAGAAACTGCGCCCAGAATTGATCCCCGCCCCGCGGCCCGCTCGGGGCCATGAGCCCCAGGCTCGCCATGAAGTCGAGTTGCGACCGCCCATCCACCAGCTTCTCGACCGCATGGTTCAGCACCTTGCACTGGTGTTCCGACAATTCGGTGATCGGGATCGTGAGCAACTGCCGGAAGACCTCGCCGGCCTCACCGCTCTGGAGCCGCGGAAGGGCGGATTTCGCCATCGCCATCCAGCGCCGGGCGGTTTCATCGCTGACGCCCAACTCGCGTTTGACGATCTCGGGCCAGGACGACGCGTCAGCGAGGTCGGTGCGCGACCCCATCGAAATGCCGTGATGCTGATAGAGATCGAGCAGCGCGATGCCAGCCATGACCCGGCAGGCCACGGCCCCGTGCTCGAAGCGATTGGCGGCATTGGCGAAGCGCCGCGCGGTGTCCCAGCAATTCTGGGAAGTCGTCACATGGGAGAGGGCGAGTTCGAGACTGGGCGCTATGGCGGGTGTTGGGAGGTCTGTGGTCATGGGTGAAACGGAAACTCAATGGATCAATCGGGCTTGAAGGAAGTTCTCGAGGGAGTGCCGTCGGATGAATCGAGTGTGTTGCACCCGGTCCTCGGCCCACACCCCGGCGCGCACCATGTCCATGATGAGCTGGGCGCTGATCGAAAACCGGATCGAGAGCACCGCGGCCCGCTGCCGCCCCCCGGGGGTGGGGCCGATGATCTCGGCGATCACACGGGACAGGTCTTCGGCCAGGTCGTCCGGGGCGGCGTGATACCCGCCGAGTTCCCCCGCCCAGAATCGGAGTTCACGCCGGGTCTCCGACCCGGGTGACGCGAAATCCCAAACCCAGCGCAGGCGTCCGCGCTCCACCTGTGCGGTGACCGACTCCGTGTCCATCCCCAGGACGGCCCTCGCGGTGTCCACCGAGACCAGGGAAACGGCCGTCGAAACCTCGAAGGGGAGGGTGCGTGCGAGCGGCTTCACCGACGCGATCAGGTTCATCACCGATCCCTCCCGTCGTGGTGGTCATCGCGATTTTGCAGCCCGGCGAATCGGGCAAGCCCCCACACCGCCAAGGCCAGGACCGCGATCACGACGAGCGGCACGGTCAGCGCCTCGAGCGGTGCTCCGGCGATGGCGACGAGCATCGACATCACGAGGAGCAGTAGGAGCAGCGGCCAGGTCATCGGATGATTTCCAGTTGCTCTGCCGCTGCTGGACATTCTCGCCGCAGCTTCTCTCGGATGGCCTCCCGCACCCACTTGGCCCGGTCGGTATCGCGGCCATCTGTGGTCTGATCGACGAGTGCCAGCAGACCGGTCGGCACCAGGAGATTGACGAGTTTGGAGTTGGACCTCGTTGCCTTCATTCGCTTTCGCTGGCGCCTACGGTTCATCGCCGCGGGTTGTATATTGGTTCTATAACCAATGCGCAAGAACTTTCTTGAGATTCGTTTTCCTTTCGGATCAGGCTTGGCCGGTGCTCGACAGGGCAAAGCAAGAATTGGTGAACGTTCCGATGGATCGACGATTCGTCGCCATTCTCGCGCGGGAACTTCCCAGACTTGGGTACTCGAATCGCAGCGAGTTCATCCGGCAGGCGATCTGCGAGAAGCTAAGGAAAGAGGGGGTCCAGGTCCCGGCTGAGTTGGCGACGGCCCCGTCTCGCGTAAAGCTGAGGCGAGCACCCGCTAGTTTTGGGTCGGATCCCGACGTGTCCGCCGAATTATTGAACGCCGAGCTGCACAGCGCGG
>JAHCJH010000232.1 GCA_026126345.1 Phycisphaeraceae bacterium | reverse complement strand
AGTCTCGGATGCGGACAACGTACGCCAACACCATCCGCACCTCCACCACGCCCGAAGAGGTCGTGCTGGACTTCGGCATGAACATGCCCGTTCCCACGCCGGACAACAAGCCGATGATTTCGTTCGATGTCGGCAGCCGCGTGGTGATGAACTGGCGCGGAGCCAAGCGCCTGGCGATCAGCCTGGGGCAGGCCGTGCGCCAGTTCGAGGAAGCGAACGGCGAGATTCAGTTGAACGCCCAGCCCGGCCAGGGCGGCGGGCCGCGCCTGGCGCAGTGAGCGCCTCGGCGAGGTGAGCGCCGGGGGCAGCGAGCGCCCGGGCGAACCCACGACTTGAAGACGCGGCCCCGCTTCGGCGGGGTCGCGTTCGTTTTGGAATGTCGGGAAACGGGTCACGCGACGCGCAGTTCGCGCGGGAGGAAGTGGGCGAGGAGGGATTCGAACCCCCGAAGGCGTTAAGCCAGCAGATTTACAGTCTGCCCCGATTGGCCACTCCGGCACTCGCCCATCGTGTGTGCTGATTGTCGCCTCGGTCGGGAGAGCCCGGATGAGGCGGGTCAAGCGTAGACCGCGTTGGGCGGTCCGTCATCCCCGGCGGTCGCGGCGCCGGCTTCGCCCAGGCCCGAGCGCCTTCGGTCAAAGCCGCCTGTCGGGATCGAACCGACGACCTGCGCTTTACAAAAGCGCTGCTCTACCAGCTGAGCTAAGGCGGCCAGCACGGCGCAAGTGTACGGCCCGGCCGGGGCGCGTCAGCCGACGGGGCGTCCGAGCGTTTCGGCGGGCGTGGGACGCCCCGGAAGCACCTGCCAGCCGTCGCCGACGCTCCGCATGCGGAAGTGCTCCAGGCCGCGCTGCACGGGCGCGCCGGCACCCTGGTCGATCTCCACCATCATCTCGACCACCACGACGGCGGGGTCGTCGGTCGCCAGGACTCGTCCGAGCCGGAACGCCGGCGCGAAGGGGTGTCGGATGCGGGGCGTGCGGCCGGGGCCGGGCTCGGCGCTGCCGTTGGGGTTAACGAAGAAGGAGCCGTCGGCGAGCGTTCGGCGGTCGATGCCGCTGCCGCGCAGGTCGTAATACGCCGCGAGATCCCCCCACCGCTCGGCGCGGATCATCGCGCGGATCTCATCCACGGCCTGGCGCGGCGAGGCGAAGGAGCGGCTGCCGGCGTCGCCCGCGGGCTGAGCCGCGGCCGGGGTAGCCTGAGTCGACGCGCAACCGGCTAGACCGGCGCACGCGAGCGCCAGGGTTCCGGCGGCGAGCGTGCAGGTCGCGAGGAACGATGTCGGGCGGTTCGGCATGGCGTGCTCCGTGGTCGCTGTGTGAACCGGCGCGCCGGCGACGGGCGCTGTCACGCCGGGAGACTACACGGCAGTTCCGTCCGGGTGTCGGGGCGGATTCGCCGAACTGCGGCGGGAGCGACGGTGCGAACCGATGCCGACCGCGGCGGGCGCGGCGGGATCGAGGATCCCGGGGAAACTGCTAGGCTCGTGGGGACAGGCCGCGCGGTGAACGCCCCGCCCGGGGCGGCTGGGAGCAGCGCATGTTCGAATCCGCCGAGGTCGGCCACGCTCTGGACAAGCGGAAGTTCGCGCGGATCGAGCCGCGCCTCCGGCAGGACCTGCTGGAGGCGCAGTACGCGTTGCTTCGGCAGGGGCGGTACCAGGTGATCGTGCTGGTCAACGGGGTGGACGGGGCGGGCAAGGGGGAGACGGTCAATGTGTTCAATGAGTGGATGGACCCGCGTCACATCCACACGCACGCGTTCGGTCCGGAGTCGGACGAAGAGCGCGACCGGCCAGAAATGTGGAAGTTCTGGCGGGCGCTGCCGCCGCGGGGACGGATCGGGATTCTCTTCGGCTCGTGGTACAGCGACCCGATCGTGCAGCGGGTGATGGGCAGCGAGAAACGGACGCGGTTCGAGCACCGGCTGGAGCGGATCCGGCGGTTCGAGCGGATGCTGATCGACGAGGGCGCGGCGCTGGTGAAGCTGTGGTTCCATCTGTCGAAGAAGGCGCAGGCGCGCCGGCTGAAGGAACTGGCCTCGAGCAGCAAGACCGCGTGGCGGATCGGCCCGGGGGAGTGG
>JAHCJH010000231.1 GCA_026126345.1 Phycisphaeraceae bacterium | reverse complement strand
GGCCCTGAGCCATCGCCAGCGCGGCGGGGCCGCCGGGCGCGCTGCGGCGTTCGGTCCGGCCGGTGGCGGCGTCGATGAGGTGCAGCGAGCCGTCCGGGGCGGCGACCAGCAGCCGGCGCGAGTCGGCCGAATACGCCAGCAGCGCCTCGCCGGGCGGCAACTCGATGACGTGCCGGGCGCGGTCCGTGCACGAACGCAGGTACCGCCATTCCCAGTCGCGCATCGCGGCGGGCGACTGCTCGAGGCGGGCGCGGGCCCACCCGTAGTCGTCGGCGGCGACGGCGGCATCGGCGATGGAGACGTTGGTGAGATAGGTCTGGAACTCGGCGACCCGGCGCGCGGCCTCGGCGTCGGCGCGGGAGCGCTCCGCGGCGTCGCGCTGGCGCTGCAGCTCTTCGTTCTTGCGTTGCGTTTCGGCCCGGGCCTCGACGGCCTGGGAGTACAGGATGCTGGTGGAGACCAGGCCGCCGGCGAGCATGGCCAGCGCGACGGCGGCGGCGGCGATGGGCCAGCGGTGGCGGGCCACGAACTTGCGCGACAGGTACATCACGCTGGGCGGACGGGCCAGCACGGGCTGGCTGGTGAGGAACCGGCGCAGGTCTTCGGCGAACTGGGCGGTGGTTTCGTACCGGCGTGTCCGGTCCTTGGCCATCGCCTTCATGATGATCCAGTCGAGGTCGCCGCGGAGCTGGCGCACCAGGTCGCTCAACTCGGTCTGGCGGCGGTGGGCGGTGGCGCGGGCGGCGGCGTCGTCGGCGGCGAGGCTGCCCAGCCGGGTGCTGGGCTTGGGCGGCTCGGCCTCGCGGATGATGCGCTGGATCTCCACGAAGCCCTTGGCGCGGAGCGAGCGCGGGTCAAAGGGCAGGGCCCCGGTCAGCAGCTCGTAGAGCAGCACGCCCAGGGCGTAGACATCGGTGCGGGTGTCGATGTCCAGACCGGTCATCTCGGCCTGCTCGGGGGACATGTACTCCGGGGTGCCGATGAGCTGGCCCATCTCGGTGTGCAGGGTGCGGTCGGTGAGGTTGCGGTTGACGGCCTTGGCGACGCCGAAGTCGATCACCTTGGGCGTCGGCGTGCCGTCGGCCACTTCCACCAGCACGTTGGAGGGCTTGAGGTCGCGGTGGATGACGCCCTTGCTGTGGGCGTGCTGCACGGCCTGGCACACCAGGATGAACAGCTCGATTCGCGCGCGGGTATCGAGCCGGTGCAGGTCGCAGTATTCGGTGATGGGCGCGCCGGGAACGTACTCCATCGCGAAGTAGGCCCGGCCCTGCTCGGTCACGCCCCCGTCGAACACGCGCGCGACCCCGGGGTGATCCATCAGGGCCAGGGCCTGCTGCTCGGCTTGGAACCGGGCCAGAACCTGGCGCGAGTCCATGCCCGGCTTGAGCACCTTGAGGGCCACGCGCCGGCGCACCGGCTCTTCCTGCTGGGCCTGGTAGACGATGCCGAAGCCCCCCTCGCCCAGCACCGAGAGCACGCGGTAGCGGCCGATGCGCTCCGGCAGCGTGTCGCGCCCGGGGGCGGCCATCGTCAGGCCATGGGAGAGCGTCGGCGGGTCGTACGGAGACGGGTGCGGGTCCGAGCGGCCCCCGACGGGCGCGCCGCCCGCGCCGGCATCGCCCGGCGGCCGCGATGGATCGCCATGACCCTGCATGGGCCGAGTGTACCGGTGCGCCGAGCGCCGCAACGAAAGACCCCGGCGGGGCGTGCCCGCCGGGGTCGTGCGATCCGTCACTCGTCTGTACGCACGGCGGTTCCGCAGGCCGGCGGCTCAGCAGCCGGAGAAGAACAGGACGATGAACCGGTCGAAGTCGGCCCCGGTGAGGAACCCGTCGGGCCCGCCGGTGCCGGAGTCGTTGGTGAGGTCGGCGATCAGCACGCTGCCGGCGTTGCGGTAGTCGGTGAAGAACGCCTGCACGAAGGCGTCGAAATCGGTGCCGGTGAGGAACCCGTCGGGCCCGGCGTTGAGGTCGGTGGAGCCTTCGGTGGCGATGTCCGCGGGGCTGCAGGCGATGGCCCGGTTGAGCAGGGTCAGGTCGGCCCCGTTGACCTGGCCGTCGCCGTTGAGATCGCCGCGGGCCCAGCCGCCGGCGGTGTTGAGGTTGGCGATGATGATCGCGCGGTCGGCGGCGTTCACCTGACGATCGAGG
>JAHCJH010000230.1 GCA_026126345.1 Phycisphaeraceae bacterium | reverse complement strand
TCGGGGAGTGAACCGCCCTGTGCTTTCCCGTACCTGACCACCGCCTCCCACAGCTCATCGCCGACCGGCTCGACGGAGGTGGATTGCCGGGGCTGGCCGTCATAGGTCGCGGGGCTGGTGGTCTCGGCGGCGTTGCGGGCCGCGAGATCGTCGTTGGTCCCGCGCACGGTGTAGACCAGTTCCGCCGAAGGGTTGTCGCCCTTGGTGGACTTGCGGCTCTCGAACTTCTCCGTCACCGTGATCGGCACGAACGTGTCTCCTTAGGCGAACGTCAGGCCGCCGCTCTGCGCGGCGTCGGCCAGACGCTTGGTGTGCTTGGCGGTCTGCTCCGTGGCCCGGGCGGTGCGCTCGGCGGCCCCGCCGTCGGACTCCAGCCCCTGCGCAGCGCGGGCGTTGAACGTTCCCCGCACGCTGATCCCCTTGCCGATGACATCGCCGAGCCCCGCGATGCGGTCCTCGAACTCGGCCATGAGGTCACGCGGCGTGCGGCCCGCCCCGCTCTCGGTGTCCGCCGCCTCCCGTTTCTGGCGGGCCTGCTCGATGGCGTCGGCGAGCTTCTGCTTCGCCGCATCCAGCGCCGCTTGCGACTCCGCGAGCCCCGCCTGCGTGTTCTCCTTGAGCGCGGCCTGGGCCTCCTCAAAGTCACGACCGATCCCGGCGAGCGTGGCTTCGTGCAGGGCGGCGGCCTGATCTCGCTCGACGGCACGTTGTCCTTCGCGCTCGGCCACCTGCCGCTGGGCCGCGCTCTCCAGTTCCGCCAGACGCGATTCGAGTTGATCATCGACGGCCCTCTTCGCGGCGTCCACGTCGAGCCCGGAGTCGAACAGCCCCTGGATCTCCAGCATCCGCTTGGCGACCCACGACGATGCCGACTCCCACACCTGCTGGAAGCCGGTGGTGAAGTTGGTCCAGGTCTTGGAGAGGAACGCCGTCGTCTCGATCCAGGCGACCTCGAGCGCGTGAAAGACGATCTCGGCGCCTGCCAGCGCCCCGTACCACATGCCGTAGGCAGTCGAGACGAAGAACTCCTTTGCCTCGAGCCAGACTCTGTTCAGCGCGGCGACGCCCTGCTGCCAGACGACTTTCAGGGAGAGCCACAGGATCTCGGCGGCCAGCGCGATGTCGCCCGCCGCCAGGGCGTCGGAGATGCCGCCGACGACCTTGGTCACCCAGTCCCGCAGGCGCGTGAACTGCTCGCCGAGCCAGGCGAGGGCCTCGCCGCCCACGCCTGTGGTGACGACGAGGACGCCGCCGAGCGCCACGATCGCGGCGATCGCCAGCCCGACCGGCGAAACGATTGCCGCGATGGCGGCACCGATCATGCCGAAAGCGGCCCCGATGCCCCCGATCACACCCGCGACGATGCCGAGAGTCGCGCCGATACCGGAGATGATGTAGCCGAGCGCCACGATGGCGATGCCCGTCACGGCGACGGCCGCCGCGATCTTGAGCGCCCAGACGACTGTCTCCCGGTTCGCCTTGATCCAGGTGGTGACGCTTACGACGATGCGCGTGATCCGTTCCGCGAGGTCCTTCAGCGTGGGCGCGAGCGCGCCGCCGATGGTGAACACGCCCTGCTTGAGCACCTTCCACAGCGTGCCGAGCGCGTCATTGAGCGCGGCCGCATCCCGCGCGGTCTCGGTGCTGATGGTGAGCCCAAGGCGCCGAGCCTCTTCCTGCATCGCCTCGATCCCCGCCGCGCCGTCGGCCATGAGCGGCAGGAGCTTGGTACCGGCCTTGCCGAAGACCTCCATCGCGATGGCGGCCCGCAGCGTGGGGTCCGCGACCTTGGAGATCCGATCGGCCAGAACCTTGAACTGTTGCTCCGGGGAGAACCCGGCCAGTTGCGCCGCGCTGAGGCCGAGCCGATCGAGGGCTTCGACCGCAGTGCTCGCCCCCTGTGCCGCCTCACCAAGCGTGCGTTGCATGATCCGCACGCCCGATTCGAGGGTTTCCAGGTCCGCGCCCGAGAGCTCGGCCGCGTAGCCAAGCTCTGATAGCGCCTCGACGCTGACGCCGGTGCGGATGCTCATCTTGTCGAGCACATCCCCCATGTCGGAGAAGACCTTGGCGGTGCCGAGGAGACTGGTGACCGCGGCGGCTCCGATCCCGGCCAATCGCGTGCCGATCGAACGCAGCCCTGCGCCGAAGGCTTCGAGCTGCTTCTGGGC
>JAHCJH010000023.1 GCA_026126345.1 Phycisphaeraceae bacterium | reverse complement strand
GAGCGCCCAGGCGGTCAAGGGCGCCTCTGAAGTCTCCTACGACGCCGGCTACATCCTCGTCGGCGACCAGGGCCAGGTCGCCGCGTACATCCTCATCCAGACCAGGGCCGGCACCATCGCTTCCGGCGACGTCGACGACCTCATCAACACCATCACCAGCGGCCAAGCCGAGCGCAGCGCCAAAGAGGTCGCCGACCGCAACAAGGACCAGGTCTCCGACCTCACCTTCGATCGCCCCACCGCCGACCGCGCCACCGGCCGCATCCGCATCCCCGTCCGCGCCACCACCGCCGACGGCGCGCTCCGCGGCATTTCCTTCGGCCACATCGGCGGCCAGGGCCTGCTCCTCATCCACTGCTACACATCGCTCGAAGACTTCAACGCCCTCAGCTCGCGCTTCGAGGCCATCAACAACTCCGTCGCCTTCGACCCCGGCGCAACCTACAGCGATGCGCTCGCCCGCTCCGGACGCGCCCGCGGCGGCTCCGGCTCCAGCGTCCTGCAGTACGGCATCATCGGCGCCATCATCGGCGGCCTGGGCGCCCTGCTCTTCCGCAAGAAGCCCGCCCCAACGCCAACGCCCCCCGCCGCCTCGTGAGGTCATTCACCCGTCGGCCGTCGTACGATTTCCCGCTTTGCTGCTTTGCTGCTTTGCTGCTTTGCTGCTTTGCTGCTTTGCTGCTTTGCTGCTTTGCTGCTTTTCAGCAGCTTGGTCACTTCTTGGGCGGATTCTCCACGCCCTTGAGCGTGATCTCGAACACCAGGTCCGCCTTCGGCGGGATCTTCTCGCCCCGGCCCGCTTCGCCATAGGCCAACTGCCACGGGATCACCAGCTTCCGCGTGCCGCCCACCTTCATCCCCGGCAGGCCCCACGTCCACCCCTTGATCACCTCGTTCAGGCTGAAGGTCACCGCCTGCCCGGCCCGGGCCGACGAATCGAACTCCACCCCATCGCTGCGGCGCGTGCCGCGGTACTCGGCCTTCACCGTCGCCATGGGCTGGCAGGCCGGGCCGTCGCCCTCCTTGACATCCTCGATCAGCATCGTCGCCACCAGGTCGATCTCGAAGATCAGGTCGCTGTTGGCCGGGATGATCACCTTGTCCCCGTTCTTGATCTCGCGCTCGCCGTAGGCCATCGCCGCGGGAATCGTCAGCCGCCGCTTGCCGCCGACCTTCATCCCCGGCACGCCTTCGCGCCAGCCCTTGATGACGCCCCACAGCGGGAACGACGCCGGCGGCTTGCCCTCGGTGCTGTCGAACACCGTGCCGTCCTTGAGCATGCCCTTGTAGTTCGCCACCACCGACGTGAGGCCCTTCACCTCATCGCCCGTGCCGACCTTCAGGTCCTCGATCACCACGCCGGATGGAAGTGTCACAGGCTTGCTCTCCGCCGGCTTCTCGGCGCCGGGTGCTGCGGGTTGCGCCGCCGCCGGCGCCGTGTCGGGCTTGGCCCCCTCGCTCGCCGGGGGCGCCTTGGGCGCATCGGCCGGCTGCAGGGTCAGGCTCAGGCTCGCAACAACCGCGGCGAAGACGGCGATCATGGTTCGTTCCTCTGTCCCGCTGCGCTGCCGCACGCCGGCCACGCCGCGGGGAATCGGCCCCAAGCGTAGCGCCCCCCCTCCGTCCTTCCGCCTCTACGCCTCTCCGCCCGCCCGCCTGCCCCCGCGCCCTCCTTTGACTCCTTGGCCCTTTGACCCTTTGACCCTTTGACTCTTTGACTCTTTGACTCTTTGGCCCTTTGACCATTTGCTGCTTTGCTGCTTTCCCGCTTTCCCGCCCCCTCCCCGTACGATCACCCCGTGCCCGCCAAGCCAGTCATCGCGATCTCCGCCGGCGATCCCGCCGGCATCGGCCCGGAGATCACCGCCAAGGCCCTGGCCGACCCTTCCGTCGCGGCCTCCGCGCAGTTCATCGTTTTCGGCTTGCCCGACCCAGCCCGCCCCTCCACCGCCGGTCCCACCGCCGACGGCGGGCGAGCATCCTTCGACGCCGTGATGCGGGCGATCGAGGCCTGCAAGCGGCCCCGCGGTTCGCCCGGCGCCGCCGACGCCATGGTCACCGCCCCCGTCAGCAAAGAGGCCTGGCACGCCGCGGGCATCGACCTGCCCGGCCACACCGAGCTGCTGGCCCGCGAGTTCGCTTCGCCGGACAGCGGCATGCTGTTCGTCGGCCCATCGCTGCGCGTGCTGCTGGCGACGATCCACGTTCCCCTCACCAGCGTGCCGGCGTTGATCACCCGCGCCCGCATCGCCTCGTGCATCGACCTGGCGCACCGGGCGTGTCTGGGCCTCGGCGTCGCGCGCCCGCGCATCGCCGTCGCCGGGCTCAACCCCCACGCGGGCGAGCGCGGCCTGTTCGGTCGGGAGGACCTCGACTCCATCGCCCCCGCGATCGCCGAAGCCCGCGCCCGGGGGCTGGACGTCTCGGGCCCCTGGCCCGGCGACGTCGTCTTCCTGCAGGCCGTCGAAGGCAGGCACGACCTGGTCATCGCCATGTACCACGACCAGGGCCTCATCCCCATGAAACTGCTCGACCGACGGCGCACCGTCAACATGACCGCGGGCCTCACCTGGCAGGGACGCACCGTCGTGCGCACCAGCCCGGCCCACGGCACCGCCTTCGACATCGCCGGCACCAGCACCGCCGACCCCGCGAGCATGGTCGAGGCCATCCGCCTGGCCGTCCGCCTCGCCGGCGCCTCGTAACCATCTCGTCACGCGGCACGACTCCCGATGAGCCCGCCCCGCCGGGGGGCGCCGGTGGGTTTCAGCGCCCACCCCTACCATCGCCGCCGCATGAGCGACCGACCCTCCACGCCCGACCTGGAGCACGAGAACGCGCTCTGGGAGATGGTCAAGCTCGCGACGCCCACCGTCGCGTCGATGGTCTCGTTCACGCTCATGCAGTTCGTCGACGGGCTGATGGTCACCCGCATCACCCCCGCCGACCCGGTCTACCTCGCCGCCCAGGGCAACGGCAGCGTCTGGTCCTTCGCCCCCATGTCGATCGTCATCGGCATGCTCGGCGTCGTCAACACCTACGTCGCCCAGAACCTCGGCGCCGGCACGCCCCAGCGCGGCTCGGCCTACGCATGGACCGCGCTGTGGCTCGCCCTGTTCGCCTGGCTCGGCGCGCTGGTGCCCTTCGCCCTCGTCCTGCCGTCCATCTTCAACGGCATGGGCCACGAGCCCCGACTCGTCGAACTCGAAACCGCCTACGCCCAGATCCTCCTGCTCGGCGGGTTCTTCACCCTCGCCGCCCGCGGCCTCAGCCAGTACTTCTACGGCATGCACCGCCCGCTCATCGTCTTCATCGCCACCGTCGCGGGCAACCTCGTCAACCTCGGCTGCAACTGGGTGCTCATCTACGGCAACCTCGGCGCGCCCGCCCTGGGTGTTCAGGGTGCGGCCTACGCCACGCTCATCGGCACGTTCGTCGAGTTCCTCATCCCCCTGTGCGTCTTCCTGGGCCCCGCGTGGCACGCCCGCTACGCCACCCGCGCCGCCTGGCGGCCCAGCTTCGCCCACCTGCGCGACATCCTGCGCATCGGCTGGCCGCCGGCCATGATGTTCGGCAACGAGCTCATCTGCTGGGCCTACTTCATGACCCGCCTGCAGGGCCAGTTCGGCCCGGAGCAGAATTCCGCCGGCTGGATCGCCCTGCGCTACATGCACCTGTCGTTCATGCCCGCCGTCGGCATGTCCTTCGCCTGCACCGCCATCGTCGGCAAGTGCCTCGGCGCCGGCCGGCCCGACCTGGCCCGCTCGCGCGCCCGCATCGGCGTCGGCGTCGCCATGGCCTACATGGGCCTGTGCGCCCTGGCGTTCATCGCCTTTCGGCACGACCTCGTCGCCCTGTTCATCCCCGCCGACATGCCCACCGACCGCGCCGAGATCATTCATTCCATCGGCGCCCGCATCATGATCGTCGCCGCCGTCTTCCAGTTGTTCGACGCCCTGGGCATCACGCTCATCGGCGTGCTCCGCGGCGCGGGCGACACCGTTTGGCCCGGCCTGGCCACCGTCGCGCTCGCCTGGACGTTCATCGTCGGCGGGGGGTCCGCCGCCGTCGCCCTCGCGCCCCAGTGGGGGGTTCTGGGTCCCTGGTCCGCCGCCGGCGCCTACATCATCGTCCTGGGCCTCACCCTCGCCTGGAGGTTCAGATCCGGACGCTGGATGTCCATGAAGGTCCTCGACAAGGCCGCTGGGTGACCGCCCCGGGCCCACGCGGTCCCACCCCGCCCCGCCTAAACTCCCCTCCACGCGCGATCCACCCGGTTCGGCGTCCATTCGGTCTCGCAGGAGAACGCATGTCCAGCAATCCTCTTGATGTCGTCATCGGCGCCACCGAGGTCCAGCGCGACGCCGCCCTGGCCGCCAGGCACGCCGCCGCAGCCGAAAAGGCCGAAGCCGCGGGCGACCGCGAAACCGCCATCTCCGAGTACCGCAAGGCCGTCGCTGCCGACCCCGCCGACGCCCGCATCCTCTTCCGACTCGCCTTCCTCCTGGACCTCTCCGGCGAAGAGGACGAGGCCATCGCCGTCTACGAGCGCGCCGTCGAGCGGCCCCCGGCTCCCATCAACGCCCTCATGAACCTCGCCGTCCTCTACGAGGACCGGGGCGACTTCGCCCGCGCCGAACGCTGCCTCCGCCAGGTCCTCGAAACCAACCCCAACCACGCCCGCGCCCGCATGTTCATGCAGGACGTCCAGGCCTCCCGCGGCATGGTCATCGACGAGGACCACGACCGCGACAAGATCAAGCGCTCCGCCCTGCTCGACACCCCCGTCACCGACTTCGAGCTCTCCGTCCGCGCCCGCACCTGCCTCAAGAAGATGAACATCCGCACCCTCGGCGACCTCATCCGCACCACCGAGGCCGAGCTCCTCTCCTACAAGAACTTCGGCGAGAGCAGCCTCGTCGAGATCAAGACCATGCTCACCGCCAAGGGCCTGCGCCTCGGCCAGGGCCGCGAAGAGGCCCACCGCCAGGCCCGTCGCCAGATGATCGAGAGCCTCAAGGGCAGCGGCCAGGAACACCTCATGAACAAGAGCGTGGCCGAGATGAACCTCTCCGTCCGCGCCCGCAAGGCCCTGCAGTTGCTCAACATCCAGACCCTCGCCGACCTCGTCTCCCACACCGAGGCCGAGCTCCTGGGCGTCAAGAACTTCGGCGCCACCTCCCTCACCGAGGTCAAGCTCAAGCTCCAGGAATACGGCCTCTCGCTCCGCAACATCGACCCCGCCTGAACCGTTTCCCCCGCCAGCGCCCGGCCGCTCCCGGCCGCGCGGCACCATCCGATCGTCACCCCACAACGCCGCGCACCCCGCGGCGTTGTTCATTTCACCCCCGCGCTCCATCCAACGCGCCCCGGCTCACTCCGGCTCCCCGCCCGTCGCCTCCCGCACCGCCCCGGGGTCGCGCTGCTGCGTCTTGTGGAACGACAGCCGGCTCGTCGCGTACTTCTCCGGGCTGATCGACAGGTCCACCGGCTTGCCCTCGACGTGGCACCGGTGCAGGTGCTTCAGAAACGGCACGCACCATCGGCACCCCGTCCCCGCCCCGAGGCACTCGGAGATCAGCGAAGCCACCGGCGGGTCTTCCCGCTCCAGGAACGCCCGGATCTTCCGTAGCGGCACGTGAAAGCACAGGCACACGTCGTCGTCGGGGTCCATGCCCAAGGCTACCACCGCCGCGCCCGCCGAAATGTGCGCTCGCCGGCAACGCCCGCTCGATACCATCGCCGGGTCATCCTTCGCGCACGCCGCACCGCCAGTCCATGCTCCTTTCCGCCCTCATCCAGGACCTCGGCCTCGAGCCGTCCGGCGGCCCCGCGCTCCCCGTCCGCGTCTGCGACATCACCGAGGATTCCCGCACCGTCATGCCCGGTTCGCTGTTCGTCGCCCGATTGGGCGCCCGCACCGACGGGCGCGTCCACATTCCCGCCGCCGTCCGGGCCGGCGCCGTCGCCGTGCTCTGCGACCGCCCCGCGCCCGCCTCGCTGGTCCTCCCCCCCGGCGTCGCGCTGCTCACGGCCGACGATGTGCCACTGGCCGCGGCTCGCCTCGCCGAGCGTTTCTACGGCAACCCCTCCCGCCGCCTGGGCTGCGTCGGCGTCACCGGCACCAACGGCAAGACCACCATCACCTGGCTCATCCACCAGTTGCTCAACCACGGCGCGCTCCGCTGCGGGCTCATCGGCACCGTGATCGTCGACGACGGCTCCGAGCCCGCCCCCGCAAGCCTCACCACCCCGCCCGCGCTGGAGATCAGCCGCCTTCTGGCCAAGATGCTCGAGTGCGGCTGCCGCGCCGCCGCCATGGAAGTCTCCAGCCACGCGCTGGACCAGCGCCGCGTCGCCGCCCTGCGATTCTCCGCCGGCGTCTTCACCAATCTCTCCCACGACCACCTCGACTACCACGGCACCATGGAGCGCTACGCCGACGCCAAGGCCCTGCTCTTCGCCATGCTCCCGCCCGCCGACGACGGCGGCCTGGCCATCGTCAACGCCGACGACCCCTGGCACCGCCGCATGCTCGCCGACTGCCGCGCCCGCGTCTGGCGCTGCACCCTCTCCGGCCAGCCCGGCTGCGACCTCTCGGCTTCCATCCTCGCCAGCGGCCCGGCCTGGACTGATTTCTCCCTGGCCGCCCCCTGGGGCCGCTGGGAGCGCGTCCGCCTGCCGCTCATCGGCGACCACAACGTCATGAACGCCGTCCAGGCCGCCGCCGGCGCCGTTCACGCCGGTCTCGCCCCGTCGCGCGTGCTCGAACTGCTCCCGTCCCTCACCGCGCCGCCCGGCCGCATGCAGCCGGTCAGCCGCCCGGGCGACCCCATCGGCGTCTACGTCGATTACGCCCACAGCGACGATTCGCTCCGGCGCGTCCTGGCCGTCTGCCGCACCGCCGTGCAGCGCTCCGGGCGCGGGCGCGTCCGCGTCGTCTTCGGCTGCGGCGGCGACCGCGACCGCGCCAAGCGCCCCAAGATGGGCGCCGCCGCCGCCGAACTCGCCGACGCCGTCACCATCACCAGCGACAACCCCCGCACCGAGGACCCCCGCGCCATCATCGACGCCGTCCTGGCAGGCGTCCCGCCCCACGCCCGCGCCAAGGTCGCCGTCGAGCCCGATCGCGCCCGCGCCATCGCCTCCGCCGTCGCCGCCGCCAACGACGCCGACATCGTCCTCATCGCCGGCAAGGGCCACGAGGACTACCAGATCCTCCCCGACGGGCGCGGCGGGACCAGCCGCATCCACTTCGACGACGCCGAGCACGCCCGCGCTGCGCTGGCCGCCCGCGGCATCGCCGTCATCGTCCCCCGCGTCAGCCCCGCCGGCGGGCGATCCTCTTCCCCCGGCGCAGGCGGCGGGGCAGTGGGGGGGAGCGCCCCATGAACTTCTTCTCCCCCGACGCGATCCGCACCGCCGCCGCGGGCCACTGGCTGGCGCGCCCCGACCCCGCCGCGCCCATCCTCGGCGCCGCCATCGACTCCCGCGCCGTCCGGCCCGGCCAGATCTTCATCGCCCTCAAGGGCCGGCAGACCGACGGCCACCAGTTCACCGCCGACGCCGCCGCACGCGGCGCCGCCGTCATCATCGTCGAGCGCGACGACGCCCTGCCCCCCGACGCCCGCCGGCGCCCCGTCGGCGTGCTCAGGGTCGCCGATACCCGCAAGGCCCTGCTGCGCCTCGGCGCCGCCTGCCGACGCGCCATGGAGTCCACCCGCGTCATCGCCGTCGGCGGCTCCAACGGCAAGACCACCACCGTCCGCCTGCTGCACTCGGTCCTGTCCACCCGCCTCCGCGGCACGTGCTCGCCCAGGAGTTTCAACAACGACATCGGCGTCCCCCTCACGCTGCTCAACGCCCGACCCGGCGACCACTACGTCATCTGCGAAGTCGGCACCAACGCCCCGGGCGAGATCGCCGCGCTCGCCGACGTCGTACAGCCCGACATCGCCGTCATCACCAGCATCGGGCGCGAGCACCTCGAAGGCCTCGGCTCCATCGCCGGCGTCGCCCGCGAGGAGGCGGCCGTGTTCCGCGCCATCCGCCCCGGCGGCCTGGCCGTCTGCACCGCCGACTGCCCCGAGCTCCGCCCGCTCGTCCCGCCCGCGCTGGCGTGCGTGCGCTTCGGCCTGGCCGAAGACGCCGACCTCCGCCTCACCGCGTCCGAGCCCGCCACCCTCCCCGACGGCCGACCCGGCCTCCGCCTGCGCATCAACGACCGCTGGACCTTCGCCGCGCCGCTCGAAGGCCGCCACAACGCCCTGAACTGCTGCGCCGCCGTCGCCGTGGCGCGCCGGCTCAACATCGACGACGACCTCATCGCCGCCGGCCTGCTCGCCGCCGAGCCGCCGGAGATGCGCTGGCAGCGGCTCCTGATCGCCGGCGCCGAGATCATCAACGACGCCTACAACGCCAACCCCGAGTCCATGCTCGCGGCCCTGCGCACCTTCGCCGCCCTGCCCCGCCCCGCCGGACGCCGCACCGTCATCCTCGCCGACATGCTCGAGCTCGGCCCCGCCGGGCCCGACGCCCACGCCGAGATCGCACAGGCCCTGGCCGAACTCGCCTGCGCCGACCGGGCCGTGCTCATCGGCCCGCTCATGGCCCACGCCGCCGAACGCCTCGCCCGCATCGCCCCCGGCCTGCCCGTGCAACACCTGCCCGACGGCGACAACCCCGCCGCCGTCGCCGCCGTCGCCGCCGACATCCGCCCCGGCGACCGCGTGCTGCTCAAGGGCTCACGCTCCATGCGGCTCGAACGCATCGTCGCCGCCCTCCAGCAGGGCCCGCACCGCCCCGTCGTCCCCGCCGCCGACCCCGCGCCCGCCCGCACCTGACCGAACCGCATGCTCTACTGGCTCCTGGACATCTCGCGCAACTGGCTCGACGGCATCGGCCTCTACTCCTACCTCCAGATCCTCGACCGGCTCACCTTCCGCGCCCTGGCCGCCGCCATGCTCGCCTTCGCCGCCGTGCTCGTCTTCGGCAAGCCCGTCATCGCCTGGCTCCAACGCAAGAAGATCGGCGACTCCGGCCTCACCGACGCCGCCGGTCTGGCCGCCGCCGCCAACAGCAAGAAGAACGTCCCGACGATGGGGGGCATCCTCATCGTCGGCGCCATCATCGGCGCCACCCTGCTGCTGGCCGACATCCGCAACTTCTACGTCCTGCTCGGCCTGGTCGTGCTCGTCTGGCTCGCCGTTCTCGGCGGCGTCGACGACTGGCTGAAGCTCACCGCCGCCCGCCGTCCCACCGCCTCGCGCCAGGGCCTGGTGGCCTGGGAGAAACTCGTCTTCCAGATCGGCCTGGGCCTGCTCGTGGGCTACTTCGCCTGGCAGCACGGGCGTGCCCCCGGCGCGCCGGTCAACCTCGCCCACGTCCTCAACCTGCCGCTGCAGAAGACCTTCGAATCCTCGTCCGGCGCCATCGCCGACGGCCTCTGGTACCTCACCCTCGGCGGCTTCACCTTCGTCGCCGTCGTCATGATCACCGGCATGAGCAACGCCGTCAACATCACCGACGGCATGGACGGCCTGGCCGCCGGCACCATGGGCATCGTCAGCCTCGGCCTCCTGGTGCTCACGTTCATCGCCGGCTGGCAGCAGGCCGCCCAGTACCTCCTGGTGCCCTACGTCACCGAGAGCCAGGAACTGGCCGTCATGGTCGGCGCCACCGCCGGCGCCTGCGTCGGGTTCCTCTGGTTCAACTGCCTGCCGGCGCGCGTCTTCATGGGCGACACCGGCGCCCTGGCCCTCGGCGGACTGCTCGGCTACGTCGCGCTCATCATCCGCCAGGAGGTGATCGTCATCTTCATGAGCGCCATCTTCGCCATCGAGACCGCCAGCGTCGCCATGCAGGTCGGCTACTTCAAGGCCACCAAGGGCAAACGCATCTTCAAGTGCGCCCCGTACCACCACCACCTCCACATGAGCGGCTGGACCGAGGGCCAGGTCGTCACCCGCTTCTGGATCATCACCGTCCTGCTCGTCGTCATCGGCCTCGCGTCGATCAAGGTGCGCTGAACGGCCGCGAATCACCCGCGCCGCCGCCAGCCCTCGGGCAACCGGCGCCCAGCCCCGGCCCCGCTCCCACGCCGATTTCCGGGCCTCGCGGCACCGCCGGCGCCGCACCGGGCTTCGGCCCATCGCCGTCGCCCCGCGCTACCGCCGCCCGCGCGGTGCGAACAACCCCGCCGCACCCAGTCGTAACATCCCCATCCTCTCCCGCATCGTCCCAGATCGTGCCTGCCGCTCGCCGCGATTCTGGCTCGGTGTCGCGGCCGGTGCGTCCGCCGCGGCATGCATGGCGGCCTGGGCGCTCACGCTCGATCGCAACGCCTGGAGCCAGCCCCCATGGCCTAGGTACGTCGGCCTGCATCACGGACGCGTCGTGCTCGTCTCGACCCTCTGGCGCCGCGGCAACGAAGGCGGCTTCGCCTGGCAATCCTCGAAGTGGCTCTACGTCGCTTTCGGCGCGCCGCGATCGCTCTGGGGCGTGTCGTACGCCTACATCGGCGGCGCCTCCTTCGGGTCGCCGTCCTACACCGCCGACCTCGACGCCGTGCTGTTCCCGGCGTGGTACCCCGCCGTGCCGCTGATGTTCATCTCGTGGCGTTTGGTCCGTCGCGCCCGCCGAGAGGCCTCGGTCGGGCGATGCCGCGCCTGCGGCTACGCGCTCGCCGGCCTGCCCGACGCCGCCCCCTGCCCGGAGTGCGGCAAGGCCCAGGCCCCGCCCCGCCCGACTTAGAACTCCGCCTGCTTCGGCGCCCGCGGGAACGGGATCACGTCCCGGATGTTCTGCATCCCCGTCACGAACTGGATCAGCCGCTCGAATCCCAGTCCGAACCCCGCGTGCGGCACCGTGCCGTACCGGCGCAGATCTCGGTACCACCAGTACTCCTTGATCGGCAGCCCCATCTCGCGGATCCGCTCGTCCAGCTTGTCCAGCCGCTCCTCGCGCTGGCTGCCGCCGACGATCTCCCCGATCCCCGGCACGAGAATGTCCATCGCCGCCACCGTCTGCCGCTCCGGCTCGCACCCGTCGTCCAGCCGCATGTAGAACGCCTTGATCTGCTTGGGGTAGTTCGTCAGGATCACCGGGCGCTTGAAGTGCTCCTCGGTCAGGAACCGCTCGTGCTCGCTCTGAAGGTCCGTGCCCCACTTCACCGGGAACTCGAACTTCTTCTTCCCCGTCCGGATCGCCTCTTCCAGGATCTTCACGCCTTCGGTGTACGTCAGCCGCAGGAATGGCTGCTCCACGATCTTCGCCAGCCGCTCCACCGCCGTCTTCTCGATCCGCTCGGCGAAGAACTTCATGTCGTCGGCGCGCTCGCGCAGCACCGTCGCGAACAGGTGCTTCAGCATCGCCTCGGCCAGCGACGCGTCCGCCGCCAGGTCCGCGAACGCGATCTCCGGCTCGATCATCCAGAACTCCGCCAGGTGCCGGCTGGTGTTGCTGTTCTCCGCCCGGAACGTCGGCCCGAACGTGTACACGCGGCTCAGCGCCATGCAGTACGTCTCGACGTTCAACTGCCCCGACACCGTCAGGTGCGCTTCCTTGCCGAAGAAATCCTCGGCGAACGGGTTGGCCGCGCCGGCGCCCGAAGCGCCGCCGGCGGCGGTGGGGGGGTGCGTGGGAGTGGGCGAGGGGGCGCCCTGCGTCCGGCGCACCCAGTCCAGCGTGCTCACCCGGAACATCTGCCCCGCCCCTTCGCAGTCGCTGGCGGTGATGATCGGCGTGTGCACCCACATGAACCCGCGCCGGTGGAAGAACTCGTGCACCGCCATCGCCAGGCAGTGCCGCACCCGCGCGATCGCCCCGAACGTGTTGGTCCGCACCCGCAGGTGCGCCACCTCGCGCAGGTACTCGAAGCTGTGCGGCTTGGGCTGGATCGGGTAGGTGTCCGGGTCCTCCACCCAGCCGATCACCCGCACCGCCCCGCCCCGCCCCGCCTCCACCGCGATCTCCCGCCCCCCCTTGGGGTTCTGCACGATCACCCCGTCCGCCTCGATCGAGCACCCCGTCGTCAGCTTCGCCACCTCCGCCGCGTAGTTCGGCAGGTCCCCCTTGACCACCAGTTGCACCGCGTCGAAGCACGACCCATCGTGCAGCGCCACGAAGCTCAGGCCCCCCTCGGCCTTGCTGTCGCGCCGCGTCCGCACCCACCCCTTGACCGTCACCGCCTCGCCCACGGTCCCGGTCAGCACCTCGTCCACACGCTTCCAGACGGTCGAACCTGCCATCGCTGCCTCCTGCTGCTGCCCTTCGGCCGCTCCACCCCGGGGTTTTCGCCCCGCCCGCCGGGGTGCGGATCGTACTCCAAACGCCCTGCAAACACTGGCATCGCTCTCAGATCTTGTATACTTGAGCCATGCCGAAAGCGCCCCGCCCGCGGCGTTTCTCCGCCTTCACGCTCATCGAGCTGCTGGTGGTCATCGCCATCATCGCCCTGCTGGTCGGCATCCTGCTGCCGGTCCTCGGCAAGGCCCGCGAGGCCGCGCGCACCGCGATCTGCATGAACAACATGAAGCAGATCGCCACCGGCTACTCCTCCTACGCGCTGGACTACAAGGGCTCGATCTGGGAAGCCGGCCACCCCACGCCCATCCGCTTCTGGTACGCCCAGCCCACCAACCCGCTCCAGACCTCCACCGGCATCGGCGGCGCCAACCCCGCCCGCATGGGCCCCGCCTTCGAATACCTCTCCTACGCCGACAAGGTCTTCGAGTGCCCCACCAACAAGCGCCGCACCAGGACCCGCTTCCAGGCCAACCTCTCCGACCCCATGTGGCAGAGCCCCGCCATGCAGCTCCAGGTCGCGCTCTTCAACGAGTTCCTCTCCGAGCGCGCCATGAACTTCGATTACACCATGGTCACCGGCGCCTCCGGCGCACGCCCCGACACCAACACCATCGCCGTCTGGGACGCCCGCGCCATCAACTGGACCGCCCAGACCGGCCGCGGCTCGCCCCCCGTCATCACCGACATGCGCAACCTCCGGTCCATACCCGTCTACGTCGAGGAGGACCTCCGCTTCTACAACTCCGACACCCCCGACGGCATGTTCAGCAACCTCGACCAGATCACCGACCGCCACGGTCGCAAGGGCCACATCGCCTACGTCAACGGCGACGTCGAGCTCTTCGCCGGCCCCAAGGGCAACAACCCCGACTCCGAGTCCGACCGCGGCGACCTCATCGGCAACGACTTCTGGGTCAAGGGACGGGCCAACGCCTGGTACCAGCTCTGCCCCACGTGGCCCGGCGTCCCGCGGCCGTTCGGCTGGGCCAATCAGCCGCGCTGAGCGGCCCCGCCCGCTACGCTCGGGCCATGGACCACTTCGAATACCGCGACGGTGAGCTCCACGCCGGCGACGTGCCCTTGGCCGCCATCGCCGCCGAGCACGGCACGCCGCTCTACGTCTACTCCGCCGCCACCTTCCTCGACCACTTCCACCGCCTCAACGCCGCCTTCGCCCCGCTCAACCCGCTCATCTGCTTCAGCGTCAAGTCCTGCTCCAACGTCCACATCCTCCGCCTCCTGGCCGAACGCGGCGCCGGCATGGACGTCGTCAGCGGCGGCGAGCTGCTCCGCGCCCGCCTGGCCGGCGTCCCCGCCGAGCGCACCGTCTTCGCCGGCGTCGGCAAGACCGACGACGAGATCCACCAGGCCCTCGCCGGCGAGCCCGACCGCGCCGACCCCGGCCCCATCGGCCTGTTCAACATCGAGAGCGAGCCGGAGTACGAGGTCGTCGCAGCCGCCGCCCGCGCCATGGGCGTCTCCGCACGCGCCGCGCTCCGCGTCAACCCCGGCATCTCCGCCGGCGGCCACGCGTACGTCCGCACCGGCCACGCCGAGACCAAGTTCGGCGTCGAGCTCCCCCACGCCGAAGCCCTCTTCGAGAAGTTCGCCCGCGAGAAGCACCTGCGCCTCTGCGCCATCCACCTGCACATCGGCTCGTCCATCACCGACCCCGCCCCCTACGCACAGGCCGTCTCCAAGGCCCTGGCCCTGATCGACCGCCTCGAGCGCAAGGGCGTCCGCATCGAGGCCCTGGACCTCGGCGGCGGCTTCGGCGCCGACTACACCTCCGGCGCCGCCCCGCCCGCCGCCGTCTTCGCCGCCGCCATCGTCCCCCTGCTGGAATCCCGCGCCCGCGCCGGCCTGCGCATCATCCTCGAACCCGGCCGCTCCATCGCCGCCAACGCCGGCGTCCTGCTCACCCGCGTGCTGTTCGTCAAGCACACCGGCCCGCGCAAGTTCGTCGTCTGCGACGCCGGCATGAACACCCTGCTCCGCCCCAGCCTCTACAACGCGTTCCACTTCATCTGGCCCGTCAGCGTCAGCCCACAGCACGTGCCCCCCAGCCGCCGGGAATCGCTCGACCTGCCCGGACTGGAGCCCTGCGACGTCGTCGGGCCCGTCTGCGAGACCGGCGACTTCCTCGCCCGCGACCGCACCCTGCCCCTGCTCGCCCGGGGCGACCTGCTGGCCGTGTTCGCCGCCGGCGCCTACGGCATGTCCATGGCCAGCCGCTACAACAGCCACCCGCTCCCCGCCGAGGTGCTCGTCGAAGGAGCCCTGGCCCGGCTCATCCGCCGCCGCGAATCCCCCGACGACCTCGTCGCCCACGAGCGCTAACCGCCCCGCGCCGCCGCCGCCAGCGACCGCAGGTGCTCCACGCTCGTCGTCCCCGCCACCACGCACGACACCCCCGGCGTCGCCAGCGCCTGCCGCACCGCCTCCTCCGGCCGCGCCCGCCCCGACGCCAGCGGCTTCTTCACCAGCACCGCCACGCCCCGCGCCGCCGCCCGCGCCGCCACCGGCGCCATCTGCCGCTCGGCCGGGTTCAGCGTCAGCATCACCACGTCCATCCACCCCGCCTCCAGCGCCGCCTCGGCGCCGGCCATCGTCCCGATCGACGCGCCGATCCACCGCGCCTTGCCGGCGCGCTTGGCCTTCTCCAGCGCCCCGGCCGCCCCCCCCGCGCGCAACACCCCCGCATCGTCGCTCGCCGACGAGAAGTGCAGCAGCAGCACGTCCACCCGGTCAACCCGCAGCCGCCGCAGCGACGCGTCCACGCTGGCGCCGATCGCGCCGGCAGAGAAGTCGTACGCCGAAACCCCCGTGCCCTCGTCGAACGTCTCGCCCGCCTTCGTGCCGATCAGCCACCGCTCCCGACCCGCCACCGTCGGCAGCAGCCGCCCCAGCCGCTCTTCCGCCGCGCCGTACGCCGGCGCTGTGTCCACGTAGGTCACGCCCTCGTCCAGCGCCGCCCGCAGCAGCGCCTCGGCCTGTTCGTCTGTCGGCACCCGCACCGGCCGCGCGTACTTCAGCCCCGCGCTGCGGCCCAGCGCCACCGTTCCCAGCCCAAGCCGCGGCAGCGTCACCCCGCTCATGCGGCCCACTCCAGCCCCGGCGCGTCAAAGGGAAGCGGCGCCACGCCCGGTCGTTCCAGGTCGAACGCCTCGGCCCCCCCCGAGCCCGCCGGCAGCGCCGCCGACACCCGCTCGGCCAGCAGCGGCGCCTGCGCCAGCTTCGTCGGCCAGGCCGCCAGCACCCGCCCGCCCATCAGCGGCGTCACCACCGGCTCGTCCGGACGCGATCCATCGGCACGCAGCCCCTCGGCCCGGTCGATGCGGAGCGTCGCCAGTTCCACCGCGCCCCGGACCGCCCACGGCACGCTCGCGTTCAACTCCGCCCGCGCCGCCGCCCGCTGCCCCGCCGCCTCCAGCCCCACGCCCCGCTCGGCCAGCCCGCCCCCCAGGTACCACACCACGCGCCCGGCCGCATCCGCCCAGCTCGTGACGGTCAATCGCGGCGTCGTCGACGCCCCGAGGCAATGCCCGAACAACGGCGGCAACTCGGCCCCGCGCGCCAGCACCATGTGCAGCGGGCGCTGCTGCATCAGGTCCGATGCCCGCCCGCCGGCCAGTTCCACCAGCGGTCCGTTGCCCCCGCCGGCGCACAGCACCACGGCCCGCGACTGGAGTTCCGCCCTCGCTCCATCGCCGCGGCGAACATCGACGCGCACCGCCCCGGCGCCCATCGGCTCGATCGCCTCGACCGATCGCACCTTCCCGATCCGGTCCATCGCCGGGCCCGCCAGCGCCCGCACCAGGCTCGCGGCGTCCAGCACCGGCTCGGCCACGCGGTACACCGCCACCCCCGCCGGCGCACGCCCGAACACGCCGCGCATCTCCTCAGCTCCCAGTCGCTCCACCGGCGTGCGGATCGCCTTGCTCGCCGCCGCCGCCGCCACGCGGCTGACCAGCCCCGGCGTGGTCCACAGGTGCTGCTCGCCGGCCAGCACCGACGCGGCGGAGAGATCGGGGTCCATCGGCCCCGGCCGCCCCGCCAGGCAGGCCCGCCACCGGTCGGGCATGGCGGCGATGGCGCGGCTGGCCGCCGTCGCGGCGCCGCCCAGCGCGTACTTGATGCCGCCGTGGATGATCCCCTGGCTGGCGACGGTCTGCCCGGCGCCCAGGTCCGTGGTCGTCAGCAGCGCGGCGCTGCGCCCCTCGGCCAGCAGCCGGCGCAGCGTCCAGAGCCCGGCGACCCCGCCGCCGAGGATCACCGCGTCGAGCATGCCGGGCGTGGCGTTCATCGCTCGGCTCACCGCGCCGGCGACAGGTGCGCCCGCAGGTCCGCCCGCGGAGCCTTCACCTGCGTGCCGTCGTCGAGGTTCTTGACCGTCACTTCGGACGCCGACTCGATGATCACCGCGTACCGCGCATCGGCGTCGGCCGCTTCCTTGAGCAGCTTGCCGATGTTCTTCGTCGCCTTGTACGACCGGCGCGCGTGCACGCCCGCCCGGCGCAGCTCGCCCACCACCGCCGGCACCAGCGCATCGGACTCGGGCGAGCCGTTGGAGATCACCTGAACGTCCGGCCGCAGCCCCAGCGCCCGGGCGATCTCGCGGTCGCCGGGCATCAGCCCCTTGTCCTGCAGCACCAGCGACAGCACCACGTCGCCCATCCCGAAGCCGACCGCCGGCGTCGCCGGGCCCCCGAAGGTCTCGATCAGGTTGTCGTAGCGGCCGCCGCCGGCCACGGCACGCATCGCCCCGCTGATCTCGTGCACCTCGAACACCATCCCGGTGTAGTACGCCAGCCCGCGGGCCACGTTCAGATCCAGGCTGCACCACGGCCCGACGCCCGAGCCCGCCAGGTGCGACTCGACCGTGCGCAGCGGCTCCAGCAGCGCCTCCGCGTCGCGAGCCACCTCCGCCGGCAGCGCCGCCGCCATCGCGTCGATCCCCTGAGCGTTCCGCGGCCGCTTGAGCAACCGCAGAAAGTCGAAGCTCGTGATGCCGAACTCGAAGGCCATCGCCTCGAGGTCGTCGTCGCTCAGCCGGTCGCGACGATCCAGCAGCACGAACGCCGCCGGCATGTGCTGCTCGTCCACGCCCAGGCGGGACACGACCGCCGCCAGGGCGCCGCGGTGATTGAACCGCACCTTCACGTGCTCCGGCGTCAGGCCCAGTTCTTCCAGCAGCCCCACGCACACGCCGATCGCCTCGGCGTCGGCCGCGGGCGAACCGTCACCGATGATGTCGCAATTCCACTGCATGAACTCGCGCAGCCGTCCCCGCTGGGGCCGCTCGGCGCGGAAGCAGCTCTGCTGCCAGAACCACTTGCACGGCCGGGGCAGCTGCGCGGCGCGGGACGCGTACATCCGGGCGAGCGTCGGCGTGAACTCCGGGCGCAGCGCGAACGGGGCCTCCCGGGCCCCGCCCTGCTCGGCGCCGGCGCGCGACCGTTCGTCCTTGCCCGAGTGAACGTGGAAGATCTCCGAGACGATCCCCTCGCCGCTCTTGGCCTTGTACAGGTCGATGGACTCGAACGTCGGCCCGTCGATCTCCTCGAAGCCGTGGCGCACGCTCACCGCCCGCCAGGCGCGTTCGATGTACCGCCGGCGCGCCAGCTCGATCGGGTAGAAGTCGCGGGTGCCCGTGGGGGCCTGGAAGCTCGTCGATCCCATGTCGCCGCAGGGTAGCGGCGCGGCGCGCCCAGCGCCGGGGCGCCGCGGCGCTCCGCAGGCCCGTTCCCGATGAAATCGGCCCTCGATCTCTCGACCGAAGGCCGCGGAGAGAGCTCTGTTCCGCCCCCGCGACCGGGACTGTCCCGGCCAGCGGACCGCGCCGACACCCCACCCGAATGTCCCGCCGCGGCTCTCGCCGGGGCGGGCACGCCTTCCCGATGCGTCCGTGTTACCTCCGGCGGCGGGCGGCCGACAGCCCCGCCAGCCCGAGCAGCGCCGCGGCGCCCGGCGCGGGCAGCACCACCATGTCCTGGAACCCGAGGCTCGACATCCCCAGCACGCCGGCGTGCATCGTCGCGTCGGGGTTGGCCGCCGCCGCGAGGTAGATCGCGGCGTTGCTCAGCACCCCGCTCCACAGCGCGGTGTTCACCGTGTTGTTCGCGTTGAAGTCGCGACCGAATCGCGCGAAGCCGGTGCCGACGTTGTACGCCTCGCCCGTGCGCTCGTAGATGATCTCCCAGATCGAGATCTGCAGCGCGGACGCCTGGTCCTGCGTCAGCCCCGCGAAGGTCGTGGCGTTGCCCACCGCCGCGTAGATCGCCCGCGCCACCGCCTGCGCCCGGGCGAGCCCCATGGGCTGTCCCTGCGGCACCGGAACCGCGTTGGTGATCGCCGCGTTCTCCAGGGCCGTCACCGTGTACGACTGAAAGCCGCCGCCGGGGGCCGTCTGCGAAAGCTCCACGCACATCGCCGTGAACGGCCCGACGAATCCGGGGGCGTTGCCCGCGGCGCCGTTCCAGTTCATGATGCCCGCGCCGACGCTGTTGCCCGTGAACACGATCGTCGTGGGCGACACCGTGGACCAGTCGAACACGCGGTAGGCGATCGATCGCGAGCTGGTGATGTTCAGGTAGTCGACCGACACCGCGAAGTCGGCCAGGGCGGGGGCGGCCGCGCTGAGCGCCGCGCCGACGACAATGGGAACGAACCGAACGCGCATGATCTCTCTCCTCGATCAGGACAAGGCGATACCCACCCCGAACGGGCTCGGCGAACGGGAATGACCACCGCCGCCGCACCGAACGGTCCGGATCCGCAGAACAGGTTGTGCGAGGGTCTCTCTCTCCTCGCAGCGCACGGTCGCCCGTGCACGACGACAGTTTACCTCCGAGTGCACGATCGGCAAGGACGATGGCGCGTTTTTGCGCTTTCGCCGCGCGACACCGCGTGCGACCCGCATCCCGCCCGCTCGGGAACCGCCGAACAGGCCCCACCCCCGGCCGGATATCATCGGCCCCATGCCGAAGATCACGATCGACGGGAAGGTCCGCGAGTTCAAGCCCGGGCAGGTGATCCTGCAGGTCGCCAACGAGGCCGGGCAGGACATCCCCCAGTACTGCTACCACGAGGGGCTGTCCATCGTGGCGTCCTGCCGCATCTGCCTGGCGGAAGTGTGGATGCCCAACCCGCGGAACGGCGGCAAGCTCGAGCCCTACATGGGCGGAAAGCTGCTGCCCACGTGCCAGACCCAGGCCGCCGACGGCATGGTCGTCTACACCGACAGCCCCAAGGCCCTGGCCAACCAGAAGGCCGTGATGGAGTACCTGCTCATCAACCACCCGCTGGACTGCCCGGTCTGCGACCAGGCCGGCGAGTGCACCCTGCAGGACTACTCCTACGAGTACGGGCGCGGCGCCAGCCGCTTCGAGGAGACCAAGGTCAAGCAGCCCAAGAAGGACGTCGGGCCAGACATCCTGCTCTACTCCGACCGCTGCATCATGTGCACCCGGTGCGTCCGCTTCACCCGGGAGGTCGCCGGGACGGGCGAGCTGTGCGTCGCCGGGCGCGGCAACAAGGAGGAGATCGACGTCTTCCCCGGACGCGCCCTGGACAACCCCATCGCCGGGAACGTCGTTGACCTGTGCCCCGTCGGCGCGCTGCTGGACAAGGACTTCCTGTTCGCCCAGCGCGTCTGGTTCCTCAAACGCACCCCCAGCATCGACGGCATCACCGCCAGCGGCGACAACATCTACATCGAGCACAACGAGGGCAAGGTCTACCGCGTCAAGCCGCGCACCAACATGGCCATCAACCAGTGGTGGATCACCGACGAGGTGCGCCACGGCTGGAAGTTCATCCACAGCCAGGACCGCCTCAGCGGCCCACGCCGCAAGCAGTTCGGCGTGCGGGTCGAGTGCGAGTGGGGGCGCGGCATCCAGGCGGCGGTCGAGGGCCTGCGGGCCGTCGCCCAGGCGGGCAAGCGCCTGGCCGTGGTGGTGAGCCCCATGCTCCCCAGCGAAGAGGCCTACCTCCTGGCCCGGGCCGCCCTGGCCCTCGACCCCAAGGCCTTCCTCGCCGTCGGCCCCGTGCCGGTCCAGGGGCAGGACCAGTTCTTCCCCCCGGGCAAGGAGCGCGGCTTCCGCGTGAGCGCCGAGAAGTGTCCCAACGCCCGCGGCGTGCGGCGCACGCTCGAAGCCGTCAGCCGCACCACCGCGCACGGCGGGTACGTCGCTTCGTTCGAGCAGGTCATCAGCCAGGTGCGGTCGGGCGAGATCGGCGGCGTGATCGTCACCGGCAACTACCCCAGCACCTGGGCGACGCCCGAGTTCGAGTCGGCGCTGTCGGGCGCGTTCCTGGTGCTGCTCGACACGCTGCCGGGCCGGCTGACCGAGCGTGCGGACGTGCTGCTGCCCGCGGTGACCTGGGCGGAAAAGGCCGGCTCGTTCGAGAATTGCACCGGCGTGGTGCAGGCCTTCGAGGCGGCGATCCCCGCGCTGGAAGGGGCCGCGCCCGAGGGGCAGACCGCCCTGGCGATCATCGCCGAGGCGGCCGACGGCCCGCGCCCGGGCGGCTGGGTGAACGCCCCGATCTACAACGCGGCGGACGTGCGAGCCCAGATCGCACGCGCCCTGCCCGAACTGGCGCCGTGGATCGCGTCTGTGCAGACGCCCGCCGCGTCGGTGGAGCGGGAGCCTGACATGGCGGTCGTGCAGCTCTGACCGACCGTCCGCACCGCTCCAGCGGGGAACCGACGCGTGAACGAGTGGCCCATCATCCTGGTCACGGTCCTGTGCGTCGCGGCGCTGGGCGTCGGCGTGTTCTTCTGGTGGCGGCGGAGGTACGGGGTGTGGGCGCAGCAGGCGCGGCGGGCGCAGGCCGTGAGCACCCGGGCGCGGGTGATCCGCTCGGACTGGGGCGCCTCGGCCGGGGCCATGGGTGGCGGGGGTGAATCGATCCCGGCGCGGCACCCGGGCCAGCCCGACATCTCCGACGGCGGCGGCGGTGGGGGCGATGGCGGCGGCGGTGGGGGCGATGGCGGCGGCGGCGACTGAAGGGTGGTTGGATTCATGAGCGACGTCGGCAACACCGGACCGCTGGGCATCGAGTCGGGCCGCGCCCGCCGCGAGCCGTGGCGGCAGCGCCTGGCGCACATCGTCGAGACCATGCGCGAGATGTCGCGCTTCACCGACCCGCAGGAGATGGTGTCGTACTACGGCGACCGGATGGAGAACTACTTCCGCTACGACGGGTTCATCTCCCTGTCGCGCCGAGGGCTGGAGCCGCCGTTCTACCGCATCACGCGCTCGAGCCGCTGGGCGGAAGACATCGATCCGTGGAAGAACCGCGACCGGCTGCCGGTGCTGTCGGGCGGGCTGCTGGGCGAGCTGCTGTACGGCGACGAGCCGCGCCTGATCTCCGACCTTTCCGTCGCGCCCGACGACCCCGGGCGGTACTACCTCGAGGGGATGCGGTCGCTGATCGCCGTGCCGCACTTCGACAAGGGGCAAGGGCTCAACATGGTGGTGACGCTCCGGAAGGACCCCGCGGGCATCGACCCCGAGGAGTTCCCCGAGATCGTCTGGATGAGCAACCTGTTCGGACGGGCCACCAACACGCTCGTGCTCGCTCGGGAGCTGCGCGAGGCGTACCAGGCGATGGACCGCGAACTGCACGTCGTGGCGGACATCCAGCGCTCGCTGCTGCCGTCACGGTCGCCGGAAATCCCGGGGCTGGATTTCGCGACGTACTACCAGACGTCCCGGAACGCCGGCGGGGATTACTACGACTTCTTCGAGATGTCGGGCGGCAGGGTGGGCATCCTGGTGGCCGACGTGTCGGGGCACGGCACGCCGGCGGCCGTGCTGATGGCGATCCTGCACTCGATCGCGCACCTGCACCCCGGCGACGACGGCGAGCCGCACCAGTTGATGCAGTTCGTCAACCGCACGCTGGCGCGCCGCTACACGGGGTCGAGCGGCATGTTCGTCACCGCGTTCTACGGGGTGTACAACCCGGCCACGCGCCGGCTGCGCTACAGCAGCGCCGGGCACAACCCGCCGCGGCTGCGCGCGGGCTTTGTCGGCCCGGGCGGGCCGGTGCTGAGCCTCGAGGGCGCGCAGGGGCTCCCGCTGGGGGTGCTGGACGATGCGCCCTACGCCACGGCGGAGATCGATATCGACCCGGGCGACGCGCTGGTGCTGTACACCGACGGGATCACCGAGGCCTTCTCGCCCACGGGGGCGATGTACGGGCTGGACCGGCTCGACGCGGTGGTGGGCCGGCCGCACGCCTCGGCCGAGGCGATGCTCGACGCGGTGCTCGCGGACCTTCGGGCGTTCACGCTGACCGCGCCGGCCAACGACGATCGAACGATGATCGTCGTGACCGCCAAGTGAGGCGCGCCGTTCGGCGCGGAGCCGGCCCGCATCTTCAGGGCCGCTGCCAGGCCCGCATGGCCGGGAGCTCGCCGGTCCGCAGCAGCAGTTCCAGCAGCGAGCGATCCGCCGGCGTGATGGTGCCGTTGCCGTCCATGTCCGCCTCGGGCGCGTAGCCGGAAATCGTCGCGAACGCGTACAGGTCCTCCACCGACAGGGACGCGTCGCCGTTGACGTCACCCGTGCCCACCACCGAAACGATGTTGTCGTACCGGGTCACCGAGGAGCGCCCGGACAGCTCGAACGCCACGACGGTCGCCGAGTTCGCCCCCGCCGGCAGCCGGTTCACCGTCCGGCGGAACGTCGAACGATCGAACTGCGAGGCCTGGTTGGAGGCGTTGCACAACGGACGGGGATCGGTCCCTGACGGCAGGTTCAGAAGCACGTGCACGCGGGTGACCGTGCGGTCCGGTGCGTCGATCGAGAACGTGAACGCCGGTGTCTGCACCGGGGACGACGGCGGCGAGAACGTGACCTGCGGAGGCGCGCGATCGACGTAGAACACCCGCCGGAACTCGGTGAGTATCGGAAGGCCGCCGTCGGTGCGGCGCCGGAACGCCACCACGCTCAGGTAGTGCGTGCCCTCGTCGAGCAGCGACGTATCGATCGTCTGCTCGTACAGGCCGAACTCGCGCGGCGGGTTGGCGCCGGCGATGGGCAGACGCGAAGTCAGGAACTGCTCGTAGCCCGGTACGGTCGGGCTGGATTCGCCGACGTCCACGCCGCCGTTGCCGTTGAAATCAACGAAGCCCCGGTCGATTCGGAACAGCGCGTTGTCGTCCCAGTCGGGATCGAGCGGATCGGTCTTGGCGGTCTGCAGACGGATCGTGAACGACGGCGCATCGATCACGTCGATGGGCGTGAGCCGGCGGCGGTGGACGGGGACCGAAGCGTCGTCGGCGGGGATGGGCGTCGAGGCGCCGACGAGCGTCAGCGTTCCGCTCGGAGCCGCCGGGCCGTACGCCACGTACCCGCGCCCGTGGAACACGCCCGCCGAGTTGCGGTTGTTGGGGATCGAGACGGTGATGCGGCGGTCGGCACCCACCGTGACGGTCTGGGCGATGGCGTTCTGGTTGTTGACCACCGGGTCGGCGGCGGCGCCGGTCAGCTCGTGCAGGCGCGTGCCCGGGTTGAACGAGGTGTCAAGCGTCCGGCGAACGTAGCCGCCGTCGTTCCGGTCGCTGACCGACGCGACGATGCTGGAAACGAAATTGCCGCCGCCGAGATTGGTCCGGCGCTCGAACGAAAGCACGTCGTCGAAGTTGCTCGGGGCGTTGCCCGCGTCGGGGTTCCACCCCGAGATCGGTCGGAACTCGCCGCGGGCATGGCCGAACGCCAGCCGGACCAGTCGCGTGAGGTTGGCGTCCGCGACGCCCGCGGCCTGGTTGAAGCCCAGGGCCGTGGGGTTTCCCTCCCGCGGCCAGAAGCGGTTGGTGTTGGTCGGGAGCGTCGCGATCAGCTCGCGGCTGTTGTGGTAGACGATGACCGGCCCGGGCCGGAGCAGCAGGTACGCGTTCATCGGCAGGGCCCACTTCTCCGGGGCCGGCAGCGCGGGGATCGAAGCGCCGTTGCCCTCCGACCCGTTGTCGTGGGAGTAGACGTGGTTGACGCCGACGGTGCCGTTGTTGAAGCCGTCGATGTTGTCGGCGTGGGCGGACAGCACGGAGCTCCACGATCCGAAGCCACCGGCGTTGAGCAGGTCGCGCAGAGCGCCGGCGCCGCCGAGGTCCAGGATGTCCCGGTTCCCGAAGCCGTCCTTGCGCACGTAGTCCGAGAACTGGAACGGCCCGCCGCCAACCACCTCGCCGAACGAGAACGGCGTCCAGCGGCTGCCGGCCGGCGTGATGCGCCGGCGGTACACCGAGGCGTCCCACAGGTTGTTCCAGAACCACGGCGGCACGTGCTTGGCCGCGTCGAGCCGGAAGCCGTCGACCTTCAGGTCGTCCATCATCCACTGGGTCCACCGCAGCAGCAGGCCGGTGGCGTTCTCCGGCACCGGGTCTCCGGCGGTCGGGTCCGACGTGTTGAACTGCGTGAACGTCCAGACCTGATTGGTCGCGGGGTTCCGGAACTGGTTGGGGGGCAGGCCGGGCTCCTGGATGCCCGGCGACGGGGTGAGCTGCAGGTCGGGGTAGACGCGGGTGTTCGCCGGGTTGGGCAGGTTCCGGATCGTGCCGGCGGGGATGTTCTGCGGGTTCCCGGCGGCGACGGGGTGGCGGATGTAGACGTAGTTCTTTTCCTGGGCGATGTCGATGAGACCGACCAGGTCGCCTTCCCAGAGGTTGAAGTTCGGGCTGTCGGGGTTGGTGCTCTGGGTGGATCCGTCGTGGAAATCGCCCCAGACGTCGCCGGACAGATTGAGCACGAAGCCCGGGAAACCGCCGGCGGTGATGAAGCCGGCGTTGACCGCCGAACGCGCGGCGTTGTGGTTCATCACCGAGTCGACGTAGACGAGCGTGTTGGCGCGGTGGAGCTCGCTGATCAGTGCTCGCAGGCCGGCCTCGGTGCCGTAGACGGTGGGGCTGGTCGGCGAGCCCAGGTCGAAGCGGTCGAACACGTCGAACCCGGCGGAGTTCGGGTCGACACACTTGCTGACCGGCGGGATCCAGATGCCGCCGTACCCGGCCATGAAGATGTCCGGGGTGCGCGCTTCCATGGTCAGCCACCTGGCCTCGAACCACTGAAGCAACGGCTGCGTGTCGTCGGCCGCGGCTGGCGACGCGAGCCCAGCCAGCATGGCCAGCGCGCAGGCGGCGGCGCGCCGGGACCGGGGGCGCCCGGCGACGCTGCAACGACGGGTCAGCTGGAACAGATGCCGCGGATCTCGCACGTCAAGGGCCTCCACCCTGTCCGGGGTTCAAGTGTACAACACGGCGCCGGCGAGGCACCCAAAAACTGCCCGAAACGGGGCGGGGCGTGAACCCGGCCACGCGGGGTGAAGGTCTCAGCCGGGCAGCGCCACGCGGACGGGTTGGCCGTCGGGTCCCGAGCCGGTCACCTCGCGGCCGTTGGGCAGGATGACGTGGACGTTGACCGTGCGGGCCGGTCGGGGCATGCCGCCCTCGGCCGACTGCACGGTGACGACCAGGTCGCCACCCTGACGGACGGCCGAATAGCGCGACAGCAGGTATTGGCCCTTGAGGTACTCGAATCCATCGCCGGCGTCTTCGTAGAGCAGTCCGGAGGCCTCCCCGGCGGAGTCCGGGGCGACGATCAGGGTCAGTGGATCGAGCGGCTTCTCGTCCGTGTAACTCTGAATCGGGCCCGTCGGGATGATCGCGCCGGCGCGGATGAACAGGTCGGGCAGGTCGCGGTGGGGCGCCTCACCGACCATGGCGACGGGACGCCAGTCGCCCTTGGGCCGAACCGGCAGGCGGTCGGCCAGCGGCGTCATCCGCGGGCTGACGAGCAGGTCGTTGCCGATCAGGAACGCGTCATCCTCCGATCGAAGCGCCGGATCGGACGGGTCGGCGAAGAACAGCGGCCGCATGACGGGCAAGCCCGAGACCGACGCCTCGCGGAACAGCGTGTAGTAGTACGGCAGCAGGACGTAGCGGCGCTGCAGGGCGGTGCGGATGATCGATTCGGCCTCGGGTCCGAAGGCCCAGGGCTCCTTGTCGATGTTGCCCTTGCCGGTATGCCCCCGGGCAAACGGCAGCATCGCCCCGAAGCCGAACCAGCGGGCGTAGAACATCTTCCGCTCGTCCGGGTCGGTCGGTCCGTTGCCGTTGAAGCCGCCGATGTCAGGCCCGGCGAACGGCTGGCCGGAGAGACCCAGGTTCAGAGCCATGGATACCGAGTGCTCCAGATCGTCCCACTCGGCGGAGTTGTCCCCGGTCCACGTGGCGGCGTACCGCTGCGACCCGATGAAGCCGGCTCGCGTGAGCACGAAGGGGCGGACCGCCGGGCGGGCGGCCAGGATGCCGTCGAACGTTCCCTGGGCCATCAGCATGCCGTAGACGTTGTGATACTGCGCGTGCGGACCGGCCGGGAGCGTCCGCTCGTCGGCGTTCGGCGTGGGACGCCAGGCGCCACCGACGTGGCGGTTGTCCTCCGGCATCGTCTTGGTGGCGACGTTGAACACGGCCGGCTCGTTCATGTCGTTCCAGACGCCGGAGATGCCCGTCGCCATGAAGTCCTTGTACAGGCCGGCCCACCACGCGCGGGCCGCCGGCGCGGTGTAGTCGGGGAACACGCACCAGCCGGGCCACACCTCGCCGCGGTACACCTCGCCGGCGGCGGTTTTGACCGCCAGGTCCGCGGCGAGCAGTTGGTCGCTGATCGAGTAGCCGGCTTCGTGCTTGATGCCGGGGTCGATCATCCAGATGCGGCGGAAGCCCATCGCCCCCAAGTCGGCGTTGAGCTTGGGCACGTCCGGGAACTGCTGCTTGTCGAATGTGAAGACCCGGTAGCCGTCCATGTAGTCGATGTCGAACCAGATGACCGAGCACGGGATGCTGCGCTTGCGGAACTCGTCGGCGATCTCCCGCACCCGGGACTCGGGGTTGTACGAGTAGCGGCACTGGTGATAGCCGATGGCCCACCTGGGCGGCAGGGGCATCGTGCCCGTCAGTGTGCCGAGCGTGCGGAGCACATCCTGAGGGGTCGACCGCTCGATGACGACCACGCCGAACGAAGGACCGGTCGCGGCGAAGGTGATGCCGTCGGTCAGGTCGATCTCGCAGCGCCAGGTGGTGTCGGCGAGCACGCCGAAGGCTGAGCCGTCCGGCCGCACGGCCAGCACCCAGGGGTGGGACTGGTACAGCGACTTGTTGTCCTCGGTGTAGCCGTAGGCGTCGGTGTTCCAGGTCTCGCTGACGCGTCCGTTGCGCAGCAGCGGACCGGCGATCTCACCCGTGCCGTACAGGCTGGTGCCCGCTGGCACCGCGATGCGCACGCGCTGGCGGCCGTCCTCGCGGACGTCGAAGACTGGGACGACCGCCACCGCCGTCGGGCGCGGAGAACCCGGCGCCTGGAACCCGGGCACCTTCAGCAGCGTCATGCTGGGTGGGGCCGCGTCGCGAGCCGCCTCCGAAGCGAAGTAGATCGCCGCGCCCTCGGCCAGTCGCTGCCCGACTGGCTGACCGCCACCGTGGGGAGTTTCCGACGCGTGAATCGGGGTGGGGGCGGCGGCGAGCGCCATCACGAGCAATGGAGCGCACAGGGCACGGAACGTCATGGCGGAAACTCCAGGCGGCCGGCGGCCGCGGGGCCGGAGTATACGGATGAACCCGGGCCGTCAGTCCGGTCGAAGGCGGCCCCGTGAGAACATGCCGGAACAGGAACCGGGGCGGCGGGGAAGTGCTGAGGGGGGACAGGAGAGTCGCGAGACGCGAGTCGCGAGTCGCAAGAT
>JAHCJH010000229.1 GCA_026126345.1 Phycisphaeraceae bacterium | reverse complement strand
GACCCGCGCATAGAACGCATGCACCAGGCGGACCACGTCCTCTTCCGTACACAGGTCGGGGCCGGGGACAGGCGACGGGGTTGGGGAATCCATGGCAAACGTTGGCTGAACGACGACGGGAAGGCGGATCCGGAGGCAGGTACAGTGCAGTCGGCTTCATCCGATCTGTACCCGGCATGCGTTGAAATCAAGTGCCCGGGGCTGCGGAGGCCCGGGCGGCGACGCACCCGCCGCGCGTTGGAATGCCGCCCGCCCTTCCTCCGGATGATCCAGATCAAGGCGGGGCGGGATGAAATGGCGCACCATGGCCCCATAGTCCAGACACCACATGCAGCCCCACGGAGTATCTCCATGAACATCCAGAAATCCCTGCTCGCCCTCGCCCTGCTCGGCCTCGCCGGAATGGCCCAGGCCGCGCCCAACTGCGCGATCAAGCTCAAGGGCGGCGACAACATGCAGTTCGACCAGAAGACGGTCACCGTCTCGGCCGCGTGCAAGACCATTTCGATCCAGCTTGAGCACACCGGCAAGCTGCCGGTGGCGGCGATGGGCCACAATGTGGTGGTGACCGCCACGGGCGACGTCGATGCCGTCGCCAAGGACGGCATCAAGGCCGGGGCCGCGGCCGGCTACCTGCCCGCCGGCGACGCCCGCGTGCTCGGCGCGACCAAGATGATCGGCGGCGGCGAGTCCGCGACCGCCTCGATCGCCGGCGGCAAGCTCAAGGCCGGCGGCGACTACACCGGCTGCTGCGCGTTCCCGGGCCACTCGACCATGATGCGCGGCAAGGTCGTGGTCGAATAACCGCCGCCGGGCGCCGGTCCCGGCGCCCGCCTCCGCGATCGACGAAGGCCCGCCCTCCGGCGGGCCTTCGCGTTTCCGCGCCCGCACGGCCGTGGACGGACGCATCCGCCCGGGCCGCGTCCTTTGGCATGCCCGGCCGGGCGTGCGAAAATCGCCGCATCCGCCCCCGTAGCTCAGCTGGATAGAGCGTCCCCCTCCTAAGGGGAAGGTCGTGCGTTCGAATCGCGCCGGGGGCGCCATCCATGCAGATCCGCCGCAACCGCCCCCGCGGGCCCGCGGCGCACAGGAGTACTCCCCGCCATGACCCACCCCGTCCTCGCCGCCCTGCAGCTCTCGGGCACCGAATCCGGCACCTACCTCGGCAACGGCGAGTGGTCGACCACCGACGATGCCGGCATCCTCGAGCCGGTCAACCCGACCACCGGCGAGGTCCTGGGCAAGGTCCGGGCCTCCTCGCAGGCCGACTACGACCTGATCGTCGAGCGCGCCCAGGCCGCGTTCAGGATCTGGCGCAGCACCCCGGCGCCGCGCCGTGGCGAGGCGATCCGCCTGTGCGCAGACGCGCTGCGCACGCACAAGGACGCGCTCGGCTCGCTGGTCGCGCTGGAAATGGGCAAGTCCAAGCCCGAGGGCGACGGCGAGGTGCAGGAGATGATCGACATCGGCGAGTTCGCCGTCGGCCTCTCGCGCCAGCTCTACGGCCTGACCATGCACAGCGAGCGCCCCGGCCACCGCATGTACGAGCAGTGGCATCCGATCGGACTGGTCGGGATCATCAGCGCGTTCAACTTCCCGGTGGCGGTGTGGGCGTGGAATTCGTTCGTCGCGGCGGTCTGCGGCGACATCTCGATCTGGAAGCCCTCGCCCAAGACCCCGCTGTCGGCCATCGCCTCGATGAAGATCTGCAACGAGGCGCTGCGCAAGGGCGGCTTCCCGGACCTCTTCTTCCTGTTTAACGACGCCGGCAGCGAGCTGGCACAGCGGTTCGTGGACGACCGGCGCATCGCCCTGGTCAGCTTCACCGGCTCGACCAGGGTCGGGCGCCAGGTCGGCGAGCGCGTCGCGCGCCGCATGGGCCGCTCGTTGCTGGAGCTGGGCGGCAACAACGCGATGATCGTGACGCCCTCGGCCGACCTCGATCTCGCGGTCCGCGCGATCCTGTTCTCCGCCGTCGGCACCTGCGGCCAGCGCTGCACCAGCCTGCGGCGCCTGCTGGTGCATGAAGACGTGGCCGAGGCGCTGCTGGAGCGGCTGGCGCGGGCCTACGCCAGCCTGCCGATCGGCGATCCGCGCGAGGCCGGCGTGCTGGTCGGCCCGCTGATCGACGCGGCGGCGGGGGCGGCCTTCGACGCCGCCCTGGCCCAGGCGACGGCC
>JAHCJH010000228.1 GCA_026126345.1 Phycisphaeraceae bacterium | reverse complement strand
GTCAGCGAGCGGGAAGTTGTTGCGACCGTCCAACCTCCCGCGCATCGAAGCACCCCGGTGCCAAGGTGCTTCAATGCCTGCTCGGTTTCTCGTTCGCCTCACCCTCCCGCTCACTCACGCTCGCGGTTCGAAGCGTTGCGGCGTTCAGCCCGGCCGAGGTAGCAGTTCAGCCCCCTGCTGGTACAGCGTGTAGCCACACGCCGACTCGAGCGTTGCTTGGCTTGTTATCCACCGCGTGCTGCCGTGGCGCGACCACACGCGCTGTGTTGGCCCGGCCGCACCGACTTCTCGCAGGCGACGCGATGCCCACGCCTTGAATGTCCGCATCGCCGTCTCCGGCGCACAGCCGCACGACACCACGGCGTGGACGTGCGTCGTCCGAACGTGGAGCGCCAGCAGAGCCCAACGCTTGATCCGACACACCTCTCGAATTGCAGCGTCCACGGCGGCCACGCCCGGTCGATCCAACTGGTAGATCTCGTTGACCATCGACGCGGCCATCGCACGCCTCAGCCGCACGCTGGAGCCAACGCGCGGCTCCCCAACCCGATTGCGACTGTGCGTCACCGACCCGTGCTCGTGCCCGTGCAGCCAGGTTCCATACGTATGAAACGTGATGAAATAGGCCAGAGGCTCCCTCATCCACGAAGACTACCGGATCTCACGTCGAAGCAACCGCCCGCGCCAAGGTGCTTCAATGCTCGTCCCGTTCCTCGTTCGTCACACCCTCCCGCTCGCTGACGCTCGCGGCTCGCCTTGCCGCCCGCGCCTCGATCCGTGCTCATCCGTATTCCATGTCTTCCCTCGCGACTCGCGACTTGCGTCTCGCGACTTCACCCCTACCGGCCGCATCTGTGCGACACTTGTGGCCGCCCGTCGCACAAACGTGGTCACTGCCTGGTCTTCGCCCCGCCGCGCCGGCATCATCGCCGCATGAGCGCTGCATTCACCGCCGCTGTCGCGTGACCCTCCGACCCCGAGTCGTCCGAGGCGCCTTTCCATCAATACTCCGCCTTCTGCCCTCCATCCGCTGCTGTTCGTTCACAATGTGTTCGGCTGTGGTCAAGAGGCCCCGCCGACATTCCCGATAACCGGATAGCGACGCCGGGCGGAATCGGTGCGCGGTTTCATCGTGCGCTGCGCGCGGATGACACGATCGATCGGATGCGAGCATGAGCCAGGGAACGCAGAACAAGCCGGGACCAGCCGCGACTTCGGGGCCGGGCATCGACTGGCGGACCGTCTGGCCGGTGCCGGCGCTGGTGCTGGCCGCGGCGGTGCTGCTGGTGGGCGTGGTGCTGGGGGTGTTGCGGGCGCCCAAGGCGGATCCGGCGGCGCCGTTGGCGGTGGTGGCGGCGCAGATGGAAGAGGGCAAGTTCCCCGAGGCGATCGACACGTTGAACTCGATGGTGCCGGCGGTGAACCAGGGGCGGCTGAGCCAGGAACAGCGTCGGGCGTACTTCACACAACGGGCGCGGGCGTTCTTCTACGGTCAGCGGGCCCTGGGAGTGGAGCGGCCGGAGAACTTCAAGGAGGTGGTGACGAGTTTCGCCGCGGCGGAGAAGGCCGGGGGTCCGCTGGAGGCCGGGGACGTGGTGCTGCTGGCCGAGAGCGTGCTGGCGCTGGGGGATGCGGCGCGGGCGGTGGACCTGGCCAAGGGGCTGGGGGAGAAAGAGGCGGGGCGTCGGGCGGCGCTGGTGCGGTCGATCGTGGAGCACAACCTGCGGCAGCGGGACGTGCAGTTCGACCTGTCGCTGGAGCTGCTGAGCGACTACATGCAGACGCCGGGGCTGCCGGGCGATGAGCGGGCCTGGGCGCTGGCGCGCCAGACGGACCTGCGGCTGGCCATGGGGTATCACGAGGAGGCGATCAACACGCTGCTGCGGGCGATGCCGAAGCTCGAAGGGCTTTCGGACGGGCGGCGCGGCGAGCTGCTGCTGAAGCTGGGCAAGGCGTACTTCAACGCGGGGCAGTTGGCGCCGGCGTCGCGGCAGTTCGACGCGGCGATCGGGCTTCTGAGCGCCGGGGACCCGGCGCGGGGCGAGGCGTTGACGCTGTCGGCGGGGATCCTGCAGGCCAACGGCAAGCTGGACGAGGCGCGGGAGCGGTTCGCGCAGGTGCGGCAGGATTTCAAGGAAGCGCCGTGCCTGGCGCCAGCGCTGCAGGGGCTGGCCGAGTGCCAGGCGGCGCTGGGTGAGGATGAGGAGTCGATTTCGACCTACGGGGAGTTGATCGCGCTCCT
>JAHCJH010000227.1 GCA_026126345.1 Phycisphaeraceae bacterium | reverse complement strand
CATCGATCCGTGGGGGCTGACGCCCCAATCAGAACCGCCGGAGCATCGCGAGACCCGCTGGGAGGACGCGCGCGGATTCAACCAAAGCGTCCGCGGCACCTGGCACCACCTCTACGCGCTGGAGTCTCGCAGCAGCTTCCTGATCTTCTTCCTGCGCTCCGAAACCTGGGTTCACATCGAGTCGCGTTTCACCGCCGACGGCGAGGACCTGGACAACAAGGGGCAGAGCGCAAAGCAGCGGCAGCTTGTGAGCACAATTCAATCAATACTCGCAAGAACGAACTCGCTCATGCGGACCACAAACGCCATGGTAGCTGCGAGCGTCGTTCTTGCCCTACCAGGTCCGGAAGTGCTTGCCGCAAAAGGCCTGGAGTTCCTGATCGGAAAAACACTGATCAAGGAAGGCGATGCCCTGATTGCCGTTGGGGCAAAGGGCGAGCGAAATGTGATCGAAGGAGAACGAGCTAGTGCATTAGCAGGCGCCATTCAGCGGGGCGAAGTTCGAATGAGCTACGCAGCGTGCGGTGGAGGTCTGACGAAGGGCAAGTGGGTCAAGGCGAATGAGTCGATGTCGGACCGCGCGCGGTCCTATCAGTCGCAGGTCGCCGGTCGATCTGGCGAAGCGTTTGAGATCGGCGGCGTGCGATTTGACGGATTGTCAAATGGCATTCTGGTCGAAGCAAAGGGGCCGGGATACGCTGACAAGTTGGAGAATGGAGTGTTCGCGAGGTGGTTCGACGGAGGCGATGAACTCGTGAGTCAGGCAAGACGGCAAGTACGCGCTGCGGATGGAACACCCATCGTTTGGCATGTCGCGGAGGCCGAAGCGGCGTCGGCATTTCGGGTGCTGTTCGCCAAAAACAACATCACGGGCATTCAGGTTATCCATGTCCCACCCAAGTAATCCATCGAACGTGCGTCTCATGAGCGTCGCATACTGGGAGGCTCGACCAGAGTCGATCGACGATTGCGCGGGTCGACTGGCGGGCTTCGCATCGGATATCGCAGCCATCGATGTCCGCCTCATCGGGTGGCGCAGGAAGGGAAGCTCGCGCGCGGTGGCCTTGACCAGTCCAATCGTGGACCTCACAAGCCCCGACGTGTGTCGGCGGGTCCTGCGCGAAGGGGCATCACATTGCACAGAGTCGCAAAGCCTCGGTTGTTCCGTGTATGTGTGGAGCCCCGGGGATGATCCACGTGCCGATGCAGCGCTGACGATTCACTGTGGGTCGATGGTTCATGGATGCGGCAATGCTGTCATTTTAGAACACTGCGGTGAGCAACTAAATGGGCTCCCTGTCCTGCAGCGATTGGTCACCATTCTTGCGGAACGTTGGGATCCGGCATGGGCCGGCACCATGTCGGAGCCTGTCGAACTGACGATGTCGGGTTCCATGCCGACCCCGTTGCTTGATCTTGCGCTCTATGTGCGGGAGGACATGGCGCTGCACATCACAGGGCGTCGTGCGAGTAACGCAATCCGTGTTGCGCATGGGCACGTGCTCACCTGAACTGGACCGGAGACGGTCGACGGCTCCCCCGTCGCCCTGCCCGACGTCCCCGGCACCGGCTTCGACCAGCACCTCGGCTACGACTGCCGCGACCGGCTTATCTGGTGCTCGGTTGGCCTTCACCCCAGCGCCCCCAGCGGCTTCAACGACGCCGGCTCGGGCATGCTCACCGACCCCCAGGCCAACATGGGCCTGTACGCCTGGAAACGCGACCACCGCGGCAACGTCACCCGCCAGTACCACGCCGCCAACACCGCCGCCAACGCCACCACCTGGCCCGCCGGCATCGAGAACTTCTCCGGCGCTGAGGGGTCCGTCCGCGCCAGCGCCTACGGCAACGACGACCGCGAGACCTCCTCCACCTCCCCGCCCCGCCGGGGCGTCAGCGCCGGCTCGGGCTACGCCGCAACCCCCACCCCCCTCTACGACCGCTCCGGCAACCAGATCACCGACGGCGGCGGGCGGTTCATCTTCACCTTCGACGCCCGCGGCCAATTGCGCCAGGTCTGGAAGCGGCAGGTCAACGGCGCCAAGAGCGACCTGTTCGCCCGGCTGGACTACAACGGCCTGGGCCAATTGGTCCGCGCTGTCTACGACCTGACCCCCGCCGCGGGCGAGACCGACGCCACCCGCTTCGACAACGAGACGGTCGAGACCTACCTGTACGACGACCAGTGGCGTCTGGTGGCCATCCAGCGGCAGGGCCCGGTGGGCTCCGGCGGGGCCACGCCCCCCGCGCGGCCGGATCC
>JAHCJH010000226.1 GCA_026126345.1 Phycisphaeraceae bacterium | reverse complement strand
AGGCGGCGCGGCGATGTCGCGTCCGGCGGGGTCGTAGTGATTGGGACCGTCGGCGTGAGCGCCCAGGTGCACGGTGGCGCGCAGGGTGCTGAGCGTGACGGTGTCGCCCCTGGCCAGATCGCAGAGCACCTGGCGGCTCAGGGGCGTATCGCCGGGCCAGACGGCCAGTCGCTCGTCGAGCGGCGGCGAGATGTCGATGAGGTCGTTCATGGGCGGACGCTCACGGCGCCGGCGGGTTCGATCGGGGTGATGGAGCCCAGCAGCGGCTCGGCGGCGGCGACGATGGCGGCGTGCCAGGCCTGGTCAAACGAGACCGGCGGGGGCACGCGCTGGGCCACGGCGCGGAGCAGGGCGTCCATCTCCCGGCCGCGGCGCTGAGCGACGGCGTAGGGAACCGTCGAGAACGACACGAGGTTGTACTGCGGGGTGAGGCGGTCGCCGTGGTGCTTGTGGAGGGCCTGCTCGATCTTCTTGCGGTACTGGAAGTCGGGGCGGCCGGCGAGGTCGCGCATCTCGATGAAGTTCTCCAGGGCCATGTCGGCGATGGCGTCGGCGTTGGGCTTGCGGCGGCGCTCGAACTCGGCCAGGGCGCCGGCCTGGTCGCGCGGGGCGTGTGCGAGGCAGGCGGCCAGCTCGCGGCAATCCTCGAAAGCGCAGTTCATGCCCTGGCCGTAGAACGGGACGATCGCGTGGGCGGCGTCGCCGAGGACGGCGACCGATCCGCCGTGGGTCCAGGGGGCGCAGCGTACGGTGACGAGGCTGGAGGTTGGGTTGCGGGCGAAGTCCTCGGTCAGCGCGGGCATGAGCGGGACGGCGTCGGCGTAGTGGGCGCGGAAGAACGCCTCGACCGCGGCGCGGTCGGCCAGGGCGGCGAAGGCGTGCTCGCCCTCGAAGGGCCAGAAGAGGGTGCAGGTGAAACTGGCGTCGCGGTTGGGCAGGGCGATCATCATGGCGCCGCCGCGGGGCCAGATGTGCAGGGCGTTGGGCTCCATGACAAAGCCGCCGCCGGGGGCGGGCGGGATGTGGAGTTCCTTGTATCCGTGCCGGAGGTAGGACTGGCTGTAGTCGAAGCGGTCGGTCTTCTGGAGACGGAGGCGGACGGGGGAGAACGCGCCGTCGCAGCCGAGGATGAGGTCGGCCTGGGCGCGGACGATCGCGCCGGAAGGATCGGTCATGATCGCGGCGGGCGCTTCGAGGTCGACGTCGTGGCAGGGATGGTCGAAGTGAAAGGAAACGCCGGGGAGTTCGGCCGCGGCGTGGAGGAGCGTGAGGTTGAGCCCGGCGCGGGAGACGGAGTTGATGGCGTCGGTTGGGTTGGCGGAATAGGGCTGGAAGACGAGCGGGCCTGTGGTGGCGGGGTGGATCATGCGGCCGCGCATGGGGATGGCTTCGCGCTGGACGACGAGATCGGCGAGTTCGGCGCCGGCGAGGCCGGCGATGCCGCGGACGCTGAGGGCAAGGTTGATGGAGCGGCCGCCGACGTAGCCCTTGGCGCGAGGGTCGGGGCGGCGCTCGAAGACGGCGATGCGCCAGCCGGCGCGGGCGAGGTAGCAGGCCATGAGGCAGCCGGCCAGGCCGGCGCCGATGATGACGGCGGTACGAGGTTGGGCGCCGGACATGCGGGATGGTACGGGCTGGAGAGAGGGGGAACGGCACAGGGGGAAGGGCCGAGGGCCGAGGGGAAGGGAAGTGCTGAGTGCTGCGGGGAAGTCGCGAGACGCGAGTCGCGAGTCGCGAGGCGCGAGGGCAAGGCAGGGGACGCGGATGGACACGGATGGGCGCGGGCCGGTTGGCGTGAGACGTTCGCCCCATCACCGGGAGAATCGCTGGCTCTTGCAATGCTCTCCGAACGAACACGGTCGTGCTACCGGACCCCGAAATAGGACTGCCAAGTGCTGCGCACCGCGGGAAGGTTCATGTTGAAATCGAGGCGCGCGGACTCGACGGCGGGGTGGCTCGCGGCCTGGGTGAGGATCGACGTGACGGTGCCGGGAACTTCCTGCTGTCGTGACGCCTGAATGCGCTGGGCGGCCAGGGCGTTGCGCAGCGCGAGCCATTGCTCGGGCGAGCGGTCAACGACTTGGTACGGAGCGGGAACCTCCCACACTCGGTTGGCGCGGATGGCCGCGAGCCGCGTTATCACGGGCGCGGGGAGCGGAGCGCACGCGAACTCGAAGGCGGCGTCGAGGCGCTGGTTCATGGCGGCCTCGGCGGTGCGCACCGCCGGGAACGCGGCGGCAAGTTCGGGGACGCCCAGCGGGCCCAGCAGGCC
>JAHCJH010000225.1 GCA_026126345.1 Phycisphaeraceae bacterium | reverse complement strand
CGGATGGTCCCCGAGCCGCCGACGCCTGGAAGTTCATCTACCAGTGCGCCGGAGCCCTCGGCCTCGACCCCGGGCCCCTGACGCTCCGCGAGCTGATGGCCATGCTCGACGGCCGCCAGCGCCACGACTGGTCGATCGCCGCCGCCGTCATGTCCGTGGTGGCCAACACCGCCCGCGATCCCAAGCGATCCCGCCTGCTCAAGCCCGCCGACTTCGACCCATTCCATAAGCCCCAGCGACCCGTCAAGGTTGACGTGTCGGTCCTCAAAGACGTGTTCATCGACCGCCGCATGCCGGAGGTCGCCAAGGAGACTCGCGCATGAAGAGCCTTTCGACCCGCCACTACGTCTACATCGGTGCCCTGATCCTGCTGGCGCTCGTGCTCGCGTCGTGCGCCGGCCTCGACCTTGGCGACATCGTCAAGGTCAAGACGCCCAACACGATCCAGCAGACCACCGGCCTGCCGTCGACGCTGAGCCTCAACGAGGCCGAGGTTGAGTACCAGAACTGGTTCAACCTCACGCAGACGACCGGCGCGCAGTGGAAGGGCAACATCGAGAAGGCCGGCGAGATCCGCGGGCTGCTCGGCCAGCTCACGCTGTCGGCGCTCGACACCGTTGGCCCGACCGTTGCCGGTCTGCCCGTGCTCGGGCCGGCGCTGCCCGCGCTCACCGGCATCGTTGGACTGTTCATCGGGTCGGGCCGTCTCCGCAAGGAGAAGGAAGCGTCCTTCAACAAGGGCCTGGAGAAGGGCAGCGGTCTCGCTGGAACCGGCGGGACCAGCGGTCCAGCGGGGAGTGGTGCGTGATCACCATGCGGATCAAGGACATGTTCTTCGACCGCCACGTCGTCATGGCGGCGGTCGACAACGCCAAGCGGAAGGTGCTCAGCAAGGCCGGCGCGTTCATCCGCACGGCGGCCAAGACGAGCATCCGCAAACGCAAGGGGTCGGCTCCTCCCGGGGCCCCGCCCCATTCGCACGAGGGCAGCCTGCGACGGCTGATCCTCTTCGGGTACGACAAGCCCGCAGACTCCGTGGTCGTCGGGCCGGTGGGATTCAGGAAGAGCGAGGCACCGAATGTCCTTGAGTACGGCGGCGACACCGTCGTCTTCCGCAGGCGCGGCGGCAAGCTCACATCGCAAAAAGTCAAGATCGCGCCACGGCCGTACATGGCCCCGGCGCTGGAGAAGGAGCGGCCCAAGCTGCCGCTCTTGTGGCGGAACTCGATCAAGAAAGGGTGATTGAACGTGGCCGATACGCGGGGCATCCGAGCCGGGCGAGCCTTCATTGAGCTGGGCGTCAGCGACAAGCTGTCGGCTGGCCTGAAGGCGGCCCAGAAGAAGCTCGAAGCCTTCGGCGCGGGGCTGCGGTCCATCGGCACGAAGATGGCGGGCATCGGCGTCGCCGCGATCACGGCGCTGCTCGGCACCGCGAAGGTGTTCAGCGACTCTGGCGATGCGCTCGACAAGATGAGCGCCCGCACCGGTGTGAGCGTTGAGGCCCTCAGCGAACTGGGCTACGCGGCGGATCTCTCGGGCACGGACATGGAGACGCTGGAGAACGGCCTCCGTGTTATGCAGAAGACGCTCACGGAGGCGTCACAAGGGTCCAAGGGTGCGAACGAGGCCCTCGCGCGGCTGGGGCTGACGGTGCAGGACCTCGCCAAGCTCTCGCCCGACGAGCAGTTCAAGCTGCTGGCCGACCGGATCTCCCAGATCCAAGACCCGGCGCTCCGGGCCGCGATGGCGATGGAGCTCTTCGGCAAGGCCGGGACCAAGCTCCTGCCACTCATGGCCGACGGGGCAGCGGGCATCAACGAGATGCAGGAGCAGGCCCGAAAGCTCGGGCTGACGGTCAGCACCGAGACCGCTCGCGATGCTGCGGAACTCAACGACGCGCTGGGCACGCTCTGGAAGGTCCTCAAGCAGGGTGTGTTCACGATTGGCGGGGCGCTTGCGCCGGCGATCAAGGACCTGACCGAGCGGATCACGCGCATCGTCGTCAGCGCCACGGCGTGGGTGAAGGCGAACAAAGAGACTGTGGTCTGGGCGCTCAAGGTTGCGGCGGCGGTCGCGGTCGCGGGGATCGCCATCGTCGGGCTTGGCTACATCATCTCCGGCATCGGCGCGGCGCTCGGCATCGTGGCTGCCGTCATCGGCGGGATCGGCACGGCGTTCAGCCTGATCGGAGCCGCGATCGGCGCTGTGCTCACGCCGGTCGGACTGACCATCGCCGCAATCGTGGCGCTTGGCGGCACGCTGCTGGTCGTCACCGGCGCGGGTGGCGA
>JAHCJH010000224.1 GCA_026126345.1 Phycisphaeraceae bacterium | reverse complement strand
GCCGCCTCCGGCACCGCCCTGGACATCGACACCGAGACCAGCGGCGTCGGCGACACCTCGATCGGCCTCTACGCCGCCAACGGCCAGCGCGTCGATGTGGACTTCGACGGCGGCTCGGGCGACCTCAGCCAGCTCTCCTTCGGCGCCGGCTTCCGCAACAGCGTGCCGGGCGCCAACCGCTTCAACGGCCGCAACGGCGCCACCCTGGCCGCCGGCACCTACTACCTGGCCGTCAGCGGCGGCTCCGACGTCGTCTACCAGCCCGGCGCCTGGGGCGTTGACAACCCCGGCCCCGGTGAGGCCGGCAGCGTCACCACCCGCGTCCGCCTCTGGAGCACCTCCGTGCCCGCGCCCGAGGCCCCCGTCGCCACCGACCTGGGCCTGCTCGGCGGCGACAAGACCGCCACCTTCACCATCGAGAACGCCGAGGTCAAGTGGTTCAAGTTCTCCATCCCCGGTCCCGCCGAGGATGACTTCCTCGGTAACGGCAAGTACGTTGACATTGACACCGCCGACTCCCCCCAGATCGGCGGCGACTGGTTCCTCAACGAGAACGACACCGAGCTCGGCCTTTACGACGACCAGGGCAACCGCCTGGCGCTCAACGACGACTCCGCCGCGGCCCAGAGCCTGCTCAGCGCCCTGTCCTTCGGCCAGGCCACGCCCACCCGCCCCTACCCCAACGTGGTCGAGGGCAACGGCCGCAGCGGCAGCCTGACCGGCGCCTCGTACCCCGCCACGTTCTACGTCGCCGCGGGCATGTGGGAGACGGTCCACAACGCCACCAACTTCGACGCCTGGGGCGATTTCGGCGTCACGCGCCCCAACTACGTGCTGAAGATCCGCTCCAACTTCCCGGCCGGCCCCACCGGCTGCAGCCCGGCCGACGTGGCCACCGAGGGCAGCCCGCAGCCCTTCGTTGACGGGCCGGACGGCTTCATCACCGGCACCGACTTCGACGTCTTCGTCCAGGCCTTCTTCCAGGAAATCCGCCGCCCCGCCCCCAGCGGCCCCTTCATCGCCGACCTGACCGATGACACCGGCACCGGCGGCCCCGACACCTTCATCACCGGCTCCGACTTCGACTTCTTCATCACCAAGTTCTTCATCGGCTGCCCGTAACTCGCCCGTCCCAGGGCTCGATCGCTCAAGCCCAACCCCCCGGGGTTTCCCCGGGGGGTTTTTCTTTACCCACGTTCACATGCTCCCGGTTCCCTTCCCATTTCGAGCGCGTTTGCCACGACATTGCGGCCATTGCCCATCCGCTGCGTATATTGACTGAACACGCCATTGGTCGTCGGCGATCGCGCGATCGCCCGGGCGTCCGGCTACAGGAGTCGCGCCCCTCGGGCGCGGCGGAGGGGCTCTCCCTCCGCGTGAAGGAGCGTCACCATGAAGTTGTCGTTTGTCACCGCCGGGGCCGTGCTCGCCGCCGCCGGCACGTGGGCCGTCGCGGCCCCGCAGGAGTCGTTCAGCCAGGCCGGCGGCACCATCAACGGCACGTTCCAGTCCGACGGGCGAGCCTTCAGCCCGCTCAACGGCGTCGCCACATTCACAGCGACGGGCACCTACGCGCCCAAGCGGCTGATCATCGGCGGCACGCTCACGTCCGGCGGCGTCGGCTCGTGGCAGCTCGAGTCGTCGATCCTGGTCACGCCCCCGAGCGGCAATTCGTTCGTGGTCAACGCCTCGGTGCTTGGCGCCACGTACACCGTCTTCAACCTTCCGGCCAACTTCGCCGCCGTCACCGGCGGGCCGATTTCCAGCGCCGCCGGCACGTGGGAGCTCCGCTTCTACGAGACCTGGGATGACGCCAGCATCGACGCCACCTGGTCCAACCTCACCGTCACGCTCGACGACGCCGACCCGGCGTTCCCCGCTGTGCCGGGCACCGCCTTCGCCAGCAACGTCTGGACCGACGTCGATTCCGACGGCACCGCCACCAGCGGCACGCCCACCGTCCTCACCTGGGAGTACACCGGCACCAGCAACGCGTCGGCCGTGTCCATCGGCGGCCTGGCCGTCGGCCGCACCGGCTTCGACATCAACAAGGACGACACCCAGACCGGCGAGCTCCGCGTGGGCGTCACGCCCCCCGGCGGCACCGAGATCGTCCGCCAGATCGCCGCGGGCCCCCGCACCACCAGCCCGGTGACGCACGCCGGCCTGGTCGTGAACCTGCCCGGCCCCACGGCGCCGGGAACCTGGACCGTCCGGCTCTTCGAGGGCAGCCGCAACGGCGACGCCGTCGCCGACGACAGCGGCGTGGACAACACCTGGCGCCGGTTCTTCCTGGCGCTGCTTCCCAGCGACCCACCGGCGTCCGAAACGCTCAACCTCGTCGACGGCGTCTTCGTCACCGACACCGAAACGCTCAGCGGCACCGGGGTGAAGTGGTACAGCTTCACCATCCCCGCCATCGAC
>JAHCJH010000223.1 GCA_026126345.1 Phycisphaeraceae bacterium | reverse complement strand
TGAGGGGTGTGCTGGTTGGAAAATCGCAAATGGCAAATTTGCAAATGGCAAATAGGAGTGGCGATGCACCCGCATCTGATTTGCCATTTGCCCATTTGCCATTTGCCATTTCTGCCCCCGCGATCGTCCTCACCACCGGCACCTTCATGCGCGGCCTGATGCATACGGGCGAGTCGAAGACGCCCGGCGGTCGGCACGGCGAAGGGGCGGCCGTCGGCATCTCCGGGGCGCTGCGCGAACTCGGGTTCGAACTCGGACGCCTCAAGACCGGCACGCCGCCGCGCCTGCGCCGCGCTTCGATCGACTGGGACACCCTCGACCCCGCCCTCGGCGACGACCCGCCCGTGCCGTTCAGCGATCTCTCGGGAAAGGGCCCCGGGCACCAGGCTTCGGGCGCCGGGCAGGAAGGGTGGGAGAGCCTGTCGCGGTTTCCGGTGCTGCCGCAGGTGGAGTGCCGCCAGACGCGCACGTCGCCCGAGGCGCACGCGGCCATCCGCGCGAACCTCCACCGCGCCCCGATGTTCAGCGGGCAGATCGAGTCCGTCGGGCCGCGCTACTGCCCCAGCATCGAGGACAAGGTCGTGCGTTTCGCCGACCGCGAGACGCACGGCGTCTTCCTCGAGCCCGAGAGCCTCCGCGACGACTCGGTCTATTGCAACGGCATCTCGACCAGCCTGCCGACGGACGTGCAGGACACAATCGTCCGCACCATGCCGGGGTGCGAGCGGGCCGAGATCGTGCGCTACGGCTACGCGGTCGAGTACGACATGGTCCGGCCGCACCAGATCGAAGCCACGGGGCGCACCAAGCCCGTCAGCGGGCTCTATCTCGCGGGGCAGATCAACGGCACCAGCGGCTACGAAGAGGCTGCGGCCCAGGGCGTGGTGGCGGGCATCAACGCTGCGCTGGAGAGCCTCGGGCGCGGCCCGGTCACGCTGGGTCGCGACGCGGCGCTGATCGGGGTGCTCATGGACGACCTGGCCACCAAGACGCCCACCGAGCCGTACCGCATGTTCACCAGCCGCGCCGAGCACCGCATCCATCTGCGGGCCGACAACGCCGGCGACCGCCTCACACCCCTGGCCGAGTCGCTGGGCCTGTTGCGCGGCTCGGCGCTGGGGCAATTGCGTGCCGACCGTCAGCGGCTGCGGACCGATCAACTGGCGGCGCTCCGCGCCGCGGTCGAGCGCACGGCCGTGCAAGGCCGGCCGCTGGCCGACGTGCTGCGGCGGCCGGAAATTGGCGTCGGCGACATGCTCGCGGCGCTCGGGCCGGCCGGGCTGGGGTGCGACCCCGCCGTCGCCCTCACCGTGCACACGGAGTTCTTCTACGCGGTGTACCTGCGGCGAAGCCGGGCCGAGGCCGCGCGGGTGGCGGAGCTCGAACACCGGCGGATCCCGGCGGGATTCGACTTTGCTCTGGCGGGGAACCTGCGGCCCGAGGCCCGCCAGGCGCTGACCCGTTTCCGCCCCGCGACGCTGGGCCAGGCCGGGCGGCTCGAGGGCGTTACGCCCGCGGACCTGACGCTGCTGGCGGTTCTGGTCGCGCGCCACGGGCGGTCGGCCGGTCCGGCGGTACCATCGGGGGCATGAGTGTGCCGCTGGCATGGGCCGAACAGTCCGGACGGAGCGCGGTTCTGGACTTGGTGATCCTGCTGGCGGCCGCCGCGGGCGTCGCGATGCTGCTGCGCCGCGCGAGCCTGGCGACGATCCCATCGTTCCTGATCTGCGGGGCGCTGATCGGTCCTTCGGCGCTGGGGCTGATCGCCAACGGCGACAACATCCAGGCCATCGGTCAGGTGGCGGTGGTGCTGCTGATGTTCACCATCGGCCTGCACATGGACGTGAGCGAGTTCAGCGGGGGCATGGTGCGGGCGGCGCTGGTCGGCGTGGTGTCGACCGCGGCGTCGGTGGCGGCGCTGCTGCCGCTGACGGCGGCGTCGGCGGTGCACGGGCTGCCGGCGGGCATCGCCGTCGCGATCGCGCTGTCGATGTCGTCCACGGCCGTGGTCATGCGCATCGTCGCGACCAAGCGCGACAACCACAAGACGCACGGGCGGATCATCTTCGCGACGCTGGTGATCCAGGACCTCATCGCCATCGGCGGGCTGGCGCTCATCCCGGTCCTGGCGGCCTGGGCCGGCGTCGGCGGGCCCGAGGGCGCCGGCGGGCACGGCGAGCACTCCTTGCTCCCGGCCTCGTGGCCCACCGCCGCCAAGGCGGCCGTCGCGTTGGGGGGCATCGCGATACTGATCGCCGTTGCGCACTTTGCGCTGCCCCGCCTGTTGCAGGAGGCCAGCCGCGGCACGGGCGAGGAGGTGCCGCTGGTGCTGGCGGCGGCGGCGGCGCTGGGGTGCGCCGTGGTGGCGTCCGGCCTCGGGTTCAGCCCGGAACTGGGCGCGTTCCTGGCGGGGTTCATCCACGCCGGGCCGCCGGTTCGGTTC
>JAHCJH010000222.1 GCA_026126345.1 Phycisphaeraceae bacterium | reverse complement strand
CGTTGGTCTCGCCGGCTCCCGGAGCATGACGGCGCACGCTTTCTCCGTGATTCTGGTTGTACGTTCCCGGACCCTGCGTTAAGCTCACAGTACGGGGCCCGCACGGGTCCTTCGTTCGTGGGCAGCGGGATGCCGTCCGTTTCGATCGTCCCTCCTGTCCTTCAACCGTCGCCGCGAGCGTCGCGGCGGGGCCGTTGGTTCGGCGGCGCCCCGGGCGCCAAGAGAAGAAGGGATGCACGCATGAAAACCACGTGGAAGTACTCGGCCCTGGCGCTGTTCCTGGCGGCCGGCACCGCCCAGGCGCAGGTGTGGAACGAAACCGCCAACGGCGGCGGCGACGCCGGCGAACTCACCGGCACCGCGCAGGTGACGGCGCTCGTTTCATCCACGCTCTCGTCCATCGTCGGGACGCTCAGCGCCGGTACCGACGGCGACATGTACAAGATCCAGATCTGCGACTTCGCCAATTTCAGCGCTTCGCTGGTCGGCGGGGCCTCGTTTGACTCGCAGCTGTTCCTGTTCAGCGAAACCGGCCTCGGCGTGCTCCACAACGACGACACGGGGACTCCGCAGTCGGCCATCGACAACCTCGGGGGCCAGATCACGGCCAACGGTCAGTTCTTCATCGCCGTCACCAGCTACAACCGCGACCCGTTGACGGACGCGGCCCAGCTCATCTGGAACAACACGCCCTTCACCGGCGTCCGCGCGCCCGACGGCCCCGGTGCCGCCGCTGCGGTTGGGTCGTGGTCCGGCGGCGGCGGCTCGGGGGCGTACACGCTCACGCTCGGCGGGACCTGCCCGTCGGTCGTGCTGACGTCCTCCCCCCCCACCATCATCCCGTCTCTGGCCACGCCGGCCAACGCCTTTGAGGCCGGCCGCACCGTGCTCTTCACGGCGACCGTCACCCCCGGCACCGGCCCGGCCAGCACCACGCTGACGGTCCGTGCCGATCTCGGCCCCATCGGCGGCAGCGCCACGCAGCTCATGTACGACGACGCGACCAACGGCGACGAGTTCGCCAACGACGGCGTCTACTCGTACGCCTTCGCGGTGCCTTCCAGCCAGCCCGGCGGCCCCGTGTCGCTGACGTTCAGCGTCACCGACCAGGTGCCGCGCACGTCGAGCGCTTCCATCAATCTGAACCTCTTCCCGCGGAGCTGGAACGAGAGCCTCGATGGCGGCGGCGACGCCGGCGACCTGCCCTCGAGCGCCCAGGTGCCCACCGGAACCAACCCCTTCCAGCGCATCACCGGCGAGATCACCACCGGCGACGTCGACATGTACGCCATCAACATCTGCGATGCGCCCAACTTCAGCGCCTCGACGCTCTTCCAGGCCAACTGGGACACCCAGCTGTTCCTCTTCCGCGCCGACGGCGTCGGCGTGCTCAGCGAGGACGACTCGCCGGGCAGCAACAACGGCCTCGAAACCCTCCTTCAGAACACCTCGATCGTCACCGCCACCGGGCCCCACTACCTGGCCATCAGCCGCTTCAATTCCGACCCGCGCGACGCCAGCGCCCAGTTCCTCTGGGCCGGCGACAACAACACCGCCCCCACCGGACCCGGCGCCGCCAACCCCGTCGCCAGCTGGAGCATCGCCACAACCGTCGCCGGCCCCTACGGCATCACCATGACCGGCGTCTGCTACTTCGACCCGCTGGCCCCCACGCCGCCGACCATCTCGGCCGCGGCCACCGGCCTCTTTGAGCAGACCCGCTCCGTGCTGCTGACGGCCACCGTCGGTTCGGGCACCAACCCCGCCAGCACCTCCTACACCGTGACCGTTGACCTCAGCCAGGTCGGCGGCAGCGGCACCCAGGCCATGTACGACGACGGTTCCAACGGCGACCTGGTTCTTGGCGACGGCACCTACTCCTACGCACACACCATCCCCGGTTCGTCCCCCCTGGGAGCCGCGGCCTTGACCTACACCGTCACCGACCAGGTGCCCCGCTCCTCCAGCGTGACGCTCAACCGCACCGTCGCCGAGAAGTCCTGGAGCGAACTGGTCGACGGCGGCGATGACGCCGGCGATCTGCCCGCCACGGCCCAGGTGCCCACCGGCGCCGATCCGTTCACCAGGATCGTCGGCACGTTCGCCACCGGCAGCGACGTGGACATGTACCGCATCAACATCTGCGACCTGGCCAACTACAGCGTCACCACCGTCGGCGGCACGACCAACGACACGCAGCTGTTCCTCTTCAACACCGACGGCACCGGCGTGCTCGTGAACGACGATTCGACCGGAACGCAGTCCACGTTCAACAGCTTCAGCACGGTCGTCGCCCCCAACGCAGGCGACTACTACCTGGCCGTCACCACCTACAACATCGACCCGCAGGATGAGAACTTCCAGTTCATGTGGGAGAACTTGCCCTTCAACTCCGTCCGCGCCCCCGACGGGCCCGGCGCGGCGGGCGTGGTCAGCGGCTGGGTCGGCACCGGCGGCGCCGGCACCTACACCGTCACCATGGTCGGCATCTGCTACCCCAC
>JAHCJH010000221.1 GCA_026126345.1 Phycisphaeraceae bacterium | reverse complement strand
GCCGAGGCGGTCTGCGCCGCCGTCGCCACCGGCGGGCCGATCGCCACCATCGACCGCCTGCGCCGGCGCAGCGCCGTGGGCGTCGGGGCCCTGCGTCGCCTGGCCGAGGCCGACGCCTTCGGCTCCATGGGCCTGGACCGCCAGCGTGCCCTCTGGCACATCCTGCGCCTGCGCGACGAGCCCCTGCCGCTGTTCGACGACGCCCCCGCCGACGCCAACGACCGCGACGGCGACAACGCCCTGCCCCCCGTGCCGGCCCCGCGGCGCATCGCCCACGACTACGCCGCCACCGGCCTCTCGCTCAAAGGCCACCCCATGGCCGAGCACCGCCCACGCCTGGCGGCGATGGGCGTGCGAACCGCCGACGCCTTGCGCGACGAGCGCCGCTGGCCCCACGGGCGGGCCGGGGCCGTCGCCGGACTGGTGCTGCTGCGCCAGAGGCCCGCCACCGCCTCGGGCGTCGTCTTCATGACCATCGAGGACGAGACCGCCGCCGCCAACCTCATCCTGTTCCCCAAGGTCTACCGCAGGTTCCGGCGCGCCGCACGGCACGGCGCGGCGGCGCTGGCCCGCGGCACGGTCGAGCGGCAGGGCGCGGTGGTGCACCTGATCGTGCGCCGGGTCGAGGACCTGCGCGAGGTGCTGGGCCGGCCGCACATCGCGGCGCCGCCCGCGCGGGATTTCCACTGAGCCGCAGCGCCGGTCAGACCCGCGCGCCGATCCGCTCGGCCGCCAGCTCGTGCGCCTTGTGGTACGAAGCCCCGAGCACCGACCAGTCGAACATCCAGGACTGCGCCTCGACCTGGTTGCGCAGCGCGATCCGCGAACGGCGGTCCATGCGGCACAGGTCCAGCAGGTACCGGGTCATTTCCGCGGCGGACTCGTGGAACGAAGCCCCCCGCCGGCGGACGACCCACATGCCCCCGCGGTTGTGGTCGGGGAAGTGGTGCTGCACGTAGCGGCCGAAGCCGGCCAGGTCGCTCGACACGGCGGGCACGCCCATCGCCAGGCACTCCAGCGGCGTGTACCCCCACGGCTCGTACGCCGAGGGGAAGACGCCCGCGTGGCACCCGCGGACGAACTGGTCGTACTCGATGCCCCACAGCGGGTTGGTGGGGTTGATGAAATCGGGGTGGTAGACGACCTTCACGGGGTCGTCCTTGCGGTTGAACATCCACAGATTGCGGATCTGGTTGAGCACCGGGTCCTTGGCGTCGTCCTCGATGATGTGCGTGGTGACCAGCGGCAGCCGGTCGGTGCGCAGCGCCTGCTGGGTGCGCCGGTAGCGCAAGACCCAGTACTCGTCGATCGACTTCTCCAGGTCCACGCGGGCCCCCGTGGCCCCCAGCTTGAACAGCCGCTCGCCCAGGTGCTGCATCACCTGGTCGCACACCCACTTGAACTCGTTCATCACCCCGCGCTGCTGCAGCACCAGCGGGTGCAGCGAGCGCGTCGGCCGGCGCGTCACGATGAAGAACACCACCGTGATCCCCAGCCCCGCAGACCGCAGCTCGGCGTTCAGCCGCGCCATCGACTCCAGGCAGAGGTCAAAGCCCTTGTTCCGCGGCTCGAAGCGGCCCGACGTGAAGAAGTACAGCGTGCGGTCGAGATCGAACGAGTACGAAGGGAAGAAGTGCGCCATCGTGAACCGGTGGATCTTCTCCTTGTACTGCGCGTGCAGCGTCTGGAACTCGTGGCCCACGTTGTACCGCCGGATGTCCAGCCCGTTGGGCAGCACCACGTCGCACCGCCGCCCCAGCAGCCCCTCGCACTCCTCGGCGGTCACGCTGCTGACGGTGGTCATGACGTGCGCGCCGTGGGCGCAGGCCCGCTCCATCAGGTGCTGCGTGACGATGTTGTAGTTCGCCGCCTCGCGAGCCTGGTCGATCGTGCCCCACGCCAGGCGGTCGTAGAACCCCTCGTCGTTGCTGGCCATGTACCGGCCCAGCAGCGTCGCGTGCGTGGTGAACACGATCCCCACCGGCGTCTGCTGACGCCGGAGCATCGGGATCGCGATGCCCCCCATGTATTCGTGGAAGTGCGCCACCACCGGCCCGCTCCGCCCGGCGCCGGCCGCCCCGGAGAACTCGCACACCTTCTCCACCAGCCGCCGGCACGCGTCGCCGAAACTGATCACCCCGTCCAGCAGCGCATCGCCCGCCGGCGACGGGATGCCGTGGTCGGTCCACAGCCGGTACTTGACCTGGTCCACGTGCCCGGACCCCAGCCAGTGATTGATCAGGATGCACCGGGGCCGGCCGTCGATCATCCATCGGCCGTGCCGCACGTCCAGCCCCTGCTCGCGCAGCGCCAGCACGGCCTTGCCGATCGCGCCGGTCGGCGTCGTCTCCTCGAACTCCAGGTTGGCCGTGTGCGGCTCGTAGGGGCCGACCATGCAGTACCGCTCGCCCCAGCGCTCGACCATCGTCGGCGCCCTGGAACGCACCACCTGGTAGATGCCGCCGACCTGGTTGCAGACCTCCCAGGCGAACTCCAGCAGAATGCCCGA
>JAHCJH010000220.1 GCA_026126345.1 Phycisphaeraceae bacterium | reverse complement strand
AACATCTGTATGACCGGCCGCGGACGGTCTGTTATGCGGATGACACCGGGCGGCGCCTCTGGAATCCGACCTTCAAAGCCTTTGCCGACTATTGGGGCTTTGAGCCGCGGGTGTGTCGGCCCTACCGGGCGCAGACCAAGGGCAAGGTGGAATCCGGTGTGAAATATGTGAAGCGGAACTTTCTCCCCGGACGGACGTTCGTCGATCTCGTGGACTTCCAAGCTCAGCTCGACGAATGGAACGCGACCATCGCCGACCGGCGGGTGCACGGCACGACCCATGAGCCGCCGCTCACGCGGTTCGAGCGGGAACGCGGGCAGCTGGTGCCCCTCGCCGGGCAGCGCAGCTTTCAGCAGGAGGCGCGCGTGTCACGCATCGTGGCCGAGGACTATCTCGTCAGTCTGGCGACGAACCGCTACTCCGTGCCCTTCCGCCTCATCGGCCAGCGGGTCGAGGTGCAGCGGCGGGGCGACACGGTCCACATCTTTCACCGTGACCAGGAGATCGCGACGCACCCGGTGCTCCCCGGCACCCATCAGTTCCGGATCGTGCCCGAGCACGGCCCTGGGGCCATCGCCCGTCTCACCCGCCACCGGCGGGCAACCTGTCGCGAGTCGGCCACGCACCCCGGTGCCTTACCAGAGGTCGAAGTCCGGGATCTCGCGTGCTATGAGGCGCTGTGTGGCAGCGCGACGGCGCAGGAGGTGCAGCCATGAACCCGACACAGCTCGAACGCCTCCGCGAACAGTTGACGCGCTTGCGGCTGTTGAAGAGCCGCGAGCGGCTGGAGGCCCTCTTACAGGAGGCCGCGGCGAAGGACCTCTCGTATGCGGACTTCCTCGACCAGGTCCTCAGCGAAGAAGTCGCCGCCAAGGCCGAGAAGAATATCACCATGCGCACCAGTCTCGCGCGGTTTCCGTTCGTGAAGAGCCTGGACGCCTTCGACTTCACCTACCAGCCCTCGTTGGATAAGAAGCAGATTCAACAGGTGGCAACCTGCCACTTCATCGAGCACGGCGAGAATGTCGTGATCTTGGGGCCGCCCGGCGTGGGTAAAAGCCATCTGGCCATTGGGCTGGGGCTGAAAGCCATTGCGCAGGGCTACCGGGTGTTCTTCACGACGGCCGCCGCCCTGATCACCACGCTCACCCGGGCGCTCACGGAGAATCGGTTGGAGGACAAGCTCAAGCTCTACACCATTCCGCGGTTATTGATCATTGATGAGATCGGGTATCTCCCGATTGACCGCACCGGGGCCAACTTGTTTTTCCAACTCATCTCCCGCCGCTACGAGAAAGGACCGATGATTCTGACCAGTAACCAGAGTTTCGGGGCCTGGGGGGAGGTCTTTGGGGATCGGGTGCTGGCGACCGCGATCCTGGATCGGGTCCTCCACCATGCCATCACGATCAATATCCGCGGGCATTCGTATCGGCTCAAAGAAAAACTCAAAGCCGGCTTGGTGCGACTCGAAGAAGCCGCAACGACCGCTTAACCAGGGTGGGGAATTTTCGATGACCATAACTGGGGAAATTTGGGTGACCCTTGACACGTCCGAGGGCATCGCTACAGCGTGCCGACTGAGGTGGCGGGCCGGCCTGTGCAGATCCGGCTAACGCTGGATGGGGACCTGACCGTCTACGACGGGGAGCAGCTGGTAGCGAGTCATCGGGTCATGCCGGGCGTGTCGGGCTGGGTAACTGTCCCCGAGCATCATGCGGCGTTGTGGGCGCAGACCCTGGCGGTGGAGCAACGGCCGTTGGCCGTCTACGAGGAGGGGGCGTCATGATGGAACTCAGCGTCCTTCTCGAACGGCTGAAGATGGAACACTTGCTCCCCCAGCTCGACGGCGTCTGTGAGCAGGCCGCAAAAAGCGATCTGGATTACCAAGGATTTCTGGCTCGGGCCCTCGAAGCGGAATGGCGCGGGCGGCAGCAGCGGGGCATCGACATGCGGCTGCGAATGGCTCGGTTCCCATGGCTGAAGACGCTGGAGCAGTTCGACTTCGACTGTCAACCCTCACTCGACCGCAAGGTCGTGCGGGAGTTGGCCGGGTTGAGCTTCGTCGAGCGGGCAGAGAACGTCGTGCTGCTGGGCCCACCGGGTGTGGGCAAAACCCACCTGGCGGTCGCGCTCGGGATCAAAGCCGTCGACGCGGGGGCCTCCGTGCTCTTTCTGACCTTGGAGACCCTGATGGGCAGATTGATTCGGGCGCGGCAGGAAAACCGGTTGGAGCGGATGCTCCAACAACTCGCGGCGCTGCGCCTGCTGATTCGCGATGAATTGGGGTATCTGCCGCTCTCGCGCGAGGAGGCGAGCCTGTTCTTCCGGCTGCTGGTTCGGCGCTATGAGCGCGGCAGTTTGATCGTCACCAGCAACAAAGGCTTCGCCGACTGGGGCGACGTCTTCAACGATCCGGTCTTGGCCACCGCCATCCTAGATCGGCTCCTGCATCATGCGACCACACTCAACATCAAAGGCGCGAGTTATCGGCTCCGGGAGAAGAAGAAGGCCGGGCTCTTTGGACGCCGACCAGTCGCCGAACCCGG
>JAHCJH010000022.1 GCA_026126345.1 Phycisphaeraceae bacterium | reverse complement strand
GGTCCAGCCCGGCCGCAACGCCCGCTCCTCGGTGGCCCGAATCTACTACGGGCACGGCCTGCAGCGCGACCCCAACGCCACGGACTACACCCAGCCCGTGGCCCTCAACGACGACAACCGGGCCGCGCGGGGCTTCGGCGTCGCGCCCACGGGCGGCGCCCGCAACCCCAACCGGTACGCCGCCGATTGGATCCTGCTGCGCCACGTCATGCTCATGCAGCCGCCCAGCACCGCCGTGCCGGACAAGACCGCCCCCGGCGGCGTCAACGCCAACGAGCTCGACAGCGTCACCCAGGTCGGCATGCAGCCAGCCGTGCCCGACATCTTCCGCGCCCGCGCCGCCACCGCACGCGCCGCCAGCAACACCATCCGCGGCAACGTCCGGCCCAATCCCGCCAGCGGAGTCATCGACGTCGCTGCGATGGACCTGGCCAAGGTCCGCGCCGTCGTGCTGGGGGCCGAGAAGAACGCCCCATACGACATCACCAACGGCTTCCCCGTCTCGGGCGAAACCCGGTTCGACGCGCTCGGCCGCATGCAGGACTGGATGCGCAACAGCCTCCCGGCGGACTCCGACAACGGCCGGCGTATGCGCTGCGAGCCCGCACCACCCAACCTGCTGGGCATCGGCTGGGCCAACCCGCAGGACTACGAAAAGACCGACCAGGCCATGCTCTCGGCCAGCAACTTCCTGGCCCGTTGCTCGGAGTTCATCGTGGAATGGTCCTTCGGCCAGGTTCAGTCCGACCCGGGCTCCGCCGACGTGGGGCGCGTGCTCTGGTACGGCCTGCAACGCCAGGTCGATGCCGACGGCGACGGCGCCTCGGACTACCTGGTCCGTCCGTACCTCGACCCGGCTTCGCCGCTCTACCTGCAGGTCGGCGTGGCGCGCAACGGCGGGGCATTCTCCTGGGCCGCGAACCGGGCGCTCATCAACGCCCGCGTGAACGGCACCTCGGTGAACGACCCCATCTACTCGTTCTTCGGCTTCGCCGATCCCCTGTGGACCCCGCCGACCACCGGCTCCTACTTCAACCCGCCGCAGTCTTCGCTCACGACGGATGTCAATCGCGACGGGCAGTACGACCCCGTCGCCGGCGATGCGCTGCTGTTCCCAGACACCGTTCCTTGGGCCTGGCCCAAGATGCTGCGCATCACAGTTTCGATCGCCGACCAGGAAGACCCCAACGTCGAGCAGACCTTCCAGTTCATCTTCTCACTTCCGGCTCAGAACACCGGTTCGCCCATGTAACACGCCGGGCGATCACCGGGGAGTCCTGCTCGTGCGGGGGCAGGGGGGAAGCCCGAGGGGGCAAGCGGCGGCACGCACCGCCGCGGGAGCGACGACCATGACCACCAACCCAAGCAACGCTTCAACTCGCGCTTCGGCAGGACCCATCCGCCGCGGCTCCGTGCTCGTGCTCGTCGTCGGCGTGCTGGCGCTGCTGGCGATCATCGCGCTGGTGTACGCCACCATCGGCCAGGGCGATCGGCGCAGCGCTTCGGCCCTGGTCACCAAGTCCCGCATCGAGGACCAGTCGCAGGCCGTCAGCGACTACCTGGCGCAGGTCATCGCCGATTCGACGACCGCCGTCGCCTACAGGCGCCAAAGTCCGGTCGACGGCTCCAACCGGCAGGACGTCCGCTACCACCCGCTGCGCGACTACCCCGGCGTCGATCCGAACATGCTCTCGGCCACCGCGGAGCTGTACCGCAAGTTCGACCCCACCGGCACCATGAAGGCTCCCTGGGGCCGCAACGACCCGGTGGACCCCCGCATGGCGGTCACGCCCTGGCTCGCCGCCACGACGCCGACGTGGCTGAACCCGCAGGGCGCCGCGCCCAGCGACCCGGCCCGTCCATACCTCAACGAGACCGACTGGGCTCATCTCTCGGTCTTCACGCCCGACGGCCGTTTCGTCAACCTGGCCAACCTCCGGGGTAACTTCGGCGTGCCCTCGGGCATCGGCGCGGACACGATTTCCGACAACCTATACCTGGTGCGCACCACCGGCCCCGGCACGTTCCAAACCACGCTCAACACCGAGAACAACAGCGGACCGCAGGCCGACCCCAATACGCCCGCGCACTACGCTAGCCGTCAGTTCGGCGTCTTCCGGCCCATCGGCGACGCCAGCGTCCGCATCAGCGACCCGCGCAACCTCGACAACCTGTTCGCCGACACCGACGGCGACGGCTGCTACGACGCCCGCTGGGGCGAGTTCGTCGACGCCTTCCGCTACGACGTCGGCCCCGACGGCGTCGCCGGCACCGGCGATGACCGCATCCTGCCGGCACAGTCGGTCGTCCCCGTCACCGGGCAGATGCGGCTGTTCTTCGCCGCCCGCGCCATCGACCTCAGCGCCCTGATCAACGTCAATACCGCGACGTCGCTCAACGAGCCGGGCAAGGTCAACCTCTCCAGCAACCCGCGCGAATACCACACGATCGGTCTGTACCCGTCCGACGTCGACCTCCAGCGCCTCTTGACCATGCGCGACGTCTACCACGTCTACGGCTCGGGCTACGAAGAGAACAGCTACTTCGCCCAGCCCCAGGCCGGCAACCGCGCCTCCAACTACACCCAGTATTCCAACGCCGCCGAGGACGTGGGCCTCCGCGCATACACCGGCATCCTGTTCTCGCAATTGCTCGGCAACGTCCCCGCCGGCGCCCTGAACCCCTACGCGGTTCCCAACGGCTTCAACGCCCTCTTCCCCAACAACCGGCTCGACGCCACCAGCCGCGCCCTGCTCTACCAGACCACCGGGCGCGACCCGCTCGGCGCCACGCTGGTGCAGGCCGGCACCGCGACCCAGTTCGCCTACGGCTCGGCCTTTGGGCTTCAGGAATTGGCCGAGTTGCTCACGTACTCCACCATCAACGACCCCGCCACCACCAGCCGCCTCGAGGCCGCCGCCGACGGACGCAGCGACGCCTATCCGCAGTTCGGCCCGCTCCGCTCCAACCGCCCGCTCGACATCGAGCGCGACGCGAACAACGCCTCGCTCGCCGCGGCTCTGTACCGCTCCAAGATCGACATCCGCCACCTGCTGACGACGGTCTCGGGCGCCCGCCCGCTGTCGGCGACCGATCTTCCCGCCAACGCCTCGCCGGATGCGCTGCTTTCTTCGTCGATCCGGCTGGACCTGCAGTCGATCCTCACCCGGGCCCTGGGGCCCAACCCCGCCCAGGCCGACATCGACGCGATCTTCCGCTACTACGCCGATGCGCTGCTGCCGTACTCCGCCGAGCAGCGTGCCTGGGACCCCGGCAACGACCGCGCCCGCGCCGTGCACTACGGAGGCGCTAGGACCGACTACCGCGGCAACTCGGCCGAGCTGGCGCTCCGCACCGCCGCCCACATGACCGCCAACCTGCTGGCGTCGCGCACGCGCGACGAAGAGCCGGTGCTCCTTTCCCTGCGCATCGCCGGCACGCCCCAGGCCGACACGCTGCTCAACCAGACCATCGGCACGCCTGCGCTGCCCCGATTCCCCGGCTGGGCGGCGGCGTCGCCCCAGACGGCGTCCAGCCTGCCGGGCGGCCCGCGCCTCATGGCGAAACTCGACCTCGACGCCGGCAACACCGGCGCCAGCCGCCTGGCCCCGGCCGGCTACGACGCCGTGCCCGCGCAACTGTCGGCGCTGGCGCTCAACATCTACAGCGCCTCGCCCCAGCCGTTCCTCACCGAGGTGGCCTCGTTCGTCATGTACACCGACGTGCACGAAGCCCAGGGCGGTGACGGCCGCTCCTCGCAGGCGCCGGCCCAGCCCGAGTGGCAGATCATCCCGGGCACCGGCGGCAACCCCGACACCATCCAGAACAACCCCATCACGATCAACGGTTCGGTCCGCAAGGCCAACAAGGACTTCATGCTCGAGATGGTCGCCTTCCAGGTGACCAACCCCTTCGAGACCGACGTCGCGCTGACCGCGCTCGACGCCGCCGGCAACCCCATCCCCGACGGCCAGACCATCGCCGACACCACCTACCGTTTCTATCTCGAGTTCGCCGGTCGCTACTTCAAGCTGGCCGATTACGACAAGCGCACCGGCCTCGACCCGAAGTCGATCATTCTCCGCGCCGGCGAGACACGGGTCTTTTACGTGCTCGGCCAGGACCCCGAAGATATCGCCACGCGCTGGCGCGACGCCGACCCGCAGGTGCCCGCCGGCGCCGCCGGGGCCGACGCCGTGATCAACTGGATCGAGAGCAAGCTCCGTTTCACCAACGCCGCGGGCACGGCCGTGAACCCGATCCGGATCATGCGGTTCGATCCCGACACCGGTCTGTCGGCCTCCGGCAGCGCGCTCGACGAGCCCGGCGTGCTGAACCCCCAGGGCCAGGCCGTGCCCAACCAGCCGGAACTCAACCGCACCGCCCGCCTGTGGAAGGCCCACCGCACCAGCGCCACGGTCTCCGGCGGGCAGCGCAACCGCCTGAACGACCTGTTGGTCGACCGGCTGCGCGATCCGTCCGTCGGCGGTCGCCCGACGCTCGACCGCCGCCTGCCGCAGCGCAACACGCAGGTCCTCGGCACACTCGCGGGCCCCGACCCGACCGCCCCGGAATCCGCCACCTACCCGACGCTGGACAACACCGGCTTCTCGATCACGCTCTACGCCTCCATCCGCCGGCCCGACAACCCCGGCACGGGCGTTCCCGAAGGCGCCATCCCTGCGTACTGCATCGAGGCCAAGAGCACGCTGGCCGGCCACTTCCCGTCGCTCAACGTCGCCGACACGCTCCCCAACGTCGACCCGCGCAATCCCAAGAAGGCCGACTTCCTGCCCATCGCCGGCGCCGGCCCGCACGCCTCCAACACCTTCACCGACAACCGTCGCGCCCTCTGGCGCATCCAGCAGAACGCCGCGCTGCTCCAGTCCATCACCCGTCGGCCCGAGGCGCGTTCCGGCAACACCATCGCGCGCAGCGGCCCGGGCCGGGCCGGTCCCGAGTTCGATCGGCTCTACGTGACGCTGAGCAAGGTTCGCGCCGCCGGTACCACCAGCGACCCGCTGCCGCCGCTGCGCATGAGCGACCTGCTGCTGCCCCTGGCCGTCGGCCCGGTGCACGACCCGGCCCAGCTCACCGACCTCGACCTGCAGTGGACCACGCTGGGCGAGTCGCTGGCCCAGGCGCTCGACTACGACTCATCCGCCAACGCTTCGGACCTGCTGTACGCCCTGGGCCGCCACGACCCCGCCACCGGACGGCCCGTCGGCGCCTACGACCGCGCCCGCCTGCGCCTCGACGCCTTCACCCCCTTCGACGACCTGGACAACAACGGTGCGTTCGACCCCGACCGGGGCGAGGCCCTCCGCGCCGACGGCCTGCCACCCGCCATGAAGATACTCTCGCACGCCCGCGTGCAGAAGTTCGGCAGCTACACCTCCATGATCAGCGGCCTGATCAACATCAACACCGCGCCGGTCATGGCCATGCGGATGCTCCCGCTGGTGTCGCCCGACATGTTCGGACCCTGGGCCGGCGTCGGCAGCCGCCCCCTGTTCACCCCCAACTCCGAGCGCTACGACCTGGCCGCCACCTTCGAGGCCTACCGCGACAAGACCGTCGCGTTCACGCGCCCCCTGGGCAACGGCAACAACCCGCGCGCCGTCGACTTCCGCGACGCCAACGACGGCTCCAACCCCGTGCCCAACGCCAACCCCTACACCGCCTTCGGCGAGGCCAACGGCCGGCGTCACGCCTCCGGGATCGCCGCCATCCGCGAAACCCCCGGCTTCGCCGGCGTCGGTGAGGTGCTCGCTGCCCGGCTCGCGGCCGGCGTGGCCTTCAGCAACAGCCTGGGCGCGTTCAGCCTGCAGAACGACACCGAACTGGCGGACCTTTCCATCGACCGCTTCGCCCGCGACGACAAGGTTCTCGACCCGCTCGATAACTCGGGCAACTCCATCGGCCTGACCACCCACCTGTACGGCGCGCTCAACCGCCCATCGCAGGTCAAGGACGACTACGCCCAGCAGCTCACCATCGCCGACGCCGTCCTCAACTCCATCTCCACGCGCAGCGACGTCTTCGCCGTCTGGTTCGTCGTCCGCGGCTACCTGCCCGGCGACACCGAAGGCCTCGGCCCGGACGACCCCATGGTCCCCACGCTCAACCGCCGGTACGTCATGGTCGTCGACCGCTCCAACGTCACCGCCAGGGGCCAGAAGCCCCGCATCCTGCTGCTGCAGGAAGTCCCCGTGCAGTGAGCCCCCGGGCCCGCCGGCCCGCGGCGACTACGCTTGGCGCGTCCAGGGTGTAGCTCAGCTTGGCTAGAGCGGGTGGTTTGGGTCCACCAGGTCGCAGGTTCAAATCCTGTCACCCTGATTTTGTCTTTCAGTGTGGGCGACGGCGGAGGCGAACTTCGTGGGTGCGAAGACGTGGATGCTCGTGTATGCCGACGAAGATGCTCGCTTGGCCCTAGCCGCCACGCCAACGCTCGATCGCGAGCGGACCTTCAAGTTCGCACGCAGTCTCTTTCCCGGCGAAACGCTGAAGCCACTTGGCGACGGAACGCTCAGCTTCACCTGCCCACCGGACAACGAGCTACACGCGGGCTGCTTCCCGGGCGTGTCGGTTGTTGCGGCAAAGGAGTTCGGCATTGACCGGCCATCGGCGTTGGGCCGCAGGTACATCGAGGCGGGTGGACTCGGCACCGTGACATTGCATGCGATGCACAGCACGGTTGATTGGTTCGCATTCGCGCGATGGTCGGATGGCAAGCTCGAGCGATCACTCAGCCTTTCGCCCGACTCCGGAATCATCGAGGACATTGGCGCAAAGCTGTCGTTCGAAGAGCCATATTGGGCCGGTGAGCATCCGGCCGTGGATCCCGAGGACGACAATCACGAGTATCCATTCCCGTTTCATCCACTGGAGCTTGGTGAGGCGGCACTCAACGCACTGTTCGGATACCAAATCGAGGGTGCTCTCATGTCGACCTTGCTTGACCCAGACTCGATTCCGCTGATGCGATTTGGCCGTGCGCGTTCTCGTTGGATATTCTGGCGATGAGCTCGCGAATTGGCCGCGGGTGGACCCTTACGCCGACCACGAGAAGTTTTATTGGAGTACTGTTACCTTCCTTCGCCTTCTCAGCGGGCTTTGGTAGGTCCGCAGTGAAGCGATATGGCATCAAGGGAGGGTTCTGACGTGGGCACATGGGGAGTCTCGGCATTCGACAACGACGACGCCTGCGACTGGGCGTACGAGCTCGAGATGGCCGCTGATTTCGGTCTGATCGAAGCGGCGCTCAACGATGTCATCGCCGCGGAGGATGGCGTGGATCCCTGGGCCGCCAGCGTTGCGCTCGCGGCCTGCGAGGTCATCGCGCGGGCGAACGGCGGAGGTGGAATCAAGGACTCCTACACCGAGATCGCTGACACCTGGGTGGATAAGCACAAGCTCAAGCCGACGGCGTCGTTGATTGAACGAGCGCATCGCGCGATCACGCGGGTGCTGGGCCAGGACTCGGAACTTCGTGCAGCGTGGGATGAGAGTGGCAGCGCCGCCGAGTGGAGGGCCGCGGTCGAGGACCTGCGCAGGCGGCTGGGTCAAAGTCCACGTTGAGGACGGCCAGCGCGCCGGGAGGCCCGCTTCCGCGTGGCAGCCGTGACTGTCGTTGACCTGGTTCGCCTGGCGGCGCCGGCGGGCGTGTTCTCGCCGCGCCCGGCCTTCGCCGCAACGCCCGCGGCTCTTCCGATCCGTTCCAGCATCGCCGCGTGGTTGTCGAGGTACGCCGTCACCGGCACGCGGAGCATCGCCCGGCCGATCACGTCGAGCGCCAGGTCTTCGACCTTCTTGAACCGCAGGCAGCACCCCATACCGCCGACTTCCAACCGGGCCGTCATTCCCGCCGCGTTCCAGGCGTCGGCGAGCCATGCCCGCTCCGCTCGGTTGTGCTGCAGGAAGAGCATGTACACCACCATGTCGTTCTTCTGCGAAGACAGCCCCATGTACATGAGGGGCAGCGCGGGGTTGGTGTGGTGGCCGCGCGGCCAGACGCTGTGCGGAACGCAGTAGCCGATCACGCCGTACTGCATGCACTCCCGCAGCGCCGGGTCGAGGTGCTTGCGGATGAAACGACGCACGGTTGAGACCACGGCGCGCCGGTCGCTGGGAAGCGACGCCAGGTACTGCGCGACGGTGGCGGCCTTGGACTTCATGGGTGGATCTACGAATCCGAGCATAACCGCACGCCGGCCGTCAGCGGCGGCGTGCTTATGTCGCGCCGGCTGGTTCCCAACCGCTTGCAGGTGGCGCGGCCAGTTCATAAGGTGCACGGGCATGGCCCGCATCCGCCCGGCAAAGCCGAAGCCCCGCACCGCGGCGAAGAGGTCCGCCGGGCGAGCGGCCCCGGTGGAGGCGCCGGGCGTCGGCTCGATCCTCGCCGGTCTCAAACGCCGCGCCGATCCGCGTCTCGCCCGGCAGATGGTCGGGCGGTTCGGCATCGCCGGGCCGACCGCCGCGACCGCCTTCGGTCTGAGGGTCGGCGAACTTCGGGCCATCGCCAAGACCCTGCGCTCGCGCGGCCGCACCCCCGCCGACGCGCGCCGGAACCACACGCTCTCCGATTCGCTCTGGGCCACCGGTCAGTACGAGGCGCGGCTGCTGGCGGCGTTCGTCGGCGAGCCGGCGCTGCTGACCGTGCGGCAGATGGACCGCTGGGCCCGCGATTTCGACAATTGGGCGGTCTGCGACACCGCGTGCTTCTGCCTCTTCGACCGCGCCCCGGGCGATCTGGCCTGGGGGCGCGTGCGTGCCTGGGCGGCGGCCAGGCCCGAGTTCGTCAAGCGTGCCGGGTTCGCGCTGCTTGCGTCGCTGGCGCTGCACGACAAGGCGTCGGGCGATGCACCCTTCGAGCGGTGCTTCCCGATGATTCGGCGGCACGCATGCGATGGACGGAACTTCGTCAAGAAGGCGATCAATTGGGCGCTCCGCGCCATCGGCAAGCGAAACCCGGCCCTGCGTGCCGGGGCCGTTTCACTGGCGGGAGAACTGGCCGAGTCGAACGACCCATCCGAGCGATGGGTGGGCCGCGACGCCCTGCGGGAATTGCTTCGCCGCGACTGATCGGGCCCGGGAAACCGGGACGCCCCGCGCCGTCAAGCGGCGCGGGGTCGTCCCGTGTGCGTGCAACGCGCTCAGCCGGCGGACCGTTCCTTCGCGCCCGGCTTCCAGACGCTCAGCGTTCGCCCGCTGCCGGCCGGGCATTCGAACGCGTCGGGCCGTTCCCCGCCGGGCGCGCCCATGCAGAACCACGCCGAATCGCCCTGCCAGCGCGCGATGCCCGCCGACGTCCGACCCTTCGCCGGGCCGGAAAGGTGGAAGTAGTCCACCGTCGCCGGCGTCGCCGCCTCGTCGACACGCACCAGCGCGTGCACCGCGACCTGTCCCGCGACCGTGATCGTCAGCTCGTTGCCGCTGGCGTGCCGGCGGGCTCCGGCAAGCATGAACGCCGGGAGTTCCTTGCCGTCGCGCACGATGCGCTCTGCCTTCCAGTCGCCCTGCAGGCGTCGCAGCAGTTCCGAGGGGCGGACTTCGAAACCGTTGGGAACGGCCAGGGTCCTCGCCGAGTCCGTCCCCGGAGCGGCCGCTTCGCCGCCGCCAGCCCCGCTCACGCCGCGCGGCCGAAGCGCCGAGGCGCGGGACAGCACCTCGTACGCGCAGCCGCTGCCGGCGACCGTCACGAAGGCGCCGGGTCGAGCCTTGCCGGTCATATCGAGGCAGATCTCCAGCCGATCCTTCGAAAGCGTGAAGATGCCGCGGTTGACGTTGCCCGCCTCTGGACCCGCGTTGAACTCGATGTCGATGGCGTGTGGCTGGGCCTCCACGTCGATGTTGAAGGTGCCCTCGTACACCGTGCCGGGAGACTCGGTTCGGAAGCGATCACCGTCGATGAGGATGCGGGACTGCGCCATCGCGCCCGGAGGCACGGGCGCGCCGTCGATCTCCAGCCGTTCGAAGACCCACGTGCCCTCCAGTGATCGGAGCAGCTCGACGTGACGCGCCAGGTGCGGCCACCCGGCAAAGCCGGTCATCCGGGCCACGGCCGATTGCGCGTCGGCCAGCCGGAAGCCCGCGTCGCGGATCTTCTGGGCGTTCATGCCCTTGGCCGCCGGCAGGTGGCGCGACAGCGTCTGGATGGCCCCGGCGTCTCCAGCGTCCAGCCTGGCCAGCAGGGCCTTGGCCTGGCGGCGCAGGTGGTCGAGGTTCGGACGGGCGGGAAGTGTCTTGGCCACGGTAGGTTCTCCATGCGATTCGCCCCGATCCGCAACGGGCGGCACGAAGAACGTGCGACAGACATGGAGTTGATGGAAACCTGAAGCAGGGCTGGGCCCTTCCCGCGGATCCGGTGGCGTACTTCGCGCCGGAACAATGATATCACAGCTCACCTCCGGTACGCTTGGCCCGTGCCGCCCGCGTCTGGCCATGCAGAGGCCCAGTCCGCTACGCCCGTTCCGGGCGGCGTGCTTTCGGCGTGCATGCACGTGATCCGCCGCAGTCGCGCCGGCACGTTCGGAGCGGTCGTGCTCCTGGTGATGCTGGCGGCGTGCCTGGGTTCGCTCCCCTGGACGCTCGGCCGGTACGTCACCCAGGGGCCCGACGGCCGTCCCTTCACCGGCGTGCGCTACGACCGGCAGGATTCCAGGGCCGCGCGACTGCCCCCGGCCTGGTGGACGCACTCCGAGGCCCAGGCGCAGCGCCGCGCCGACCTCGGGCCCGACGCCGGCCTTCGCCTGATGGGCACCGATTCGCTCGGACGCGACCTGTTCACACGCGTGCTGCTGGGCGGGGCGATCTCGCTGACCATCGGCCTGGCCGCGGCGTGCATCTCGGTCGCGCTCGGCACGTTGTACGGGGCGCTGGCCGGGTGGGTGGGGGGACGGACCGACGCGCTGATGATGCGGTTCGTGGACGTGCTGTACGGCCTGCCGTACATCCTGCTGGTGGTGTTGCTGGCGGTGGCGGTGGACGCCGTGCTCGACCGGTGGCAATCGCAGCGCGGGCTGAGCGAACAGCAGGTCCAGATCGTCGGCATCGCCACCCTGCTGGTGGCGATCGGGGGCGTGTCGTGGCTCACCATGGCCCGGGTGGTGCGCGGCCAGGTGCTCAGCCTCAAGCAGCGACCGTTCATCGAAGCAGCCCGGGCGGTGGGCGTGGGGCCGGTGCGGCTGTTCGTGCGTCACCTGCTCCCGAATCTCGCCGGGCCGATCGTCGTGTACGCCACGCTCACCGTCCCGCAGGCGATCCTGCAGGAGTCGTTCCTGTCGTTCCTGGGAATCGGCGTCAAGCCGCCCCTTCCCTCGTGGGGCAATCTCGCCGCCGACGGCCTGGGCGAGCTCAACACCGTGCAGAGTCGCTGGTGGCTGCTGTTCTTCCCCTGCCTGTTGCTCGGAGCCACGCTGCTGGCGTTGAATTTCGTCGGCGAGGCGCTGCGCGAGGCCATGGACCCGCGCCGCTCCGGGGGCGCGGGCGACGGGGGCCGCGCATGATCGGCGAGCCGCTGCTGCGCGTGAGGGGCCTGGCCGTGGCGTTCGGGCGCGGGGGCGATCGAGCGAACGCCGTCGACGGCGTGTCGTTCAGCCTTCACGCCGGCCAGACGCTCGCGGTGGTCGGCGAGTCGGGCAGCGGCAAGAGCGTGACCGCCCTGAGCCTGCTCCGACTGCTGCCGGAGCCGCCGGCCCGCATCGTCGCCGGTCAGGCGTGGCTCGCCGGTCAGGACGGGGCTCCGGCGGAGGACCTTCTGGCCATGACGCCCCGCCAGATGCGGGCGATTCGCGGGCGTCGCATCGCCATGATCTTCCAGGAGCCCATGAGTTCGCTTAACCCGGTCTACGCCATCGGCGACCAGATCGTCGAGGCGGTGCGACTGCACCAGCGCGTCGGCCGGGCCGAGGCTCGGGCCGCCGCCGCCGCGGCCCTGGCCGACGTGGGAATCGATGACCCGGCGGGCCGGCTCGACGCCTACCCGCACCAGTTCTCGGGCGGCATGCGTCAACGGGTGATGATCGCGATGGCCCTGGCGTGCCGACCCGCGGTGCTGCTGGCCGACGAACCGACCACCGCGCTGGACGTGACCGTGCAGGCCCAGATTCTGGACCTGATCGGCTCTCTGCAGCGCTCGCGCGGGCTGGGCGTGGTGCTCATCACGCACGCGCTGGGGCTCGTGGCACGCTGCGCTCACGTCGCCTGCGTGATGTACGCGGGGCGCGTGGTGGAGTACGCGCCGGTGTCCGAGCTGCTGGCGGCGCCGCTGCACCCGTACACCCGCGGGCTGATGTCCTGCACGCCGGCGCTGCACGCCGCCGCGTCGCGCCTGGTCACGGTGCGCGACGTGGTGGAAGACCGCTCGTCGTTCGAGCGGATCGCCGGCACGCCCGGGTGGACCGCCTGGTGGCCCGAGCACCCGCCGCCGCCCGACGCGCGGGCCGCCCCGGGCCCGGGCGGATCGAGCGTGCTGCACGAGGTGACGCCAGGCCGGTGGGTCGCCTTGTGGCACACCGCAGAGCTCGAGGCGATGCACTCCCGCGAGCCCGACGTGCCGTTGACGCCCGCGACCGTCGCGTCGGCGCGATAGGCTTCGGCGTGCGCGTGCTGGTGCTGCCAGACCGTTCGTTTCTCCGTCGCGAGCGCAAGCTGCTCTCGCGCCTGGAGATCGGCCTGGCCGACGAGGGCGTGCGGGTGCTGCACGCGGTGCCCCACGGCTGGTCGAGCGAGAGCGAAGCGGTCGGGGTCTACTCCACGCCCATCGGCTACAACGACACCGGCTTGCCCTGGACCGAGGGCCTTCGGGCCGGGGTGCTCATCCGGTCGATCCTCAGCGCAGCGCCCCCGGGCCCGGACGAACGGGTCTTCGACCTGGTTCATGCGTTCGGGGAGCAGAGCTGGCCCCTGGCGGCCGAACTGGCCGTTCGCACCGGCACCGTGCTGGTGCTCGAAGCCTGGCGGCCTTCGTGCGGCCGGTTGCTGCTGCGGACCCTTGGGCGCGTCAAATCGTCCGGCGGCGCCGATCGCGCCGTGGTGATCGCCGCCGACGACCGGCTCGTGCAGCCGCTGGCCCGCGTGGCCCCGGGTGCCACCATCGTCCCCGCGCCCTGGGGCGTTCACCTGCCCGAATCGATCAACCCGCCCCCGCGCCCCGGTCAGACGCGCAGCGCCGTGCTGCTGGCCTCCGGGGCGCAGGCGTCCGCAGTGCACGCGGCGTTCGCGGGACTGGCCGCGTTGACGGAGCACGGAGCCGAGCCCGCCGTGGATCTGATGGTGTTCGCTGATGCTGATTGTGCCTCCCGGTGCGGCCTCTGGAAACTCGCCCGCACGCTGGACATGCATCGCCGCCTGAGCATCATCGCGGAACTCGAGGGCAAGCGGGAACTGGTGCTCCAGGCCGATGCGCTCGTTCTTCCCGAAACGCTCGGAGAGCAGCGCACGTTGGTTCTGGACGCCATGGCGCACGGCATGCCCGTGGTCGCGGCGCCGGATCCCGGCTTGTCGGCCATCGTGCCGGCGACGACATGCGCCACGGTCGCCAGGCCCACGGCCGACGCCTGGGCCGGGGCGCTCCGGCCGGTTCTCGGCGCGGCGCCACAGGCTCCGTTCGCCGCGTCGGCTCGGCAGTGGGTCGGCGCCAACCGGTTGGCCAGCGCTCAGGTCGCCGCCGTGCTGCGGGTCTACCAGACCTGGGGTCGGCGATTCGCCGCCCGGGCGGGCGTCGGCTCGGGGGCCGCATCGTGAGCCGCCTTCCCTTCGATCCGGCGAACATGGCCGCGGCCAAGCCCGGTCCTTCGACGCCCGGGGCGGTGGGGGGGGCCCTGCGTGTTGGGCAACTGGCGGCCTTGGTCGAGGGGGCGCTGCGGACGCTGCCCACGCCCGTACGGCTCATCGGGCAGGTGAGCAACTTCACCCAGCGCGGTCACTGGTACTTCGCGGTGAAGGACGCCGACGCCGTGATCTCCTGCGTGATGTTTGCCAACCGGGCCAAGGGCGCCGGGTTCACCCCCGCCGACGGGCAGGAGGTGATCGTCACCGGGCGTGTGGAGTTCTACAAGCCCCAGGGGCGCGTGTCGTTCTACGTCGAGGGCATCGAGCCCGTCGGGACCGGCGCGCTGCAGATCGCGTTTCAGAAACTCGTCGCGGAGATCCGCGGCCTGGGGTGGATGGACCCGGCCCGCAAACGGCCCCTGCCCGCGTTCCCGCGGCGCATCGCGGTCATCACCAGCCGAACCGGCGCAGCGCTCCAGGACGTTCTGGCCACCATGCGGGCCCGTTGCCCGGCCGTGGAAGTCGCCTTCGTCGATGTCCTGGTGCAAGGGCCGGACGCCGCGTCATCCGTCGCCCGCGCTCTTCGTTGGGTCGCCTCGCGGCACAGGGCGTTGGGCATCGACGCGGTGATCGTGACCAGGGGCGGAGGGTCCATCGAAGACCTCTGGGCGTTCAACGAGAGGATCGTCGCCGAGGCGATCGTCACGTGCCCCGTTCCCGTCGCGGCGGCCATCGGCCACGAGACCGACACCACCATCGCCGAACTGGTGGCCGACGAGCGCTGTGCCACGCCCACGCAGGCCGCCATGCGGCTCACGCCCGATCGAGCTGCCCTCCGCGAGCAACTGGACCTGCTGGCCGTTCGCTTGCGGCAGTCGGTGCACCGCGCGGCCCGCGCGGCGGGGGAATCGCTGCGGTCCAACACGCGCCACCTGACCTCCGCCGCCCACGCTCGATCCCAGGCCGCGGCCCGGCGGCTGGAACAATCGATGGCGCGATTGGAACGATCCCGACCATCCGCCGTGTACGCCCAGCGAGCGGCCGGCCTGCGAGCCTTGACCAACAAGTTGCACGAGGCCGTGGCTCGCCGACTTCAAGCGGCCGACCCTCGACCGGCCGGCGTCGCGCTGCGGGACGCCTGGCAGGCCCAGGCAGCGCGACACCTGGACGTCCTGAACGGTCTCCAACGACAGTTGGGCCTTGTCGGGCCGCAGGCGGTGCTGGCTCGCGGGTACTCGGTGACGTTCGACGCCCGCGGGCGGGTCGTCCGCCGTCCCACAGACGCACCGGCGGGCCAGCCCATCACCACCCGCCTGGCCGACGGCACGCTCGAATCCATCGTTCGGAGCGTTTCGCGCGACCCCCTGGCGCCGGCGTCGGCCCTGCCCGTGCCCCAGGTGCGCCAGCCCCGCCGGCGGCATCGCCCGACCGATGACGGCCCTGGGCTGTTCGCCTGAACGGAGCCGGGCCGCTACATTGGCTTCGTGGCACGCAAGACCCAAGCCAATCAACCGATCGACCCTGACATGTCCTACGAGGATGCGCAGGCGGAACTGGAGGAGATCATCGCCAACATCGAGTCCGGCGAGATCGGCCTGGAGGCGTCCATCGCCGCCTACGAGCGAGGGGTGGCCCTGGCCAAGCACTGCCGCGAGATCCACCAGCGGGTTGAGCAGAAGTTCACCGACCTGACCGGTCAGATGCAGGCGGCCATGGGTGAAGCCGAGGGCGGCAAAGGCTCCAAGCGGGGCGGGTGATGGGGGACCTTCCGGAACGGTTGGTTTGAGGGGCCCGGGTGGGCGAGCCGATCCAGAGGGCTCCCATGTCGTGGATGGCCGTTCAAACAGTGCCGGGCTGGATCGAGGCGTCCTACGAGACGGTTCTGCTGCTTGCGCGGTGGACGCCCGTGCTGTTCGTCTTTGCCCTGGGGGCGTGCGTCGGTTCATTGATCAACGTCATCGCCTACCGGGTGCCGCTGGGGCTCGACATCGTCTCGCCTCCGAGCCGGTGCCCGTCGTGCGAGACCCGGTTGACCTGGCGGGAGAACATCCCGATCTTCGGGTGGTTGTTCTGGCGAGGTCGGTGCCGGTACTGCAAGTCGCCCATCAGCCCGGAATACCCCTTGGTTGAGTTGGCGGTGGCGATGCTGTTTGCCGGGCTCTACGTGCTCTGGTACGTCGTCCCGGACCCGGTGGCCTACGCCCCGGACAAAGGGGTCTGGCTCGGGGTCAACTGGTCGGCGGTCAAGCCCGAATGGGCTCAGAGCGGCGCCGGGCTGACCTGGCCAGCGTTCGTGGTGTGCGTTTCGCTCGTTGGGTCACTGGCCGCCATGACCCTCGTCGACGCCAAGACGTTCACGATCCCGCTGTTTCTTCCATGGTTCGCGACGATCGTCGCGCTGGTGGTTCATCCTCTGCACGCTCTGTGGGTTCAGAAGACCATCGGGCACCTGCCCCGGGTGGCCCCCGGCTGGTTGTGGACCATTCCCACCCCGGCTCCAAGGGCCCCCAGCGAGGCCTGGTGGTGGATCGGGGCTTGCGGCGGGGCCGTCACGGGACTGGGGGTCTCCCTATTGCTGGTCCGGATGGGGCTCATTCGCCGGTCCTTCGCCGACTATGACGAGTGGGAGCAGCAGCAGACGCAGCGACTGGAGCAGGAACGGGCCGCGTCCGGTCAGCCGGCACCGGGCGCCGACGCCGGCGGAGACAACCCGACCGACCTGTGGGTGGCGTACCCGCACGCCCGGCGCGAAATGGTCAAGGAACTGGCGTTCCTCGGCCCGCCGGCCCTGCTCGGGATGGCGGGGGGATGGCTGGCACACCGACTGACGGACACCGCGGGACCCGTCGTTGACCCCGAGACCGGCGCGGCAGCGATTGCTTCGGGGCCCGTGCCATCCCTGTGGCTGCTGGTCCTCGCCGGCGTGGTGCTTGGCTACCTGGTCGGCGGGGCATTGGTGTGGGGGGTGCGGATCTTCGGATCGCTGGCGTTCGGCAAGGAGGCCATGGGGCTGGGGGATGTCCACCTCATGGCGGCCGTCGGGGCATGCCTGGGATGGATCGACACCACCTTGGCGTTCTTCGCCGCCGCGTTCGTGGGGCTGTTCTGGGCCGTTGTGGTGGGGCCGCTCTCGGGCGGCAAGGTGCCTCGGGCACTGCCCTACGGGCCCTACCTGGCGATCGCCACCTGCCTGGTGATGTTGACCAAGCCGCTGATCGAACGCCTGATTACTCTGCTGGCGCACGCCGAAGTGCCGATCAACATCCCCTGAGCGCGTGCACAGAGCATGCGCGATTTGACACCCCCGGCGGATCGGCTAGAAATGCACCCTTCGCACGGGAGTTCGTGCGAGCGGCATGAAACCAGTTCGCGGTCGGCGCGGCCGCGGCGGCAACCAGAACACGGAGGTCGGTATGGCGTCGATGTGGAAGCGTTGGACGATGCTGTCGGGTCTGGCGATCGTGGGCGTTGGCGTGCTCGGCGGCTGCCAGGACCAGCAGGTCAAGACCCTGACGGACGAGAACACCAAACTGCGTGAGGAGAACCAGCAACTCGCGTCCACGGCCCAGACCTCGCAGGCGCAGGCCCAGCAGCTGCAGGCGCAGCTCGAGGCCGAACGGACCCGTCCCGCGCCGATGGGCGAAACGGGCGGCGGCCGTCGCTCCGGCCCGTCGCCGACGCAGGACGTGGTGATCGAGGTTGCCGGCGATGTGCTGTTCGCCTCGGGCTCCGACCAACTCACGGCGGCCGGTCGCAAGGAACTGGACAAGGTCGCCGCGACCATCCGCAGCCGATACGCCAACAACCGGATCCGCGTGGAGGGGTACACCGACAGCGACCCCATCAAGAAGAGCAAGTGGGGCACGAACGAGGCGCTGAGCCTGGCGCGGGCGCGCGCGGTCGAGAACTACCTCTCGACCAAGGGCATCTCCAGCAGCCGTATCGAAGCCGTCGGCATGGGCGCCGCCAAGCCCAAGGCGACCAAGGCCCAGAGCCGTCGCGTCGAGATCCACATTCTCGGCGGCTGAGTCGGGTCCATGCGGAACGAATCACCAACCCCGGGCCGGCGCCCGGGGTTTTTTGTTGGCGGCGCACTACCATCCACCCGTGACCACGCCTCGCCCGACCGTTGTTGCCCGCGAAGTGCTCCACACCGGGCGCAAGTTCAACTTCGAGCGGCTGACCATCCGCACGCCCGGGGGCGCCACGCTGCAGCGCGAGATCATCCGCCACCCCGGAGCGGTGGTGGTCGTGCCCGTGCTGCCGGACGGGCGGATCGTGCTCATCCGCGTTCAGCGGCACGCGCTGGAGCGAGAGAACGTCGAGTGCTGCGCCGGCACCATCGAACACGGTGAAGCACCGGATCGGTGCGCCGCCCGGGAGCTGATCGAAGAGACCGGGTACGAGGCCGCGACGCTGATCCCGATCGGCTCGTTCTGGACGACCCCGGGCATGACCGACGAGCGGATGCACGCTTTCCTGGCGACGGGCTTGCGTGCCGTCGGGCAGAAGCTGGAGGAGGACGAGTCGATCAGCGTGTTCTGCGTAGCGTCGGGCGAGGCCCTGGCGATGATCGAGCGGGGGGAGCTTGCCGACGCCAAGAGCATGATCGCGATCCTGCTCGCGGAGCGGCGCGGGCTGCTGCACTAGGATCCGCCGATGGCACGCTGGAAGGGACGCGATCGGTCCGACGGCGGGGGGTTCTCCGATGCGCTGCGCCGTGTCGCCAACGCCGACAACCCCCTGGGAATGTCGCTGCCGCTGTTCCGCGTCGGCGGGCTTTCGGTGCGGCTGCACATCTTCTTCATCATCTTCGTCGTCATCGAGCTGCTCATCGCGGCGGGCAAGGGCTCGGTCAACCACGCGGCGACGTACCTGACCATCATGTTCACCATCGTGCTGCTGCACGAGTTCGGGCATTGCGTGGCGTGCAGGTGGGTGGGCGGGCAGGCCGACGAGATCCTGCTCTGGCCGCTGGGCGGGCTGGCGATGTGCCGGCCGCCGCACCGCTGGGGCGCCTCGCTCGTGACCACGCTGGGCGGGCCGATGGTCAACGTGCTGCTGGTGCCGGTGGCGGGCGTGGCGGTGTGGGCGACGGCAGAGCACTGGGACTGGGGCCTGGTGCTCTTCAACCCGTTCGGCGCGTTCGCCACCTGGCCCGTGGCGACGCTGCCGTCCTGGACGGCCGTGATCGCGTGGTGGTTCTATTTCATCAACCTGGCGTTGCTGCTGTTCAACATGATGCTGCCCATGTTCCCGATGGACGCCGGGCGGGTCGTGCAGGAACTGCTCTGGTGGCGGCTGGGGTACCGCCGTTCCATGGTGATCGCGACCAACCTGGGCCTGCTGGCGGCCGTGGTCGTCGGACTGTTTGCCATGAGCACCGGCCAGGGCATCCTCACCGCGATCGCCATCTTCGCCGGCCTGACCTGCTGGCAGCAGCGGCAGCAACTGCGCTTTCTGGCCGACGACCTGGCCGAGGACGACCCGTACGGGCTGTTCTCGCCCCCGGCCCGGCGCGACGATGAGACCGCGGCCGACCGCGCGGCCGAGGCCCGCGCCCGCCGCCAGGCCCAGGCCGAGCGCGAACACCAGGACGAACTGGACCGGATCCTGGCCAAGATCGCCAAGTCGGGCATGGCGAGCCTCTCGGGCACCGAGCGCCGGTTCCTGCAGGCCGACACGGAGCGGCGGCGCTCGGGCTGATCCCGCCGCCCGACACGCGGTACCCTCACGTCCACCATGGGCATCCACGACCGCGACTACGCACGCGATCAGGCCGGCGCTCGCAGGGCGCGCCCGAGGATGGGCCTGGCCGTGTGGTCGGTCAACACCTGGCTCATCGTGCTGTGCACGGTGGTGTTCATCGTCAACAACATCGTCCTCAGCCAGCCCGGCGCGTTGCGGACGTTCTCGTACGGCGTGGAGTTCTACCCGAGCGTCAGCCTCGCGGAGCAACGACGGGCCGTGCGTGCCACGCGCGACCCGTTGCCCTACCCCGGCGTCAACGGCATCGTGTACTACCCGCTGGTGGACCCCATGGCGCCGGCCATGTTGCGCAAGGAGATCGGTCGCGAGCGCCGGGCGCTCATGCCCGTGCTCACGGGGCTCGGGCACTTCTCGACAACGCAGGGGTTCTTCGGCCTTGAGGTTTGGCGGTTCGTCACGTTCCAGTTCCTGCACCAGAACCTCGCGCACCTGCTGCTGAACATGCTGGGCCTGTACTTCGTCGGCTCGATCGTCGAGCAGTACCTCGGGCCGCGCCGGTACGCCGCGTTCTACCTCGCGTGCGGCATCTTCGGCGCGCTGCTCTACCTGCTGCTCAACCTGCTCGGGTACGTGTTCAGCCTCAACCTGCCCTTCGTGCTGTTCAACGACCCCAGCACGCCGCTGGTGGGGGCGTCGGCGGGCATCTTCGGGGTGCTGATGGCCGCGGCGTTCATCTCCCCGCGCGAGGAAGTGCTGATCTTCTGGGTGATCCCGGTGCAGTTACGGGTGGCGGTGTACCTGTTCGCGACGATCGCGGCGGTGAACCTGTTCGCGGGCTCGGCCAACGCCGGGGGCGAGGCGGCGCACGTGGGCGGAGCGATCGCGGGGTTCTACCTGATCCGCCGGTCGCACCTGCTGCGCGACTTCTTCGACATCACGGGCGATTCCCGCCGGGCGCCGGTTGTTCGCGGCGCGTCGGGCGTCGGGGGTGACTCGGAACTCGACCGCGTGCTGGCGAAGATCCGCACCGAAGGCCGCGCCGCACTGACCGAGCGAGAGCTTCGGGTGCTGCGCGAAGCGACCGCCGCCCGGGGCGGCCGGGACGGGGGCTCGTAGGTGGCGCTGTCGTTCGAGATCGCGCGACGGTCGGCCTCCAGCGCCGCGCGCCGCGGCGTGGTCCGGACGCTGCACGGTGATTTCCAGACGCCGGCGTTCATGCCGGTCGGCACGCGGGGCACGGTCAAGGGTGTCCTGCCGCGCGATCTGGCAGCCGTGGGCGCCGAGATCTGTCTGGGCAACACGTACCACCTGATGCTGCGGCCCGGCTCCGCGGTGGTGGCCCGCCTGGGCGGGCTCCACGCGTTCATGAATTGGGCGCGGCCGATCCTGACCGACTCGGGCGGCTACCAGGCGTTCTCCATGGCCGACCTGAACACGGTGACCGACGACGGCGTGCGGTTCCGGTCGATCATCGACGGCAGCGAAGTGCACCTCACGCCCGAGCGGGCGATCCAGGTGCAGAACGAACTCGGCGCGGACATCATCATGGCCTTCGACGACTGCCCGCCGGCGGGTGAACCCGGATCGGCGGACCACGTTGCGGCCGAACCGGACCGCGAGCCCACCGCCGATCCGCGCGCGCAGCGCGCGATGAAGCGGGACCGGGTGAGCGACCCGGCGGAGCACCGGATGCGCGTGCGTCTGGCCAACGAGCGCACCGTGCGCTGGCTGGAGCGGTGCAGGCGCGCCCACGCCCGGCCGGCGGAACAATCGCTGTTCGGCATCGTGCAGGGCGGCACGGACCCCGAGCAGCGCTCCTGGTCGGCCGAACGCATCACGGCGATCGACCTGCCCGGCTACGCGATCGGAGGCGTCGCCGTGGGGGAAACCACCGAGCAGATCCTGGCCGTGGTGCGGCACACCGCGCCGCTGCTGCCGGACGGCAAGCCGCGGTACCTCATGGGCGTCGGTTACGAGCGCGATCTGCTGGGGGCGGTCCGCGCGGGCGTGGACATGTTCGACTGCGTTTTGCCGACGCGCAACGGCCGAAACGCCAACGCGTTCACGCCCACGGGGCAGATCCGGCTGCGCAACGCGTCGTTCGCGGAGGATCCCCGGCCGATCCAACCGGGGTGCGACTGCCCGGCGTGCACACCCGGGCCCGACGGGCGGGTGTTCAGCCGCGGGTACCTGCGTCACCTGTTCCAGTCGGGAGAAATGCTGGGCCCGATGCTGGTGACGCTCCACAACCTCCGACATTTCCAACGATTCATGGCCGATGTTCGGGCGACGATCGACACCGACGATTGGTCGGGGTTGATCGGGCGATGGCCGGTGGCGGGCACCGGGCTCGCCTAAAGTTGGGGCCATTCCTGGAAGGGTGGACTCGGTCGGTCTTTGATCGGCCCACCTCCTTTGGCGCAATCGAGAGCCGCACGCATGCATAGTTCCAACATTGTTCCGGGCCTTTCGCTGGTGATCGCCGCGCAGCCGGTGGCGACGCCCGCCCCGACGACCGCCCCCGCTGGACGCACCGAGGTGATCGGCGCCCCGACGCCGACGGCGCCGACCGCCGACGGCGCCAAGCAGTTGGTCCCCACGGGAGCCCCGGCCCAACAGCCCAGCCCGACGGGCGGGATGCTCTTCCTGCTGCTGCCCCTGGTGCTGCTGGTGGCGCTGATGGTGTTCGGGTCGATGTCGCAGCGCAAGGAGCAGCGCCGCCGGCGTGAGTTGCTCGCCAGCGTGCAGCGCAACGACCGCGTGCAGACGATCGGCGGGGTGATCGGCACGGTGGCGGAACTGACTGACGACGAGATCGTCCTGCGCGTCGACGAAGCCAGCAACACCCGCGTGCGGTTCGCGCGTTCGGCGGTCCAGCAGGTGCTGCGCAAGGCCGGCGGAGCCAGCAGCCAGACCGAAGCCAAGCTGTCGGCCGACGCCCGCGTCGGCGTTTGACCGATGGAGTTCAACGATCGGGCGCGTTCACGCCCGAGTGAATCGAATCTGACCGCGCCGCCGCGGCGGCGCCCCGACCGAATCGCGGGTTTCAGCGAGCGTGTATGCGACACCTCTTCCGACACATTGTCCTGATCGTGGCCGTCGTTCTGCTGATCGGCGCTCAGATCTTCCCGTTGGACAAGAAGCTCCGCCGCGCCAAGGACCTGGCCGGCGGCTCCACGCTGGTGTACCAGGTCGACCTGCGCCCGAGCGATCCACCCGGCACGCTCGACCGCATGATCGAGCTGCTCAAGCGCCGCGTCGACCCCAACGGCGTGCTGGACATCTCGATCGTGGCCCAGGGCGCCAACCGCATCGAGATCACGATGCCGCTGGCCAACCAGAAGACGCTCAACCTTCGGGCGGCGTTCGAAGCCGAGGTGGACAAGGTCGTTGTCGGCGCGCTGAGCGCCGAGCAGATTCAGCAGGTCATGGCCATGCCCGCGGAGCAACGCTCCGCCGAGATCGCCCGCCTGGCCGGCGGCGACGCCGGACGCCTGGAACGATTGAACGCGGCCGTCAAGGCCTTCGACGCGGCCCGCGAGGGCCGGGCGAAGTTCCAGGAGCGTGCCGAGGCCCGGCGCAAGGCCGTTTCCGACGCGAGCGACGCCCTCGCCGCCGCCATGAACGCGCCCCAGCCCGACGCCGCGAGAATCGCGGAGTTGCAGCGGGCGTTCGACGCGGCCAAGGCGCTGACGGATGAAGAAGCCCGCCCGGTGGCCGTTGCCGAGATGGAGTACGAGCGCGCCCGCCAGGCGGCGCTGGCGACCGGCGTGAGCCGTGCCGAGATCACCCGGGCGCTCGAACTGAGCGACCGGGACATCAAGCCCAAGGGCGGCGGCGAGGGCGTGCCCAGCCCGCAGGCGCGGGCCCTGTCCCGCATCCGCCAGGCGCACCCGGGCATCGAGGCGTCGCTCGATCGTGCCGTGGCGGCGTGGCGCGAGTATCAGAAGGAGCGGTCCACGCTCGATTCGCCGCAGGACCTGATCCGGTTGCTCAAGGGCGCCGGCGTGCTGTCGTTCCGCATCGCGGCCCGTCCGGGCGAGATCGGCGACGAGGCGCGGCTCCGGCAGGAACTGCGGTCGGTCGGCCCGCGCAACGTCAAGAGCCAGGAGGTGCGCTGGTTCAAGCTGAACAAGCTCGAATCGTGGTACAACACACTGCCGGAGTTCCAGGTGATGAACTCCGACCCGGCGGGCTACTTCGCCGGACGCAACATGGTAGTGGACGAGTACGACGGCGAGCTCTACGCCCTGCTGTTCGACGTGGAGGGCCGGCGGCTGACGCAGGCCGAGGGCGAGTGGGGGGTGGACAGCGCCCGCCAGAGCCTCGACGAGATCCAGCGGCCGAACATCGCGTTCACGATGACCGAGCTCGGCGGCGAGCGCATGCGGGCGCTGACCGGCGCCAATCTGCAGCGTCTCATGGCCGTGCTCCTGGACGATCAGGTCTACACCGCGCCGAACATCCAGTCGCAGATCGGCAAGAACGGGCAAATCTCCGGCAACTTCACCCTCGAGGAAATCCGCTACATCGTGCGGGTGCTCAACGCCGGCTCGCTGGCGGCCAAGCTCTCGCCCGAGCCGATCAGCGTTTCGACGATCGCGCCGCAGTTCGGCGCCGACAACCTGGCCAAGGGCCTGCGCGCCGGCGCCGTGTCGTTCATCGCGGTCGCCGGCTTCATGATCGTGTACTACTTCGGTTGCGGCGTGATCTCCGTGATCGCCCTGCTCATCAACGGGCTGCTCATTCTGGGCATCATGGCGATGAACCACGCGGCGTTCAGCCTGCCGGGCATCGCGGGCGTCGTGCTGACCTTCGGCATGGCGGTGGACGCCAACGTGCTGATCTACGAGCGCGTGCGCGAGGAACTGGGGCGCGGCGCCGACTGGCGGTCGAGCGTCCGCCTCGGCTACGCCCGAGCCATGTCGTCGATCGTCGACGGCAACCTGACCACGCTGATCGTCGTCGTGGTGCTGGCCTTCCTGGGCACGCAGGAGATCAAGGGCTTCGCCATCACGATGATCATCGGGTCGATCACCACGATGTTCACCCAGCTGTACATCACGCGGGTGCTCTTCTCCGTGCTGATCGAGAAGTTCCGCTGGCGCCACGGCTCGATGCTGCCCATCAAGATCCCCGCGATCGCCCGGGCGTTCCACCCGAACATCGATTGGATGAAGTACCGCCACCTCATGCTCGGTTCGTCGCTGCTGCTGGTGGTGCTGAGCTTCGCCGTGGTGGGGCTGCGCGGCAAGGACCTGCTGGAAAACGACTTCCGGGGCGGCACACGCGTCAACATCGAGCTCGGCACGGATAAGGCCTCGGGCAAGCCCGCGATCCTCACCCGCCTCCAGGCCGAAGAGCGGGTGGTCGCCGCGGTGAAGGCCGCCAACGACCCGACGCTCCGCGACATGCTGGCGCCCACCGTCGTGCCGATCGACCCTCAGGCCGACCGCATCTCCTCGAACAAGTTCGCGATCAAGACCACCGCCACCAACACCCAGGGTGTCGAGCGCGTGGTCAACGAGGCGTTCAAGGACGTGATCGACGCGCCTCCGGCGCTGGAGTTCGACGGCAAGGCCGAGCGCGACCCGTCGCGGGCGCCGGTCCGGCCCATCGCCACGCCCAATATCCGCGACGTGATCGACAACCCGCGGGCCGACCTGCCGGCGCCCGACTTCGTCGGCGGCGTCGCGATCATCCTGAACAACATCTCCCCGCCGCAGCCGCTGTCGGCGCTCGAGAAACGGCTCATCGCGTTCCGCAATCAGCCCGACCCGGAGATCGCCCGCACCGGTGCCCGCGCCCAGCGGTGGATCGTGCTCGACGGCGACGAGCGGTCGGTCCGTTCGGCGGTCGTCCTGGTTGCCGACCCCGGGGTGTCGTTCCTCTCGGACCCCGCGGCGTGGCGCGTGCAGTTGGCCGCCAGCGAGTGGCGTATCCTGTCCGAGGCCCTCGGCAATGCTCAATCGCTGGCCAGCGTGGAATCGTTCTCCGCGGCCATCGCCGCGACCTTCACGGCGCAGGCGATCGTTGCGGTGGTCATCTCGACCATCCTCATCCTGATCTACATCTGGGTGCGGTTCCAGTCGCTGCGATACTCGATCGGCGCCGTGCTCTCCACGGCGCACGACTGCATCGTCGCCGTCGGCGCTATCGCCATCGCCGGGCCCATGGTCGAGTACACGCCCGGCCTGGCCGCGGCCCTGGGGATCGACGCGTTCAAGATCGACCTCAACGTCGTCGCGGCGGTGCTGACCATTCTCGGCTACTCGCTCAACGACACCGTGATCGTGATGGACCGCATCCGCGAGAACCGGGGCAAGCTCTCGTACGCCACCCGCAAGGTCATCAACGATTCGATCAACCAGACCATCAGCCGTACGGTGATCACCAGCGGCCTGACCCTCATGGCCACGCTCGGCATCTACCTGCTCGGCGGCGAGGCGATGCGGGCGTTCGCGTTCACCTTCGTCATCGGCATCATCACCGGCACGTACTCGTCGGTGTTCATCGCCGCCCCCGTCGTGTGGGTGAAGCGGTACGACCCCACCGAAGGCGGCACGCCGCCGGAACTGGCCGCCGACGGCTCGCTCAACGGCCAGCCCCACGCGACCGAGAGCCGCAGGCTGGCGTCGACCTGATCGTCGTTTCCCGCGGGCAAACTTTGCGCTCCGTCGGCGCGGGCGATCGGCCCCGTCCGGGCATCGGTGCACCAGCCGCCGCCGCGAGCCGATCCATGGGTGAGTAGACTGTTCGGCATCACCTCGGGGCGAAGGACGGGCGGCATGACTCACCATCCAGGACGCGTGGTCGGCGGGCTGGCGCTGTTGCTCGGCGTCTGGGTGGTCACGTACTGGCTCTGGACGCCCTCGGCGCCCCGGATCACCTTCGGGGAATCGCCGCGCCTTGCCGAGGAGGTGGCGATCCCGCTGCCTCGAGCCGAACCGGCTCCAGAGCCGCCGCCGGTGGCGCCCACGCCGCAGGCCGCGGGCACTCCTCGGATGGTGCAGCGCGTGGTGCCCCCGAAGTTCCGTGACTACACCGTGCAGAAGGGCGACGTGTCGTGGGACGTGATTTCCCGCCGGGCGTACGGCGATGCGAAGTGGGCGTCGGCGATCTCGCGGGCCAACCCGTTCGTGTCGCCGGACAAGCTCAAGGTGGGCAAGACCAAGCTGCGCATCCCTGAAGACCCCACCAACATCCAAGGCAAAGTGGTCTGGGTTCCCGAAGAGACGCCCGCGGCCGGGCCGTCCGCGGGCCAGTCGCCCCCGCCGGCGGCGCCGGAAACCAAGCCCGTGGTGCCGACGCCCGGGCCCGGGAGCTCCTGGCCGATGAGCGAGCTGGTGCACGAGGTCAAGCCGGGTGAGACGCTCAGCTCGATCGCCAAGCAGTACTACAGCGCGCCGGCGGGCTACCTGAAGATCTACCAGGCCAACCGCGACCAGTTGCCGAGCATGGACCGGATCAAGCCCGGCATGAAGCTGCGCATCCCGCCCGGCCCGTAAGACCGTAAGGTTCCTGCCATATGGGCAACGCACCCAAGCGCATCCTCGTGACCGGCGGCGCGGGCTTTCTCGGGTCGCATCTGTGCGACCGGCTCGTGGACCAGGGGCATGACGTCATCTGCCTCGACAACTTCTTCACCAGCCAGAAGAGCACCGTCGAGCACCTGCTCGGGCGGCCGAACTTCGAGTTGGTGCGCCACGACGTCACGCACCCGATCTGGCTCGAGGTCGACGAGATCTACAACCTGGCGTGCCCCGCGGCCCCCGGGCACTACCAGTTCAACCCCATCAAGACGATGAAGACCAGCGTGCTCGGCGCCATCAACATGCTCGGCATGGCCAAGCGGTGCCGGGCCAAGATCCTGCAGGCGTCCACCAGCGAGGTCTACGGCGACCCCGAGGTCCACCCCCAGCCCGAGTCCTATGTCGGCCACGTGAACCCCATCGGCCCCCGCGCCTGCTACGACGAGGGCAAACGCGCGGCCGAGACGCTCTTCTTCGATTACCACCGGTCCAACCGGGTCAACATCCGCGTGGTGCGGATCTTCAACACCTACGGCCCGCGCATGCACCCCTACGACGGGCGCGTGGTCAGCAACTTCATCCGCCAGGCGCTCGCCGGGCAGGACATCGCGATGTTCGGCGACGGAACGCAGACCCGCTCGTTCTGCTACGTGGACGACCTGGTGGACGGCATGATCCGAATGATGAACGGGCCCGACGATTTCACCGGGCCCGTCAACATCGGCAACCCCGGCGAGTTCACCATCCGTCAGCTCGCCGAGTTGGTGATCGAGCTCACCGGCTCGCGCTCTCGCATCACCACGCGCCCGCCGACGCCCGACGATCCCTCCCGCCGCAAGCCGGACATCGGCCTGGCCCGTGCGCGGCTGGGGTGGGAGCCGCGGGTGCCCTTGCGAGAAGGCCTGCAACGCACCATCGCCTGGTTCCGATCGCTGGACCTTTCCCGCTACCGCGCCCCGACGCCCAACTACTAGCACCGGCCGGAGGCCGCCAGCGCCATGCGTCGCGCCACGTCCATGCGGCTGTTCGTCGCGGCGTACCCGCCGCCGGGGGCCGCCTCGGCCCTGCTCGGCGAGCTCGACGTGCTGACGCTGCCGCCGGCCCGGCGCACCAGCGAAGGGCAGGTCCACCTGACGCTGGTGTTCCTCGGCGATCGGCGCCAGCGCGACCTGCGCGACATCGCCGAGTCAATCGAGCGTTCCGCGTCCGGCATCGAGCCGTTCGAGATCGCCTGCGAGCGACTCTTCTCCATCCCCACGGCCGATCAGGGCGGGCCGGTCCGTCTGGTGGCGGGCAAGTGCGACGCATCCGCGCCCCTGCTGGAGCTGCAGAGGCGGCTGGCGCACCGGCTGGCGCTGCCCGGTTCGAGGTCCGATCGCTTCGCGCCGCACATGACGCTCGCCCGCTTCCTGCCGGGCGCTGCGCCCGGGCCGATCGACGTGCCGATCGCGCCGGTGCGGTTCGAAGTGCGCGAGATTCGGTTGGTCGAGAGCCGGCTGACCCGCGACGGAGCGGTTCACGATGTCGTCAAGGTCGTGCCGCTGACCGCAGGGCGATCAGCGAACGCTCGATGACTTCGTCGAGTCCGATTCGGCCCATCAGTTCCGTGCCCAGCCGTTCATCCTTGTGGTCCAGGCGCTCGCCGGGCCGCGCGTGCTGCACCACGGTCGCCTCGGCTCGGTACGGGCCGACGCGCGCGACCACCGTCGGTCCGTACAGCGCGACCATGGGGCGTGCCAGGCCCACGGCCATGTGCAGCACCGCCGAATCGTTGGCCACGATCAGCGCCGAGCGTTCGATCAGCGCCATGAGGGAGCCGACCGACGTCCGGCCGATGAGGTCCACCACGCGCTTGTCGCCGGCCAACGCCCGCAGCAGCGGGCCGCACTGGTCGCGCTCGCTCGCCGAGCCGACGACGGCGACGCGTTCCACCGCTCCCCGGTCCAGCAGGGCCCGCGCCAGCCCGGCGAACCGGTCCTGCGGCCAGCGCTTGCCCGGCCAGCGGCTGGTGGGGGCCAGCACAGCGAACGCGCCGCCGAGCCGCTCATCGGCGTCGAGTTCGGCGCGGGCCCCGGGCGGGGGATACAGCCGC